>NZ_JBIWAM010000027.1:0-73543 GCF_044760065.1 Pseudomonas sp. NPDC098740 | reverse complement strand
CATCGCCATTGGCGACCAACAGAACGCGATCAAAAGTAACGGATACGCCGGTAGCGATTTCCAGTTTTTCGATCTTCAGGTATTCACCTGGGGCGACCTTGTATTGCTTGCCACCAGTAACAATTACTGCGTACGACATGGTATTTCTCCGATAATCCTGCTCACCCAGCTCTTTATAAGAAGAGGTATTGGCTGGCATGGCTGCATTGGGCTGGAAGGCCTGTTTGCAATTGCGTAAGGCAGGTGCTGCCCAGGAAGTTCAGGGTGCGCGATTGTACGCAAGCTGCCGGAGCGATGCAAGAGGCCGTCCATCGTACCTTGACACCCGCCGACGTGGGTCCTAGCATGCCGCGCAACCCTTCTGGAGCAACTGTCGCTGATGCAACCCCAAGCTTTCTACCGCGCGGTGGCGGACGATTTTAGCGCCGTCGACGGCATCATCAAGAAGCAGCTGACTTCCCGAGTGCCGCTGGTATCGAAAATCGGCGATTACATTACCTCGGCTGGCGGTAAACGCCTGCGCCCTCTATTGGTTTTGCTGTGTGGCAAGGCTCTGGGTCGCGAAGGCGATGACCTGCGCCTGCTGGCCGCGACCATCGAGTTCCTGCACACCGCGACCTTGCTGCATGACGACGTGGTCGACATGTCCGGCATGCGCCGTGGCCGCTCGACCGCCAACGCCATGTGGGGCAACGCCCCTAGCGTGCTGGTGGGCGACTTCCTGTATTCGCGGTCCTTCGAAATGATGGTCGAACTGGGCTCCATGCCGGTGATGAAAATCCTTTCGCAAGCCACGCGCATCATCGCCGAAGGCGAAGTGTTGCAGCTGTCCAAGGTTCGTGACGCCAGCACCACCGAAGAAACCTACATGGAAGTCATCCGCGGCAAGACCGCAATGCTCTTCGAAGCGTCGACACACAGTGCTGCAGCGCTCTGCGAAGCGACATCGGAACAGTCAGAAGCCCTGCGCACCTTCGGCGATCATCTGGGCGTGGCGTTCCAATTGGTCGACGACTTGCTGGACTACAAAGGCGACGCCGAAACCCTGGGCAAGAACGTCGGTGACGATCTGGCTGAAGGCAAACCGACCCTGCCGCTGATCTACACCATGCGCGAAGGCACGCCGGAGCAGGCTGCCCTGGTGCGCAAGGCGATCCAGAAAGGCGGCATCGAAGACCTGGAAAGCATCCGCGAAGCCGTGGAAGCCTCAGGTTCGCTGGATTACACCGCCCAACTGGCCCGTGACTACGTGGCCCGCGCGATCAAGTGCCTCGATGCGCTGCCTGCCAGCGAATACCGCGATGCACTGGTCGAGTTGAGCGAGTTTGCGGTCGCCCGTACGCACTAAAAGCAAGATCAAAAGATCGCAGCCTTCGGCAGCTCCTACAGTGTTTTGTGTACACCTGTAGGAGCTGCCGAAGGCTGCGATCTTTTGCTGTGTGCCCCTCCTCCGATAAAACCCTATACAATGTGCGCTTTTTAGCGATCCTGAACCCAAGGAGCTTTAGTGAGCACGTTGCCACCCTGCCCAAAATGCAATTCCGAATACACCTACGAAGACGGCGCCCTGCTGATCTGCCCTGAGTGCGCCCACGAGTGGTCCGCCAGCGGCGAAGCCGAAGCAGTGTCCGATGACACCGTGAAAAAGGATTCGGTCGGCAACGTCCTGCAGGACGGCGACACCATCACCGTGATCAAGGACCTCAAGGTCAAGGGCACGTCGCTAGTGGTCAAGGTCGGCACCAAGGTCAAGAACATCCGCCTGTGCGATGGTGATCACGACATCGACTGCAAGATCGACGGCATCGGCCCGATGAAGCTCAAATCCGAGTTCGTCAGAAAAGTCTGAGCCTGCTGTATTCCATCCCGCGTCCTGCGTGGGATGGTGCTTCACCCTCCCCCGCTTCGCCCAACAACCCCTCGCAATAGCCAAACGCCAGCCGTTTTACCTTACGCAACCTTTACCCTTAAAAAAACACAAACCGCCAATAGGTCCTTGCTATTTAATGAATAAGAATTATTCTCATTGAAACCCATCAATGGAGATGAGACCCATGACTTATTTGATCGATGCCTGGCTGGACCGCCCACACCCTTACCTCAGGATCCTGCATCGGGAAACCGGGGAAGTCTGTGCGGTGCTTGAAGAAGAAGCCTTGAACGAGCTGCAGGATCAGGGTGATCTGGACGTCAACGGCTTGAGTTCCAGCGAGCCGGTGGTGCTCAAGGAACTGGTGCGCAATCTGTTTCTGTTCTGCTATGCCCGGGCATTGCGCCCGACAAGCGAACTGCACCACAAGATCGAAATATGAAAAACGCTGAAAAACCCTGTAGGGGCAGAGCGCCTACAGGGTTACGGTCTTACAGAACGTCGAGCAGTTCGACGTCGAATACCAGTACGCTGTGCGGCGGAATGCTGCCAACGCCTTGAGCGCCGTAAGCCAGCTCGCTCGGCACGTACAGACGCCATTTGCTGCCGGCGTTCATCAGTTGCAGGGCTTCGGTCCAGCCAGCGATCACGCCGCCAACCGGGAATTCTGCAGGCTGACCACGATCATAGGAGCTGTCGAACACAGTGCCATCGATCAGAGTGCCGTGGTAGTGAGTGCGCACTTGATCTTCACGGGTTGGCTTGGCGCCTTCACCCTGAGTCAGCACTTCGAATTGCAGGCCGGAAGCCAGGGTGGTGATGCCATCACGCTTGGCGTTTTCAGCCAGGAATGCCAGGCCTTCGCCAGCAGCGGCTTCAGCTTTGGCAGCTGCTTCAGCTTGCATGATTTCGCGAATGACCTTGAAGCTCGCGGACATTTCTTCCTGACCCACACGGCTTTCCTTGCCGGCGAAAGCGTCAGTCAGACCTGCCAGGATCGCGTCCAGGCTAACGCCCGGTGGCGGGTTGTCGCGCAGTTGGTCGCCCAGCTGACGGCCAATACCGTAGCTGACGCGGGTTTCGTCGGTGGACAGATTTACTTCGGACATGACACTGCTCCGCTGTGCGGACGGCCCTGGAACTTGCCGTGCGTACACAGCGCGTCCCGGAGCGCCCGGAACCAAAAGGGCCAGCAGACTAGCACAGATGCCATTGCGTTGATGAGGGGTGTCAGTGCTGACACCCGATCGGGACCTTCAGACTCTCTTCGGTGCTGCCCCCCAGCCCGCACATTTCATCATGAACCGAGGTGTGCACAAGGTTGAATGGCAAGTTGGGGAAGGAATGAAGCACTTCACGCGCATGCTCGACCGATCGCAGATGAAACGTCTCGCCGTGAGCATCACTCAGTGGATACGCCGCGCCATGCATCCGCGCTTCCAACAGGTAGATCCCGCCTTCCATCGAGATCAGGTTGAGTTCATCGATCTTCCCGGCGATGGCATAGGCATTCAACTCTTGCAGGTTCATGAACATACCTCACACAGTGGCGAGCCAAGATCCTTACAGGCATAGGCCTCGGCGCATCAAAGTACAAGCCACAAACGACACCGCCCGTCTGTTTCGCAACAGACAGGCGGTTTGGTATAGCGATAAAAAGCGATCAGTGCTTGGTCAGCTTATCCAGATAACCCATGGCAAACGCCGAAATCACGAAGGTCATATGGATGATCACGTACCACTTCAAATGCTCGGGATCGAGGTTCTGGGCGTCCATGAAAACCCGCAGCAGGTGAATGGACGAAATCGCCACGATGGAGGCTGCCACTTTCATCTTCAGCGAAGAAGAATCCATGGTGCCCAGCCAGTTGAGTTTCTCCTTGCTTTCGTCGATATCCAGCTGGGAAACAAAGTTCTCGTAACCGGAAATCATCACCATCACCAGCAAACCGCCCACCAGCGCCATGTCGATCAGCGACAGCAGCACCAGAATCAGTTCCGACTCGACCATCGAGAATACGTTAGGGATGACGTGAAACACTTCCTGGAAAAATTTCAGCGCCAGGGCCAGCAGTCCAAGGGACAGACCGAAGTAGATCGGCGCCAGCAGCCAGCGGCTGGCGTACATTGCATTTTCGATAAAGCGTTCCATTGACTCTCACACGTGGGGTTGGAAATGGCTGCGAGTATACCAGCCGCCTGTCTATACCCAGAAGCAGCCAGAAACCGTCGAAAAATCCGCAACCTGCGCGTGTGTGACAAGGTTTTTCTGCTAGTGTCCAAAGCATTGACAGCTCAGCAACATCGGACAGGAAGACGGGAAATGGATGTGCGATTGCCTTTAACGAGCGCCGGTATTTGCCTGGCCTTGCTGATGAGCGCCTGCTCACCCAGCGATGAGAAGCGCCAGGTCAGCCTCGAGGAAAAGACTGCGCAGTTCGAGAAGTCTCTGGATGCGATTCAGGATCCGAAACTCAAGGATGCCGTGGCTGAACTCGGCGGCTCACTGTTGTTGCTCGAGCGTGCGCAACTCAAGCTGGACAGCAAACCGGTGGAAACAGAGTATGGCGAAGACGCCCTCGCCATCCTCAAGCACTATCCGACGCCCCAAGCCTTGGTCGACACGTACATCAACGGTCTGTTCGTGCTGCACAAAGACTCCAGTTCCGACTATCTGACCGATCTGCAACCGGTGTTCCCCTTCAACTTCAACATTCCGGTCGCGTTTCTCTTTCCCCATAGTCTTGAATGGCAATCGGTGACCTTGAGCAACAAACGCGTCATCCCGTTTCAGCCGGAATGGTCAGAAACCGATCCCGGCATTCAACTGAGCCCATCGAGTTCAAACCTGACCAACCCCGACGACCTGACGGTGACCTACCCTTTCATCGATGGCCTGGATGTCGAAAACAAGAACCAGCCACAACCGGTGAGCCTGCAAGGCAAGGTGGAAGTCATCGCGCCGCGCCGGCTCTACAGCTTCGACCTGACGAAAAAGGACGTTGGCCAGACTCGCACCAACGACAACCTCAGCGTCACCCTGCTGAACCTTGCAAACAACTACGCCGAAATCGAATTCAACAACAGCGCGCCACTGGCCCCCGAGGTCAGCGAAACACCGTTGAACCCGCTGATCGTCCAGGCCAAGGACAGCACCGGGCAATTTCTCTCGCGCTCAGGCTCGATCAACGAAACCTCCGCACAAATAGCCTTCTATCAAAAGCAACTGGCGAAAATGCAACAGCAGAAAGCCTGGAGCGAGAGCTTCGAGAAACAGGTCGATGAAGAGCAGCGCGCCTTTGAGAAGCAACAGAGCCACCAGTATTCCAAGGTGTACTTCAACGGGCCGATCGAAACTCTTGAGGTCAGCGTACTGGACTTTTCAACCGCCACGGTGACCCGCAAGGACCTGAACCTGCCGGTACTTCGCTTCGACCCACACACCACGCAAAAGACCATCCAGCCACTGACGCTGCCGGTGGTGGTGTACGACGACCAGGCCCCGACCTGGCTCAAGGGCGCCACACTTGGCGAGGAACAACTGAAAAAGAGCGTCCGCATCAATCAGTCGGTCGAAGACCCCAGTGCCGCGCGAATCGAGTTTGATCACCGCAAAAGCTTCAATGATGAGCTGCTCGGCACCTCCTTCAACCCCGGTGAGAGCCCGGTCAGTTTCTTTACCGAGGACGGTAACGGCAAACGCGATGAGCCGATCGAATTGCCGCCTGAGGCTTACCAGGTCGATCCCCTGCGCGGCACCATCACCTACGACTTGAACCTGTTTCCAGAAACCCCGGCTTACGCCGTGGGCTCCATGCCGCTGTTTCTCGCCACCGTCGAAAAGAAAACCATCGACGCCCTCCAGTTGCCCAAAGGGCTGGCGCTCAAGGGCAATGCGCTGGTGGTTGATCTGAAGCAGTTTCCCGCCCAGGACTGGCGTTTCTTCGCCAAGGACGACAGCGGCAATTATCTGAAGGAGATTCTTTCGGTCAGCCACGATGCGAGCGCAGAAGGCCCGGCATTATTGGGGGTGCATTATTTCTACGGGCAGCCTGCCCGTCTGGAAACCTATCAACGTACCGATCTCTCCACCGTGCAATATGGCTTCGAGGTCAAACTCGACAAGGCGGACACGTCCAACCTTGCTCAATAGCCTGCTCAGTGCTCGGGCCGAAACTCGAAACCTCCAAGGTTGCGGCAGCGGCCACCATTGATTTCCCGCAGCTGAGCTTGCAGGTGCAGGCACCAGATTTGCGGATCATCGGCCAGCTCATAGCCGTGCAGGGTGAGACTTTCAACGATGGTGTCGAGGATCGACTCAGCCACAAAGGGACCATGAAACGGGCCCTGGGCTTTGATGGCAGAAGGTTGTTCGCCGGCCATTCCGGCGGCGAAGAGTAAGGTCCACATGCCCGTATCCCCCGCCAATGGGCGGATGGCACACTCGATACGGGTCACAAGGCCCAGGCATTGACGGGTGAGGCAGAGGTTGCGCGACATGGCGGCGACCCTCGGTAGATCCGGTATTCAGCCCCCACGGGAGGGCTGTCTCGATCCAGTGATTACTGTCGATATCCTTGAGCTGAGAATAGAAGAAAAGTTTGACTAGCACGTCAAGTGAGACCAGAAGGCGCCGAATGGTCATTGTGTGAATATTGACGCCAGACTGATGGCACTTTTTTGTGATTCACCCAAGTCAAATGTGGGAGCGAGCTTGCTCGCGATGAGGCACTGACATTCAACATCTCTGTTGGCTGACAGTCCGCTATCGCGAGCAAGCTCGCTCCCACAGGGGATTGAGGCGACCTCAGGTTTGTATCAAGCCGGTTTGGCCTCGACCAGTGCTTCTTGCGCAGCTTCTTTCTCGGCTTCCTTGAGGTCTTCTTCGCTGATCATTTCTGCGATGACCCGCAAGCGTTCCACCACCCGCGCGTTAACGCTGCCTTCAGGGAACTGGCCATCGGCGTCCGGCGCACCGGCTGGCTCGCCGACCAACAGGCTCAAGGCTTCATCAGCCTGGCGCACAGCGTAGACGTGGAACTGCCCCGCGCGCACCGCCGTCAGCACTTTTTCGTCGAGCATCAGCGTGGCAACGTTGGCGTGGGGAATGATTGCTCCCTGCTCACCGGTCAGCCCGCGGGCTTCGCAGAGCCGGAAGAAGCCTTCGATCTTCTCGTTGACCCCGCCCACCGCCTGCACTTCACCGAACTGGTTGATCGAGCCGGTGATCGCAAAACACTGCTTGAGCGGGGTTTTCGACAGCGCCGAAATCAGCGTGCAAGCCTCGCCCAGCGATGCACTATCCCCATCGACGTAACCGTAGGACTGCTCAAGGGCAATACTCGCGGAAATCGCCAGTGGGAATTCCTGGGCGTATCGGCTGCCCAGATACCCCGTGAGGATCATCACGCCTTTGGAGTGAATGGGCTGACCGAGGTTGACCTCGCGCTCGATATCGACGATGCCGCTACCGCCCGGATAGACCGTGGCGGAAATCCGCGCCGGCACACCGAACGCCGAGTCGCCGACCTCCAGCACTGTCAGCCCGTTGCATTTGCCCACCGCCGCGCCATCCGTGTCGATCAGGATGATCCCGGCCAGCATGTCATCGAGAATCCGCGCCGAGACACGCCCGGTCCGCGTGGCCTTGGCCTTGAGCGCACGTTCGATGTGCCCCGCGTCGGTCATTTCGTCACTGGCCAGTTGGCGAATGAAATCCGCCTCGCTGACCAGTTGGAACAGATCACCGATCCGCGCCGACAAACGCCCCTGGTGCTCAGCCAGGCGAGCACTGTAAGTCGCCAGACGCGCCACCGCATCGGCGGTCAGCGGCGCCATGCCTTCTTCGGAAGTGCGGGTTTTGAGTAACTGGGCGAACTGCTCCAGGCTTTCGTCGACCATCGGAATGTCTTCGTCGAAGTCCACCAGGACGCGGAACATCTCCTGGAAGTCCGGATCGAGGTCCTGCAGCGTGTAGTAGAGCTGTCGGGCGCCAATGATGACGACTTTGACCTGCAACGGAATATGTTGCGGAGTAAGGGTCACGGTGGCGAAACGGCCCATCTCGCCCAGCGGCGATTCCATTTTCAATTTGCGCGATTGCAGCGCGCGTTTGAGCGCATCCCACACGAACGGCTCGCTGAGCATTTTTTCTGCTTCAAGAATCAGGAAGCCGCCGTTGGCGCGGTGCAGCGCACCCGGACGCAACTGTCGATACGTGGTGTAGAGCGCGCCCTGATCGGTGGTGTACTCGATGCGGCCGAACAGGTTTTCGTAAGTCGGGTGCGGCTCAAAGACCACTGGCGCACCGCCGCTGAACGGATGACCGACCACCAGGCTCGGCGCGTATTGCTCTTCCAGCAGCTTGCGGGCGATGGCGTCCGTCTTGCTGTCGTCCACCAGTTGCTCGACCACGGTCTTGAGCAAGTACACCTGCATGGCTTGCAGGTAACCGCAGACCGCCGCGTTTTCCGCATACTTCTCCGACAACGGAGAAAGCAAGGGCTGCAAGGCCAGGGTGATGGTTTCTTCGTTGAGCTGGCGCAGTAGATTGCTCGACTCACGCTTCCACTGCGGCAGGCTGGCGAGTTCTTCGTTCAGCCGCTCTTCCAGCCATGAAATGTCGTCGTGAAAACGCTCGCGATCGGCTTCCGGCAACTGGGCAAATTCGGCTTCGTCCACGGCTTTGCCTTCGCTCATCGGCGTAAAGGCGATATTGGTGCTGTCGCGGTACAGCGCAACGTCCTTCTCCAGCGCCAGGCGCTCGATCACGTCCAGCGCCTTGTCGTAACGCTGGTTGAAGGCGCGGTCGATGGCGCTTTTCTTCTGCTGGTAGGACGGGTGCTCGAACACGGCCGGAAAAGTCGCCAGCAGGTTGTCGATCAAGCCGTTGATGTCATCGATAAAGGCGCCGGCGGTGCCCGATGGCAATTCCAGGGCACGAGGTTCGCGAGGATCATCGAAATTGTTGACGTAGACCCAGTCCGCCGGGGTCTGCAGGCGTTTGCCTTCGGCTTTCAGGTAGCGTTTGACGAACGAAAACCGGCCGGTGCCGGGCTCGCCCATGACGAATACGTTGTAACCGGGGCGTGGCATCGCCACACCGAACTGCAAGGCTTCGACCGCACGTTCCTGGCCAAGCACACCGCGGAAGGGCTCCAAATCATTGGTGGTAGAGAAGCTGAACTGTTCAGCGGAAAACGGACGGGTCAGCGCTTCGGGCGCTAGACGCAAGCTGGCAGCAACAGGATCAGGCATCGGGCTTCCTTACATCAGGCGGGGCAGATAGCGGCATTCTGGCGCTGCCCATACCTCACTTGCAAGGCGCGCCTCTAGCCAAAGCATAGACAAAGCGGCATCCCTAGGTGGGCCGGGGCCAAATCAATGTTTTCAACGAATGTTTTGCAAAAAATCACGGAACCCCGGGATCGTGCCTAAACTCCAAACTGCGCGGCTGGATTAATAACTGGCCCACTGGCGCCGGATTGGGCCAGACCCCTTGTCCATTGGTATGCACATAAAGAGAACAAAGCTATGAAACGGATTCTTCTCGGTACTCTCTTCACCGCTGTATCCATCAACGCCATGGCTCAGGCGCCAGGCGGCCCGGATTGCGGTTGGGGCAACATGCTGTTCGAAGGTCAGCGTGGCACCCCGGCTCACTTCCTGGCATCCACCACCAACGGCACGTCCGGCAACGCAACGTTCGGTATGACCTCTGGTACCAACGGTTGCTCGACCAATGCGTCGCTGACCTATGGCGGCAAATCCTGGATTGCCATGAATGGCATGATGAACGAGCTGTCTGAAGACATGGCTAAAGGTCAGGGCGAAGCGCTGACCACTTACGCTGTGGTACTGGGCGTGGCGCCGGAAGACCGTGCGCATTTCGCCGCCGTCACTCATGAGCACTTCCAGCAGATCTTCAGCAAGGCTGATGTGACCGCTGACGACGTGCATACCAACACCCTGGCCGTTCTGAAGAGCGATCCTCGTCTGGCCAAGTACGCCACTCAAGCTTAAGCTCGACGCGCCCGTTCCTTTCGGGGAACGGGTTTTATTTTTTGAACCTGACCCTCTTTGGGTAATGTCATTCAACTGTAGGAGCTGTCGAGTGAAACGAGGCTGCGATCTTTGCTTTTAAAGATCAAAGGATCGCAGCCTCGTTTCACTCGACAGCTCCTACAGACAAATGGCATCAACCGCGCTGGGTCTTTGTTTCTTTCGACTTAAGTTGCCCACTATGCTCAAACGCCTTGCCTGGCTGGCGCTCTGTGTCTGCGCCCCGCTGTCTGCCACGCCCAAAATCGACAATCAACGTTTGCAGCAACTGGCCAACGACCCCTTCTGGATTTCCCTGGGTCACTACGAAACCGCCAAACTCGGCGGCTGGCGCAGCTATGTCAGCGACAAGAAATTCTTCCTCGCCGCCGACGGCAATGAACATCCTGACCGTGAACTAACGGCGACCGTGCAAGCGCTGTACGCCCCGGCCAGTGCCGGCGAAAAACATGCGCAATGCGTCTACCCCGCGCGCACCCGCTGGCTGAAGGCACAACTCAACCTGAGCGATCTGCCGGAGCTTCCCTGCACTGAATTCAAGCAATGGTTCAAGGATGTTTCGCCTCACAGTGCGGTAATGATTTTTCCGGCGGCCTATCTGAACAGCCCGTCATCGATGTTCGGCCACACGCTGCTGCGCATCGACCAGGCCAATGTGCAGAGCGATCAAACCGCCCTGCTCAGTTATGCGATCAACTTCGGCGCGTACATTGAAGGTTCCGACAACAGCATCCTGTATGCCTGGAAAGGCTTGATGGGCGGCTATCCTGGTTTGTTTGCGCTGGTGCCTTATCAGGAAAAGCTCTCGGAATACCGCAGTCTCGAGAATCGCGATCTGTGGGAATATCGCCTGAACCTGACCCAGGCAGAAACCGAACGCATGGTCGAGCACGTCTGGGAGCTAAAGCAGATCCAGTTCGACTATTTTTTCTTCGACGAAAACTGCTCTTATCGTCTGCTGGAATTGCTGCAAGTAGCCCGCCCGAACCTGCGATTGACCGAACAGTTCCCGCTGACCGCAATTCCTACCGACACCGTCAAGGCGGTGAAAGAAGCCGGATTGGTGGAATCCATTCAGTATCGACCGTCTCGCGAACGTGAACTGCTGAGCCGCGCCGAGCCGTTGACCCATTCAGAACAGGAATGGGTGCTGAAAGTCAGCGCCGACCAGAAGCAGTTGCAGGAACCGGCGTTCAAGGCTCAACCCAAGGATCGCCAGGCGCTGATCATCGACGCAGCCTATCGCCTGGAGCGCTACCGCGCCAACGGCCAGGAGCGTGATCCGCAACGGGCGCAGCGCAGTTTCGAACTTCTGCGGGCGATCAACCAGAACCCCGCGCCGGAACTGGACATCCCGCAACCCGGCCTGCCTGAGGACGGCCATGAATCGCGCACCTGGCAGGCCGGCATCGGCACTCGAAGCGACAAGGCGTTTGGCGAGTATGGCCTGCGCATGGCGTATCACGACCTCAACGACAACGCCGAGAGCTTTCCCCTCGGCGCGCAGATTGAAATCCTGCAAATGAAACTGCGCCAGTACGAAGGCAATCACTGGCAGTTGCAGCAATTGGACCTGGCGACCATCCGCTCCCTGAC
Organism: Pseudomonas sp. NPDC098740; assembly: GCF_044760065.1. Taxonomy (NCBI): domain Bacteria; kingdom Pseudomonadati; phylum Pseudomonadota; class Gammaproteobacteria; order Pseudomonadales; family Pseudomonadaceae; genus Pseudomonas; species Pseudomonas sp. NPDC098740. The sequence continues at coordinate 62,016 of NZ_JBIWAM010000027.1, read as the reverse complement.
CCCGCGCAATGAATTGCTGCAACCACTCTCGTGGCAAGTTACCGGCGGCCTGGAGCGCGTGCCGGGCAAGCATGACGACGAAACCCTGGTCAGCCACGTCAATGGTGGTGGCGGCGGGACCTGGCAACTGGGCGACGACATGCTCGGCTTTGCTTTGGGCACCGTGCGCATTGAACACAACAACGACTTTGCCGGCTTCATCGCCCCGGCGGCGGGCTTCAACAGCGGTTTGCTGTGGAAAAACCCGTTGGGTAACCTCAGCCTGGAAGCCAAGGGCGATTTTTTCACCAATGGCGAAGTGCGCCGTAGCGTGAGTCTGAATCAGCAGTGGGAATTGTCGCGCAACCTGGGTTTGCGCCTGAGTGCCCAGCGAGAATTCAGCCACCTGGCTTCGCCCGAGAACGAAGTGATGCTTGAGGTGAAGTGGTATCACTACTAGCTCGAAAGCACCGCAATTCCCATGTGGTTTTGTAGTGTTGAATGGATTTTTCACAGTCCTTCCACAAACGCCTCACGATCCCGCTTCTAGACTTCCCCTATTGGCCGTTGAACGGTCTGGGAGTCTGAGATGTGGCGTTGCGTGGGTGTGGTGGGTTTGCTGATGTTGATCGCGGGTTGCCAGACGACCCACGAGGATTTGATCGCCAAGGGTTATCCACCGGCATTCGCCGATGGCTTCGATGACGGTTGCAGCAGTGGCCGGCAAGCGGCGGGGGCAATCACCGGAGAGTTTCGTAAAAACGTTCCGCGTTACCTCAAGGACAAGCAGTACGCCGAGGGCTGGAGCGATGGCTTCCGTCAGTGTCAGGCAATGCGCGAAAGCGAGGACCGTGAGAATTATCGCAGCCACCATTGGGACGAGCGCGAAAAAGCCTGGCAGCAGCAGAAGGATCAGGACGCCGCTCGTGCTTTTCGCTCGCAATAAGTCGCTGACAGATATCTGTCGAAACTAAAAGCCTGCGACCATGGCCCAAACCCTATAACGGGAGAACACCATGAGTCGTGCCTTCGTCAATGAAGATAACGCCGCCGCGCAAGCCGATCAGCCCGTCGAACGGCAGGTCAGTGCGCAGCCCAATTACGTCACGCCCGCCGGGCTTGCGCAGCTTCAGGCGAAACTTGCCGAGGTGCAAAACCTGCTCAATGAGCAAAGTGCGAAAGGTGAACTGGCCGACAAGCAGCGCCAGGCTGACCTCGAGCGTGACTGGCGGTATTTCAATCAACGACTGCAAAGCGCCCAGTTAGTCATCCCGGCCTCCTCGACCGACAAGGTACAGATTGGCGGCTGGGTGACGTTCTCCGATGAACAGGGCAACGAACAACGCGTGCAGTTGGTGGGCGAGGATCAGGCGGATGCCGCCAGCGGATTGATCAACTGGGGCTCGCCGCTGGGGCGGGCGTTGTTGGGCGTGCAGGTGGGGGATGAAGTGCTGTGGAAGCGGCCGGCGGGGGACTTGGTGATTGAGGTTTTGGGCATAGAAATTGGGTGAGCTTGAAGGCGCCATCGTCGGAACGCCGCCCGGAGCAAGCTCGCTCCCACAGTAGATCTTCAGTGGACTCCGGATTTGTAGTCAACACCAACCCCTGTGGGAGCGAGCTTGCTCGCGATAGGCGCACCTCGGTGTAACTGAAAAACCAAAAAAAACGGAGCCCCGAAGGCTAATGCCGATCAGTTAAGGAACGACACAATCCGTAGCAGCTGGCGAAGCCTGCGTTCGTCTGCGCAGCAGTCGTAAAACCTGGGTTTGCGGTCTTCCTGAAACACCGCATCGTCTGATTTCACGACTGCTGCGCAGCCGAACGCAGCCTTCGGCAGCTGCTACAAGGAAGTGCGTTGCAGCTGAAATTGCTTAACTGACTGGCATTAGCCCCGAAGGCTCCGTTCTTTCATGCAACCAACCTGAAATCAGGCCAGTTTCTTGTGCCGTACACGATGCGGCTGAGTCGCGGCTTCGCCCAGGCGTTTGCGGCGATCGGCTTCGTACTCGGAGTAGTTACCTTCGAAGAACACCGCTTGCGAGTCGTCTTCGTACGCCAGGATGTGAGTCGCGACGCGGTCAAGGAACCACCGATCGTGAGAGATCACAATGGCAGCGCCCGGGAAGTCCAGCAGGGCTTCTTCCAGGGAACGCAGGGTTTCAACGTCGAGGTCGTTGGACGGTTCATCGAGCAGCAGGACGTTGCCGCCCTCTTTCAAGGTCAGCGCCAGGTGCAAGCGACCGCGCTCACCACCGGACAGGTCCTTGACGAACTTCTGCTGATCGCCGCCCTTGAAGTTGAAGCGACCGACGTAGGTGCGCGACGGGATCTCGTAGTTGCCGATGCGGATCTGGTCGGAACCGTCGGAGATTTGCTGGAACACAGTCTTGCTGCCGTCCAGGTCTTCGCGGCTCTGATCGACGCACGCCAGTTGCACGGTTTCGCCGACTTCGATGCTGCCCGAATCCGGCGTTTCCTTGCCCATCAGCATGCGGAACAGGGTCGATTTACCGGCACCGTTACCGCCGATCACGCCAACGATGGCGCCTTTAGGCATGGAGAACGACAGGTTGTCGATCAGCACGCGATCGCCATAACCCTTGGAAACGTTCTTGAATTCGATGACCTTGTCGCCCAGGCGTGGACCGGCCGGGATGTAGATCTCGTTGGTTTCGCTGCGCTTCTGGAATTCCTGCGATTGCATTTCTTCGAAGCGTTGCAGACGAGCCTTGGATTTGGACTGGCGGGCCTTGGCGCCTTTGCGCACCCATTCCAGTTCTTCCTTCATGGCTTTTTCGTGGGCCGACTGCTGCTTGGATTCGGCAGCCAGACGATCGGACTTGGCTTCAAGCCAACCCGAATAGTTGCCCTCGTACGGGATACCGGCGCCGCGGTCGAGCTCGAGAATCCAGCCAGCGACGTTGTCCAGGAAGTAACGGTCGTGCGTGATCGCGACCACAGTGCCCGGGAAATCGTGCAGGAAGTGCTCCAGCCAGGCGACGGAATCGGCGTCCAGGTGGTTGGTTGGTTCGTCGAGCAACAGCATGTCCGGAGCAGACAGCAGCAGGCGGCACAGGGCCACACGACGCTTCTCACCACCGGACAGGAATTCAACCTTGGCATCCCAGGCCGGCAGACGCAGCGCATCGGCGGCGACTTCCAGTTGGCGATCCAGGTTGTGACCGTCGCTGGCCTGCAGGATGGCTTCGAGCTTGGCCTGTTCGGCGGCCAGTTTGTCGAAGTCGGCATCCTCATCAGCGTAAGCCGCGTAGACCTCGTCCAGGCGAGCCTGGGCGTTCTTGATCACGCTGACCGCTTCCTCGACCACTTCACGCACGGTCTTGGTCGGGTCCAGGATCGGTTCTTGCGGCAGATAGCCGATGTTCAGGTCCGGCATCGGACGGGCTTCGCCGTCGAACTCGGTTTCAACGCCCGCCATGATTTTCAACAGGGTGGATTTACCCGAACCGTTAAGGCCGAGTACGCCAATCTTGGCGCCCGGGAAGAACGACAGCGAAATGTTTTTCAGGATTTCCCGCTTCGGCGGAACAACTTTACCCAGCCGATGCATGGTGAATACGTATTGAGCCATGGAGAACCTAGGGTCAGTGACTGATGAATGATTGGAGCGCAGGCGATGCCTGGCCAGGCTGTGCGCGTCGGCCGATTGATAGCTATCAATACGTGCGCGCTGAAAAAGCCTGATTATAGGGGGCGTTCTCAATTAGTTTCCACGCCGCGTTGTCGCCTTAAAGCGGGCCAGGCAAGGCGCAGGCCGCTGGGAATGGTTGTTCCCTTTCCAAGGCCTGCAACGCAGTCTGGCCCGCTTTAAGGCACAACCCAAAGGGCCGGGCCTGCTGTTGTGCAGGGCTGCGTTGCTCGAAGCTTATTTGGAATGACCAAACCACGCTTCTCGCGCCTTGCCCTGCACAACAGCAGGCGCGGCGCGGCGCGGAAACTAATTGAGAATGCCCCCTAGAGCTGGAACGCCCCCGCGTAACCGGCAAAGCTACCTTAATGACGAGAGGCAGTCCAGCCGAGCGGGACTGGCACTTTGCCACAACTCAGGGCATGCTAGCCGCCCTCCGGGCGTCCGGCTTATAGTGCACGTCGCGCCAGTCCAGCCAAACCGCAGGATTACAGTTTGTCTAATGTCTCTCCCCCTTCTTCCGTGAGCGCACTCAATCCTGCGACCGGCTCACCCCTGCGTGGGTCCTTGAAGGGCGCGCTGGCGGCGCTCGTCCTGTTGTTGCTCGCGCTGCTGTTCTGGCAGTTGCTGGATCAGTTGCGCGATACCCAACAACACCAGCGTCAGTACACCATCGACTACACCGCCGATCTGGCCTCGCAAGTCAGCCTGAACATGGCGCTCAACGCCCAGATCGCCCTCAACCTGCTACCGATCGTCGAACAACCGCAAAGCGCCGACGAACAGCAGGCGCTGTTGCGCAAACTGCAAAAATCCTTGCCCGACCTGCGCAGCCTCGCGTTGCTTAGCCCTTCCGGGAAAGTCCTCACCGACAGCGCCGACAACAGCGACGATGCCGACTACCTGAGCGAACTGGTCCGGCGCAGTCACGCCCAGGCCCATTATTTCAGCAATGCCAATGATGGTTCGGTGGTGCATCTGCTGCTGCATCAAGCCAGCGGTAGCACCCGCGGCTACTGGGTTCTGCGCCTGACGCCGACATTTTTCTCATCGCTGACCAAACAAAACGAAACCGGTATTCGCCCGCTGTGGGTGGTGGAAAACCGCGTCAATCACCAGATCATCAGCCGCGACGATGGGCAGCCTTCGGCCACTCCGGCGGTGATGACACCGGATGAGCTGGCCAACAGCGTGCTGACCGTGCCCCTGAGCAGCAGCGACTGGCAACTGCGCGGGTTGTTCGACCGGCAACGGTTGATCGAACAGCTGCTGCCGGCGTTCATCGGCAAATGCCTTCTGGGCCTGGCCTTCTCCCTGCTGCCGTTCATCGCCCTGCTGAACATGCGCCGCCGCCAACGCCAGGTGCACGAAGGCCGTCGACGCTACCAGGATATTTTCGAAGGCACCGGCGTCGCCCTGTGTGTACTCGACGTGTCCGGGCTCAAAAGCTTCTTCGAAAAGGCTCAGCTGCACAGTAGCGAACACCTGAAGGCCTGGCTCGAGACACCGGAACAACGCCAGCAACTGCTGCAGGAACTGCGCATCACCGAGGTCAACCTGGTCGCCCTGCAACTGCTCAACGTCAACGCTTGCGATCAAGCCTGGAAACTGCTGATCGACGGCAACCCGCAGGACGGCGCCGCCATCGGCTATCAAGTGCTCGACGCGGTGCTCAACCAGCAGAAACAGCTTGAACTGGAAATCAAACTGCAGGACGCCAATGGCCGCGACCAGCACCTGTGGCTGGTCCTGCGTCTGCCGGAAGACCAGGACGACTATAAAGCGGTGATCCTGAGCATCACTGACATCACCAGCCGCAAGCTCGTCGAACTGTCGCTGTTGGAGCGTGAAGGATTCTGGTCCGATGTGGTGCGCACCGTGCCGGATCATCTGTACGTGCAAGATGTGATCAGCCAGCGAATGATTTTCAGCAACCACCACCTGGGCCAGACGCTCGGTTACAACCGTACCGAACTGCACCAGATGGGCGAGTACTTCTGGGAAATTCTGCTGAACCCCGAAGATGCCGACTTCTACCACCGCTCACGCCAAACCCAGCGGCAGGCCGGTTACAGACAATTGATGCAATGCCAGCTGCGCTTTCGCCACCGGGACGGTAAATGGCGGCGCTTCGACATCCGCGAACAGGCGCTGGCGCGGGACAAGCACGATCAGGTCACGCGGATCATCGGCGTGGCCAAGGACATCACCGATCAGATTGAAGCCAGTGAGTCCCTGCGCGACAGCGAGCAGCGTTACCGGATGCTCGCCGAAAGCATCAGCGACGTGATTTTCTCAACCGACAGCAAGATGGCGCTCAACTACGTCAGCCCATCGGTGCAAGCCGTGCTGGGCTACGACGCCGACTGGATTTTCCAGAACGGCTGGCAATCGACCATCGCCAACCCCCAACAACTGACCGGCATTTACAGCCTGATGGACCGGGTCAGCAAAGCGCTGAATAAACCCGACCAACTGGCGATGTTGCGCAGCCAGGTGCAGACCCAACTGTTTTTGTTCGACTGTCTGCGGGCCGACGGGCGCAAGATTCCTATCGAACTGCGGCTGGTGCTGGTCTGGGATGAACACGGTGCATTCGAAGGCGTGCTGGGCGTCGGTCGCGACATCAGCCAGCAACGCCGGGCCGAAAAAGACCTGCGCATGGCCGCGACCGTTTTTGAGCACTCGACCTCGGCGATCCTGATCACCGACCCGGCCGGCTACATCGTCCAGGCTAACGAAGCCTTCAGCCGTGTCAGCGGTTATGCAGTGGAGCAGGTGCTGGACCAGTTGCCGAACATGCTGACCGTTGACGAGGAGCAGGAAGCGCATCTGCGTTATGTGCTCAAGCAATTGCATCAGCACAGCACGTGGGAAGGCGAAGTCTGGCTCAAACGACGCAATGGCGAGCATTACCCGGCCTGGGTCGGGATTACGGCGGTGCTGGATGACGAAGGCGATCTGGCCAGCTACGTGTGCTTCTTCAGCGATATCAGCGAACGCAAGGCCAGTGAACAGCGGATTCACCGCCTCGCCTATTACGACGCCCTGACCCACCTGCCCAACCGCACACTGTTCCAGGATCGCCTGCACACGGCGCTGCAATCGGCCGAACGGCAGAAGTCCTGGGTGGTGCTGATGTTCCTCGACCTGGACCGCTTCAAACCGATCAACGACTCCCTTGGCCACGCCGCCGGCGATCGCATGCTCAAGGAAATGGCCACGCGCCTGCTCGGCTGTGTCGATGATGACGATACTGTGGCGCGCATGGGCGGCGATGAATTCACCTTGCTGCTGCAACCGCGGGCCAACCGTGAAATTGCCTTGAACCGGGCGATTCATGTGGCCGAACAGATTCTCGCCAGCCTGGTGAAACCGTTCGTGCTTGAAGGCCGCGAGTTCTTCGTCACCGCCAGTATCGGCATCGCCCTGAGCCCTCAGGACGGTAACGAACTCAGCCAGCTGATGAAAAACGCCGACACCGCGATGTATCACGCCAAGGAGCGTGGCAAGAACAACTTCCAGTTCTATCAGGCCGATATGAACGCCAGCGCCCTGGAGCGTCTGGAGCTGGAAAGCGACTTGCGTCACGCCCTGGAGCAGGACGAATTCGTCCTCTACTACCAACCGCAGTTCAGCGGCGATGGCAAACGCCTGACCGGCGCTGAAGCCTTGCTGCGCTGGCGCCATCCGCGACGCGGTCTGGTGCCGCCGGGAGACTTCATTCCGGTGCTCGAAGAGCTCGGCCTGGTGGTGGATGTCGGCGACTGGGTGATCAGCGAGGCCTGCCGTCAGCTCAAGACCTGGCATCAGGCCAAGGTCCGGGTACCGAAGGTGTCGGTGAACATCTCGGCCCGGCAGTTCTCCGACGGCCAACTCGGGACGCGGATCGCCACCATCCTCAAGGAAACCGGTCTGCCGCCGGCGTGCCTGGAGCTGGAACTGACCGAAAGTATCCTGATGCGCGAAGTCAGCGAAGCGATGCAGATTCTCGCCGGGCTGAAAAATCTCGGCCTGAGCATTGCGGTCGACGACTTCGGCACCGGTTACTCATCGCTCAACTACCTCAAGCAGTTCCCGATCGACGTGCTGAAAATCGACCGCACCTTCGTCGACGGCCTGCCGTCGGGTGAGCAGGATGCGCAGATTGCCCGCGCGATCATCGCCATGGCCCACAGCCTCAATCTGGCCGTTATCGCCGAGGGCGTGGAAACCCACGAGCAACTCGACTTCCTGCGTGAGCATGGTTGCGACGAGGTTCAGGGGTATCTGTTCGGGCGGCCGATGCCGGCGAGCCGGTTTGAGGCGCAGTTCAGCAATGATGCGTTGTTCATGTTCGACTGAATCTTCAGCGCTGCTGATGGCCCTATCGCGAGCAAGCTCGCTCCCACAGGGGAACGCATTCCAAATGTGGGAGCGAGCTTGCTCGCGATGAGGCCGGCATGATCACCGCTGATCTCGTCATGAAGCCCACTTGTCTGCGACATGATGTCCTTTCATATGCCATCTAAAACCCATTGGGTTAGAATGCCCCCCTTTTCTGCCCCGATCCTTGAGGACCGCCATGTTCAGCCGTGATTTGACTATTGCCAAGTACGACGCCGATCTCTTTGCCGCCATGGAGCAAGAAGCTCAGCGCCAGGAAGAGCACATTGAGCTGATCGCTTCGGAAAACTACACCAGCCCTGCGGTCATGGAAGCTCAAGGCTCGGTACTGACCAACAAGTACGCCGAAGGCTACCCGGGCAAGCGCTACTACGGTGGTTGCGAGTTCGTCGACGTGGTCGAGCAACTGGCCATCGACCGTGCAAAAGAACTGTTCGGCGCCGATTACGCCAACGTTCAGCCGCACGCCGGTTCGCAAGCCAACAGCGCCGTTTACCTGGCTCTGCTGCAAGCGGGCGACACCATCCTGGGCATGAGCCTGGCGCACGGCGGTCACTTGACCCACGGTGCCAGCGTTTCCTCCTCCGGCAAGCTGTACAACGCCGTTCAATACGGCATCGACGGCAACGGCCTGATCGACTACGACGAAGTCGAGCGTCTGGCGGTTGAGCACAAGCCGAAAATGATCGTGGCCGGTTTCTCTGCCTACTCGCAGATCCTGGACTTCCCGCGTTTCCGCGAAATCGCTGACAAGGTTGGCGCCTATCTGTTCGTCGACATGGCCCACGTGGCCGGTCTGGTTGCCGCTGGCGTCTACCCGAACCCGGTTCCTTTCGCTGACGTCGTGACCACCACCACGCACAAGACCCTGCGCGGTCCACGTGGCGGCCTGATCCTGGCTCGCGCCAACGCCGACATCGAGAAGAAGCTGAACTCCGCGGTATTCCCGGGCGCCCAGGGTGGCCCGCTGGAGCACGTGATCGCCGCCAAAGCGATCTGCTTCAAGGAAGCCCTGCAGCCTGAGTTCAAGACCTACCAGCAACAAGTGGTGAAGAACGCCAAGGCCATGGCCGGTGTGTTCATCGAGCGCGGTTTCGACGTGGTGTCGGGCGGTACTGAAAACCACCTGTTCCTGCTGTCGCTGATCAAGCAGGAAATCTCCGGTAAAGACGCCGACGCCGCTCTGGGCAAAGCGTTCATCACCGTGAACAAGAACTCCGTGCCAAACGATCCACGCTCCCCGTTCGTCACCTCCGGTCTGCGCTTCGGTACTCCGGCCGTGACCACTCGTGGCTTCAAGGAAGCAGAGTGCAAAGAACTGGCCGGCTGGATCTGCGACATCCTGGCGGATCTGAACAACGAAGCGGTGATCGACGCCGTTCGTGAGAAGGTCAAGGCCATCTGCAAGAAACTGCCGGTATACGGCGCTTAATTGCCCCGCAAACCGCAGCAATGAAAAAACCGGTCAGTGATGACCGGTTTTTTTTCATCCGTCATAAAGATCAAAAGATCGCAGCCTCCGGCAGCTCCTACAAAAACTGTATACACCCGTGATTTCGCGAACATACGCACCTTTGTAGGAGCTGCCGAAGGCTGCGATCTTTTGATTTTCAACGGGATCAACTCAACCGGTCAGACCGGTCATGCCAATTTTTCTATTTCCACTTGTAATCCTGAAAAAACCCAGCGTAGACTGCGCCTGCACTGGACATACCGGTAAGACCACAATAATTAAGTCCTGAATCTGATGCGCGAAGCGCACGGCAGCCAGGACACCGACCAGGATTCCTCCCATGCTCAGATGGTGCTCGCGTTCAATCTTCCTCCAAGTGGTTCTCGGACTGGTGCTCGGCATCGTCTGCGGGCTGACCCTTCCTGAATACTCCGCCCAGCTCAAACCGCTCGGCGATGGCTTCATCAAACTGATCAAGATGCTCATCGGTCTGATCGTGTTCTGCGTGGTGGTCAGCGGCATCAGCGGTGCCGGCGACCTGAAGAAGGTCGGACGCATCGGCCTGAAATCGGTGATCTACTTCGAAATCCTGACCACCATCGCCCTGGTGATTGGTCTGGTGTTCGCTTTCACCACCGGCATCGGCAGCGGCGCGAACATTCATCTGGATCAGCTTGCCGCTGCCGACATGGGCGACATCGCCCAGCGCGGTCAGCACATGCAAACCACCTCCCAGTTCCTGATGAACCTGATCCCGACCTCGGTAATCGGCGCCTTCGCGGAGAACAACATTCTGCAAGTGCTGCTGTTTTCAGTGCTGTTCGGCAGTGCGCTGAACCTGGTGGGCGAAGCAGCGTCGGGTATTTCCCGGCTGATCAATGAGCTGAGCCACGTGATCTTCCGCATCATGGGCATGATCGTGCGTCTGGCGCCGATCGGCGTGTTCGGCGCCATCGCTTTCACCACCAGCAAATATGGCCTGGATTCGCTGCAGCACCTGGGCAGCCTGGTTGGCCTGTTTTATCTGACCTGTGTGGCGTTTGTGACATTGATTCTCGGCCTGGTGATGCGCCTTTCGGGCCTGAAGATGTGGCCGTTGCTCAAGTACCTGCGCGAAGAACTGCTGATCGTCATGGGCACCGCCTCCTCCGACGCTGTGCTGCCACAAATCATGCGCAAGCTTGAGCATCTGGGCATCGGCAGTTCGACGGTCGGGCTGGTCATTCCAACCGGTTACTCGTTCAACCTGGACGGTTTCTCGATCTACCTGACCCTCGCCATCGTGTTCATCGCCAATGCGACCGGCACGCCGCTGGCCATGACCGACCTGCTGACGATTCTGCTGGTGTCGTTGATCACCTCCAAAGGTGCTCACGGGATTCCTGGCTCGGCGCTGGTGATTCTCGCGGCGACACTGACGGCGATCCCGGCGATTCCGGTGGTCGGCCTGGTGCTGGTATTGGCAGTGGACTGGTTCATGGGCATCGGCCGGGCGCTGACCAACCTGATCGGCAACTGCGTCGCCACCGTGGCCATCGCGCGCTGGGAAAAGGACATCGATATCCAACGGGCGAACAAAGTACTGTCCGGCCATGTGGGTTATACCTTCCAGCCGAGAAAGCCTGTCGGCCCGGCGCATCAGCAGGAATTCTGAATAATCGCCGTGCCTGCCCACGGGCAGGCACGGTCATCAATCGTTTTGGATGCTCATGGAGCGAAAAGTGATCACCACATCAACCGTCGTCAATTCAGTCGTAGAAAAACTCCGGGCCGCTTTGGCCCGTGGTCAGTGGCGCTCCGGCGAGATGCTGCCGGGGCAGCGTGAACTGGCCGAACAACTGGGCATCAGCCGCCCGAGCCTGCGTGAAGCCGTCATCGTGCTGGAAACCCTCGGGCTGGTGCGCTCCATGCCGGGTAAAGGCGTGGTGGTGCTGGAGGCCAATCTCAGCGACAGCCAACGCCACGACAGCGCAGTCGCCGGTGCGAGCCTGGAAGATGTGTTGCAACTGCGCTACACCCTCGAACCGTTCATTGTCGGTTTGGTGGCGCAGTCGATCAGCAGCAAGGAAGTCGGGCAACTGCGCCTGACCCTGATGGACATGCGCGAAGCGCTGGAGGCCAACGACAGCGAAGCCGGGGTAAACGCCTACATCGCGTTCCACGAAGAACTGTTCACGCTGACCTCGAACCCGATTTTCCAGAGTGTGGTGCAACAGACCAGCAACGCCCTCAAGCAAAGCGCCGACGTGCTGCGCAACTCCCCGGAGCATTTGGCTGAGCGCCTTGAGGAGAACGAAGCCGTGGTGCGCGCTATTCGCAGCAAAAACAGCGCCCAGGCCAGCGCCGAGATGCGTCGGCACATCCTTCGGGAAGGCCAGCGGATGGGCATCGAATTGAATATTCCGGACGACAACCTCGTCAGTTGAATCCGCTTCGAACTGGAGACAAGCCATGAACAGCTTCGCCTCACCGCAAACACTCACTGCCCTGCCCTTCCCGCGGACGAACACTGGGAAGCCGTCGGCGGATGATCTCTACTCACGGGTATTCGATGCCATTCTCGAACAGCGCATCGTCCCCGGCAGTCGCTTCACCGAAGAAAGCCTGGGAGACATGTTCGGGGTGAGCCGCAGCAGCATCCGCCAGGTACTGACGCGCCTGTCTCATCAGCAGATCATCATCCTTCGCACCCATCATCGTCCCCGGGTCGCCGCGCCAGATGTCGAGCAAACTCGGCAGACGCTTCACGCCCGGCGACTGACCGAGCTCACGCTGGTGCGGCTGGCCTGTCAGCAGCCTCGCCCACAAGACCTGAATCGTCTGCGCGACTTGATCGACAGCGAGCGCCGGTGTCTGGAGCGCGATCAGCGTGGCCCGGCGATTCGGTTGTCCGGGGAGTTTCATTTGCAGTTGGCCGAAATGGCGGGGAATGCACCTTTGGCGCATTTTCTTGGCAGTTTGGTACCGCTTACTTCATTGGCGATTGCGCAGTTCGATGCGCAGGCCGAGGGTTATTGCGTGTGGCAGGCGCATGAGGGGATTCTGGATGCGGTTGAGCGTGGGGATGCTCGGAAGGCCGAGACACTAATGAGCCGGCATCTGAATCATCTAGAGGCGACATTGCTGAACGCTGGATCGAGATCCAGCCAAGATCGTGCTGCCGGTTAGATCGCTATCGCGAGCAAGCTCGCTCCCACAGGGGAATGCATTCCAAATGTGGGAGCGAGCTTGCTCGCGATGGGCTCATAGCAGACGCCGACAATGCTTCAGGTTGCTGCCACCCGCGCAAACCCCTCACGGATTTTCTCTTCCGGCAAATCATCGGCAATGAACACGATCACGCTTTCGCGCGTTTCATCGTCCGCCCACTCGGTGTCCCAATCGAATCCGTATAACTTCAACACACCCTGAAACACCATGCGCCGCGGCTCGCCAAGGATGTTCAACACGCCTTTGTAGCGCAGCAATTGCTTGCCATGGTCCTCCAGCAGTTCGTTCATGAACTCGCTGAGTTTGTCGATATCCAGCGGCTTTTCGGTGCGCAGCACCAGGCTGGAAATGCGGTCGATGGACGGCGCTTTGCTCACCGGGCGCAGGCTGACGCCGCCGCCAAGGTCGGCATTGAGATTGAAACCGCGCACGTCGAGCAATTCGGCCAGATCGATCTTGCCGTGCTCGACCACGCGGATCGGTGCGCGACGGTTGATGCGGGTCAGGCGCTCGCTGAGGGCGTTGAACGTCGCCTCGTCCACCAGATCGCGCTTGCTCACCAGTAAGCGGTCGGCGAAACCGATCTGCGCCTGGGCGATGGTTTGAGTCAGGTGAATGTCAGCGTGCGCTGCATCGACCAGGGTGATGATGCCGTCGAGGATGTAGCGCTCGCGCAGCTCTTCATCGATGAAGAACGTTTGCGCCACCGGTGCCGGGTCGGCCAGGCCGGTGCATTCGATCACCAGACGGTCGAAGGCGATTTCGCCGCTGTCCAGGCGTTCGAGCAGCAGGTACAAAGCCTTGGTCAGGTCGGTGTGGATGGTGCAGCAGACACAGCCGTTGGACAGCGTCATCACTTGCACCGGTTCGTCGCCCAACAGTTGGGTGTCGATACCGGCGTCACTGAATTCGTTCTCGATCACGGCGATTTTCAGGCCGTGTTCGGCTTTGAGCAGATGGCGCAAGAGCGTGGTTTTTCCCGCGCCGAGAAAGCCGCTGAGGATCGTGACTGGGATGGGAGAGGACAAACTGGATCTCCTTCTACTACACAAAAAAATGGGAGCGGTCCTGTGGGAGCGAGCTTGCTCGCGATGGCATCACCACGGTTTTAACGATAAACCGAGTTGCCTGCATCGCGAGCAAGCTCGCTCCCACAAAAAACCGCCCCACATCACATCTGATAACACGCCGCTAGTAGATCAACAGCACTTCGGCCCACCCTTGCCACCGTAACGAGCTTCTTGGCGTTCCCGAAAGAACATTTCGTAGGTCATCACCGGTTTGTCCGGGTGTTTGGTTTGCATATGCTCGACGTAATTGTCGTAGTCGGGCATGCCGACCATCAGGCGCGCGGCCTGACCGAGGTATTTACCGAGGCGACTCAGGTCATTGAACATGCTGCAATCCTCGATTACGCATCCGGCAGAGCCTGGAATGGCGCTTCTTTATCCGTACGTTCTTTGCTGCCCCAGGCGGAAATACCGACCTTGAGCGCATAGAACAGGATACTGAATACCACGAACAGGAACAGCGCAGTCAGCGTTGCGTTGGTGTAGGCGTTGAAGATCACGTGCTGCATTTGCGTAATGTCCTTGGCCGGGGCGAGGATCTGACCGTTGGCCAGCGCATCGCTGTACTTCTTGGCCAGCGACAGGAAGCCGATCGCCGGATTGGCATCGAACAGCTTGATGAAGCCGGCGGTGGTGGTGCAGATCAGCAGCCACACGGCGGGCAGCATGGTGACCCAGACATAACGCTGGCGTTTCATTTTGATCAGCACGACGGTGCCGAGCATCAGCGCGATACCGGCCAGCATCTGGTTGGAGATACCGAACAGCGGCCACAAGGTGTTAATGCCACCCAGCGGATCGATCACGCCCTGGTACAGCAACCAACCCCACATCGCCACGCACCCGGCGGTTGCGATCAGGTTGGCGGTCCAGGATTCGGTGCGTTTGAGCGCCGGCACGAAGGAGCCGAGCAAGTCCTGCAGCATGAAACGGCCGGCGCGGGTACCGGCATCGACTGCCGTCAGGATGAACAGCGCTTCGAATAGAATCGCGAAGTGGTACCAGAACGCCATGGTGTTTTCACCCGGCAGGACACTGTGCAGGATCTGCGCGATACCAACCGCCAGGGTCGGCGCACCGCCAGCACGGGCCAGGATCGTGGTTTCACCGATGTCCTTGGCCACCGCTTGCAGCGCTTCCGGGGTGATTGCAAAGCCCCAGCTGCTGACGGTTTGTGCCACGGCCACCACGTCACCGCCGACGACTGCCGCCGGGCTGTTCATGGCGAAATACACGCCCGGCTCGATCACCGAAGCGGCGACCATGGCCATGATGGCGACGAAGGATTCCATCAGCATGCCGCCGTAACCGATGTATCGGGCGTTGACCTCGTTATCCAGCAGCTTCGGTGTGGTGCCAGAGGAGATCAGCGCGTGGAAACCCGAGACCGCACCACAGGCGATGGTGATGAACAGGAACGGGAACAGACCGCCCTTCCACACCGGGCCGGTGCCGTCGATGAACTGGGTCAGTGCCGGCATTTTCAGCTCAGGCATGGTGATCAGGATGCCGATCGCCAACGCCACGATGGTGCCGATTTTCAGGAAGGTCGACAGATAGTCACGCGGCGCCAGAATCAGCCAGACCGGTAACGAGGCGGCCACGAAACCGTAACCGACCAGCATCCACGTAATCTGCACGCCCGTGAAGCTGAACGCCTTGGCCCAGACCGGATCAGCGGCAATCTGCCCGCCGAGCCAGATCGAACCGAGCAGCAGCAACACGCCGACAACGGAGATTTCACCGATGCGACCCGGGCGGATGTAGCGCATGTAAATGCCCATGAACATCGCGATCGGGATGGTCGCCATCACCGTGAAAATACCCCACGGGCTTTCGGCCAGGGCTTTTACAACGATCAGCGCCAGCACCGCGAGGATGATGATCATGATCAGGAAGCAGCCAAACAGCGCGATGGTCCCGGGGATGCGGCCCATTTCTTCACGGACCATGTCGCCCAGGGAACGGCCGTTGCGGCGGGTGGACATGAACAGGACCATGAAGTCCTGAACGGCACCCGCCAGCACCACGCCGGCAATCAGCCACAGCGTCCCGGGCAGGTAACCCATCTGCGCCGCCAGAACCGGACCGACCAGCGGCCCCGCGCCAGCGATGGCGGCGAAGTGGTGACCGAAGAGGATGTGTTTGTTGGTGGGGACGTAGTCCAGACCGTCATTGTTGAGCACGGCGGGGGTGGCCCGTCGCGGGTCGAGCTGCATCACATTGTTAGCGATGAACAGACTGTAGTAACGATACGCAACCAGATAGATGGCCACGGCGGCGACCACAATCCACAAGGCGTTGATCGCCTCGCCTCGGCGCAATGCCACTACCCCTAGGGCGCACGCCCCTACGATTGCCAGCAGCAGCCAGGGTAGGTGGCGTAGCAGGCTATTATTATTTTTCATTTTATGATTCCAGCCAGGGTGGACAAGAAAGACAGCCATCCCGAGTTTAGCGCTAACGGCCGCAAAGGCCATCCCCCGACATGGGTTGAGCCATCACTTTGCTGGCAGCCTTTGACAATGCGGGTCTATAGTCAGCGAACACTTACGAGGATTGCGCCATGAGCGAGCACCCTGCCGATCGCCGCCGCTTCAAACGTATTGCGTTCGATGCCCGAACCGAACTGAGTCAGGGGGAATTCATCTGGCCGGTGAAGTTGATCGACCTGTCACTGAAGGGACTGTTGATCGAAAAGCCCGAACCGTGGCTGGGGAATCGGGAGTGGCATTTCCTGGTGGATATTCATCTCAACGAGGACGTCGCCATCAAGATGGATGTGCAACTGACCCACGATGATCATGGTCAGCTCGGCTTCGTCTGCCGACATATCAGCCTGGAATCCATCGAACGCTTGCGGCGATTGGTTGAACTCAACCTTGGCGATCCGCAGGAGCTGGAGCGGGAGTTGGGTGCACTGATTGAAGTCTGAGGGCCAATCCCCATTCCAATGTGGGAGCGAGCTTGCTCGCGAATGCGGTCTGACATTCAACATTTAAGTCGACTGACATACCGCTTTCGCGAGCAGGCTCGCTCCCACAAGGATTGTGTTCTATCTGGAAGGTTATTCGAACAGAGCGTCCAGCGCCTGCTCCAAACGCGTTACGGCAATAATCTGCAACCCCGGTGGCGCCTCTTTAGGCGCATTGCCCTTGGGCACGATGGCGCGTTTGAAGCCGTGCTTGGCGGCTTCTTTCAAGCGTTCCTGGCCGCTCGGCACCGGGCGTACTTCGCCGGAAAGCCCGACTTCGCCGAACACCAGGAGATCGTGGGGCAGTGGCCGGTTGCGCAAACTGGACATGACCGCCGCCATCAGCGCCAGATCGGAGGCCGTTTCCAGCACCTTCACCCCGCCAACCACGTTGAGAAACACATCCTGATCGTGGGTCGGAATGCCGCCGTGACGGTGCAGCACCGCCAACAACATCGCCAGTCGATTCTGGTCCAGCCCCAGCGTTACCCGACGTGGATTGGCCAGGTGACTGTCGTCCACCAGCGCCTGGACTTCCACCAGCATCGGTCGCGTCCCTTCCCACGTCGCCATGACCACACTGCCCGGCACTTCTTCCTGCGCACGGGTGAGAAAAATCGCCGAAGGGTTGGAGACTTCTTTCAGCCCCTTGTCGGTCATACCGAATACGCCCAGTTCGTTGACGGCGCCGAAACGGTTCTTCACCGCCCGCAGCAAACGCAAGCGCCCATC
Source organism: Pseudomonas sp. NPDC098740 (assembly GCF_044760065.1). Taxonomy (NCBI): domain Bacteria; kingdom Pseudomonadati; phylum Pseudomonadota; class Gammaproteobacteria; order Pseudomonadales; family Pseudomonadaceae; genus Pseudomonas; species Pseudomonas sp. NPDC098740. The sequence continues at coordinate 44,563 of NZ_JBIWAM010000027.1, read as the reverse complement.
GGATTCGCCTTCGAAATACAGAACCGTGTCGACCATGTGCTCCAGCACTCGCGGCCCGGCCAATGCACCTTCTTTCGTCACGTGACCGACCAGGAAAATGGCCGTGCCGCTCTGCTTCGCATAGCGCACCAGCAACGCCGCGCTTTCCCTGACCTGGGACACGCCGCCCGGTGCCGATTGCAGCTGCTCGGTGAAGATCGTCTGGATCGAGTCGATCACCATCACCTTGGGCTTTTCCTGCCGGGCGGTGGCGATGATGGTCTCGATGCAGGTTTCGGTCATCACCCGCAGTTGATCCTGAGGCAAGCCGAGACGACGGGCGCGCATGGCCACTTGCTGCTGGGATTCTTCGCCGGTGACGTACAGTGCTGGCATGACTTTGGCGAGGTTGCACAAGGTTTGCAGCAGAATGGTCGATTTGCCGATGCCCGGATCACCGCCGATCAGCACCACCGAGCCGTCTACCAGACCACCGCCCAGCACCCGATCGAGCTCGCTGGACGCTGTGGAAAAACGCGGGATTTCTTCGACGCTGACTTCGGCCAGGGTCTTGATCTGTGCCTGTTGACCGGTCCAGCCGGTGCGACCGCTGGGGGCTGCGGCACCGCCACTCTCAACCATGGTTTCAGTCAGGGTGTTCCAGGCCCCGCACTCGCCGCATTGGCCGGCCCACTTGGGGAAGGTTGAGCCGCACTCGGTGCAGCCGTACATGCGCTTGGCCTTGGCCATCTGAACTCCCGGCAAAAAAACGCGATGATAGCTCAGCTGGAGCGGATCAGTACGCCGAAGTTACCCAGCGAATCTTCGGTAGAAACTTGTTCAGCCCTGGAATACATACACGGCATTACTAACTATGAAAACCTGTACAACGACTCCAAACATATCCAACCCGACATTAGTCTCGCCCCATGAAACAAAAATCAAACCTGTACAAATCCTTGTCATTCAGAACTTGAACGTACAATCCAAGCTAATGGCAATAAAATGGCATTCTCACCATCTAACACAGGGAGTTTGTTTGAGGTGCGAGTCCGTACACCCTGCAAACCATTAACATAAAACTGCATATACCGCACATTGCCCTTGCATCAACCAGTGATGCTAAAGCCCCTACTTTCTATGTTTTTATCCTGCATCTCCCTCCACTCAGCAGAGACGAGCGATCGATGGGTAAAATGTCCTGCGGGCGCGCTGGAGCGCCCTACGTTAAAGCGGCTACCCCGAACAAGAGCAGTGGCAATTTCAAACTTTTTACCGCTGAGAAGGTCGCTAGCCGGCAAGCTGTGTAAGCAGTTGTTTCGAGCAGGATGCATCGTGCTGATTTACACTGCGCTCACCAACCTCATCTGTAACAAGGAAATAACCTATGGGCGTGATAAGTGAGTTCAAGGCCTTCGCGGTCAAAGGTAATGTGGTCGACATGGCCGTCGGTATCATCATTGGCGCCGCCTTCGGCAAGATCGTTTCATCGTTTGTAGGCGACGTGGTCATGCCACCCATTGGCCTGCTGATCGGTGGGGTGGATTTCAGTGACCTGGCCATTACGCTCAAAGCAGCCAACGGGGACATCCCGGCGGTGGCGCTGGCGTACGGTAAATTCATCCAGAGCATGATTGACTTCATCATCGTCGCCTTCGCGATCTTCATGGGCGTCAAAGCCATCAACCGCCTGAAACGCGAAGAGGCCGTTGCGCCAACGCTGCCGCCGGTTCCGACCAAGGAAGAAGAGCTGCTGGAAGAGATCCGCGATCTGCTCAAGGCTCAGAACAACCGGCCCTCAACAGGTCAGTAAAACAAGCAACGGCGCCCTTGAGGCGCCGTTTTTTTACCAGTAGTTTTCCACCGCCACTTGCCCGGGTCGGCGACTGAGGCTCAAGTGCATATGGCGCTGTTTGAGCAATTTGCGCGTGTCATCGATCATCTGCGGATTGCCGCAAAGCATGACCCTTGAGTCCTCGGCCGTCAGCGCCAGGCCTGCCGCCCGCTCCAGCTCGCCATTTTCGATCAGCGCAGTGATCCGGCCGCTCAGAGCGCCATGATGCTGCTCGCGCGTGACCGTGGTGATGAACTGCAGCTTGTGCGCAAACTCCGCTAAATAGTCGCGCTGGGCCAACCCGCTGACGAGGTCCTGATAAGCCAGTTCCCGGGCTTCGCGCACACTGTAGACCAGGATGATTCGTTCGAATTTCTCCCAGACCTCGAAGTCCTGCAGGATCGACAGAAACGGCGCCAGGCCGGTGCCTGTGGATAACAACCAGAGATCACGGCCGTCGACAAAGCGATCCAGCGTCAGGTAACCGAAGGCCTGACGCTCGACCAGCAGCGTATCGCCGACTCCGAGCCGACTCAGCTCACTGGTGAACTCCCCCCCCGGCACCACAATGGAAAAGAATTCGAGGAACTCGTCATAGGGCGACGACACCATGGAATAGGCCCGCCATACGGTGCTGCCGTCAGCCTTGGTAACGCCCAGCCGGGCGAATTGCCCTGCACGAAAACGAAAACCCGGATCCCGGGTGGTCCGCAGGGTGAACAGACTGGGGGTCTGCGACTGGACGTCGAGCAAGGTCTGGCGAGTGAATTTTTCTGCACTGGCGGTCATGGGGTGCTCCATTCAACAGATAGCCACAGTGTCCCGCAAAGCGGAGGGCTTAAACACCGGTGATTTGTAGTGGCTTTAGCCAGGGCCTCATTCGCATTGATTTCATAGTACGACTTAACATTAACTATCCAGTTAACGCATAAATCCAAGGCTTTTATAGTAAGCCCGACCTTTCGTTATCCATATCAGTACTCCCTAACGTTAGAACCAGATACTTGTTTAAAAATCACAAACAAAGCCAAAAATTCTCAACACCTTCATAGGAAACATCCTACACTCGGTTCGTGCCGGATCTTGGATCCAAAACGGCAGCCCCATGTAACGTCACATCTGGAGAGACACTATGGAGAGGTGGAAGGAATCACAACTCAACCAATTATCGCGGACAACGGAGATTGAGACTGCCTACCGGATTTCACTGGGTTTCGCGAAAAATATAGGCTTTAAATTTTTTGCCTTTTCAATAACATACCCAACAAAAACTGACCACTTCAATACAGTCCAGCTCAACAACTACCCTACGGACTGGAACATTGAATATGAACAAAAAAATTTCGGTGCAATAGACCCAATAGTGGCTCACTGCAATCACTCCAGGCTGCCTGTCCTATGGAGCGAAGAACTTTTTTCCAAGACCCCGTGCTTGTGGGATGCGCTTGAGAAACAAGGATTGCAGCACGGCTGGTCACAATCGGTCCATGACGAGGACAGTGGTGTTTCCAGCATTCTGAGCCTGGCCAGAAGCCATTGCCCGATCACTGCGTTTGAACTGTATGAAAATCTCGGTTTTTCAGTGTTCATCGGGCGCCATCTGCATGCGTTGATCGCACAGACACTGCCCAGGAAATCGACGAAGCCACCCGTGCCGCATTTGTCCCCCCGCGAGATCGATGTATTGAAACTGGCGGCTGATGGCAAGACTGCGTATGAGAGTGCCAGAATTCTTAACCTCAGCGCACGCACGGTCAATTTCCATGTGCAAAGCGCCATTCTGAAGCTCGGGGTCAATAACAAGATTTCGGCAGTCATCGCCGCCACCAAGGACGGTATTCTCAACAGCAGCGCGATGCGCTGACCCAAAAAACCTGCAAGTAATCCAAAAGAAAAAAACGTACCATTTGCGGTCCCTCCTGAGTGATGACGTGTGAACCTTCACGACGAAGTACACTCGGACGGTTTCGCCCGCTACAACGCCCTTGGGCCGCGGGACACCTGTTGATGACCCCGTTGATTACCCAGAGCCCCGCCTCATGCCCTTGCTCGAAACACCCTTCGCCCGACTCGACCTGATCCGCCAGCCCGAACAGCAGAACGAACCGCTGCAGGCGTTTGATGCCGCAGACGAATACCTGCTCACCCATCTGGCTGACCAACAGCCCTCGGCCGACACTCGGGTTTTGGTGCTCAACGACAGCTTTGGCGCATTGGCTGCCAGCCTGGCGGGCAAGGTTCAAGTGACCAGCAGCGGTGACTCGTTCCTGGCCTTTCAGGGACTGGAAAAAAATCTGATCCGTAACGGCCAGGCGTTTGATGCGGTGCCAAGCGTACCTGCCAGCGAAGCCTTTTCAGGCCCCTTTGACCGGGTACTGATCCGGGTCCCGAAAACCCTCGCCTTGCTGGAAGAACAACTGATTCGTTTGCAGGGTCAACTGGCGCCGGGAGCCCAGGTGATTGCGGCGGCGATGATCAAGCATTTGCCCCGCGCCGCGGGCGATCTGCTGGAACGCTACATCGGGCCGGTGCAAGCCTCGCTGGCAGTGAAGAAGGCTCGGCTCTTGATCGCGACCGCTGAAGTCAAAGCACCTGTCGTGTCCCCCTACCCGACCCGTTATCGACTCGACGCCCCTGAGATCGAACTGCTGAATCACGCCAATGTGTTCTGCCGCGAAGGGCTGGATATCGGCACGCGAGCGTTTTTGCCGCACCTGCCAAAGAACCTCGGCTCAGCGCGGGTTGCCGACCTCGGTTGTGGCAATGGGGTGTTGGCCATCGCCAGCGCCCTGCAAAACCCCGAGGCCCACTACACGCTCGTGGACGAGTCGTTCATGGCCGTGCAATCGGCAGCCGAAAACTGGCGCGCGGCGCTCGGTGTCCGGGAAGTGGTTGTACGTGCCGGCGATGGTTTGGCGGGTCAGGAACCTCAGTCTCTGGACGTCGTGCTATGCAACCCTCCGTTTCACCAACAACAAGTCGTCGGCGACTTCCTGGCCTGGCGCATGTTCCAGCAGGCCCGAGAGGCGCTGGTGGTGGGCGGCGCGCTGTACATCGTCGGCAACCGTCATCTGGGTTATCACAGCAAGCTCGCGCGGTTGTTCCGCGGCGTCGAGCAAGTGGCGGCCACACCCAAGTTCGTGATCCTTAAAGCCCGAAAATAATCCCAGGCAAAAAAAACCCTCCAGCAAAGGAGGGTTGTAGATCCGTGCCGCACGGCAACGGGATGGGATCAGGTGCAAAAAAATCAGTGGGTCGTCAGGCCCGCGGCATTCATGAACATGCGCATCAGGCTGGCCACGATGAACAGCGCCACAACGCTGCCGGTCCAGATCATCGCCAGCCAGCCGAGTCGCTGCCAGAGCGGCTTTTTCTCTGCTGCTTCGATTTCCTGCAAGGAATGTTTACCCGCCTTCATCGCAATCTCCTCTGACGAAATGACGCAGGTCTCAGCCCTGCGCCACTGTCGCGTGCTCTAGTGATAGCCATCTTCGTGGGTGACCTTGCCGCGGAACACGTAGTAGCTCCAGAAGGTGTAACCCAGGATGAACGGGATGATGAACAAAGTGCCCACCAGCATGAAGCCCTGGCTTTGCGGCGGTGCGGCGGCGTCCCAGATCGAGATCGACGGCGGCACGATGTTCGGCCACAGGCTGATGCCCAAACCGCTGTAGCCGAGGAAGATCAGCACCAGCGTCAGCAGGAATGGCGTGTAGTGCGCATTGCGAGCCACCGCGCGGATCAGACCGTACATGGTCACCAGCACCAGAATCGGCACCGGCAGGAACCAGAACAGGTTCGGCAGGGTGAACCAGCGAGCAGCAATATCGGCGTGGGCCAGGGGTGTCCAGATGCTGACAATCCCAATTACCGCCAACACCACGAAGGCCAGTGGTCGTGCCAGGTGATGCATCTGCTCCTGCAACTTGCCTTCGGTCTTCATGATCAGCCAGGTGCAACCGAGCAGCGCGTAAGCCACCACCAGCGCTGCGCCACAGAACATTGTGAACGGGGTGAACCAGTCCAGTGAGCCACCGGCAAACTGACGGTTGACCACTGAAAACCCATCGATGAACGCCCCCAAGGCCACACCCTGGAAGAACGTTGCAGCGATCGAGCCCCCGATAAAGGCCTTGTCCCAGAGGTGGCGCTTGTCATCCTTGGCCTTGAAGCGGAACTCGAAGGCCACGCCGCGGAAGATCAGCCCGATCAGCATAAAAATCAGCGGCAGGTACAACGCCGAGAGCACCACCGAATACGCCAGCGGGAAGGCACCGAACAACGCTGCACCGCCCAGCACCAGCCAGGTTTCGTTACCGTCCCAGACCGGCGCGACGGTGTTCATCATGACGTCACGATCGGTCTTGCCCGGAATGAACGGGAAGAGAATCCCGATCCCCAAATCGAAACCGTCCATGACCACGTACATCATGATGCCGAAGATGATGATCACGGCCCAGATCAGCGGAAGATCAATACCCATGAGTCAAATCTCCTTGGTCAGGCTGGGGCTGTGGTCGCCGTCACCGTTGTCATCGGCGGCGGACAGCGGCCGGGCCGGTGTGCGTTTCTTGCCTGGACCGCCCTCGGGCGTTTCCTTGCCTTCGTCGATCTTCGGCCCTTTGCGCACCAGGCGCATCATGTAGCCAAGCCCGGCACCAAACAGCGCGAAGTACACCACCACGAACAGAATCAGCGTGATGCTCATCTGCATGAAGCTGTGATTGGAGGAGGCGTCCGCCGTGCGCATCAACCCGTAGACCACCCACGGTTGACGGCCGATTTCAGTGGTAAACCAACCGGCGAGGATCGCGATCAGGCCGGACGGCCCCATCCACAACGCCAGATAAAGGAACGGCCGGGAGGTATAGAGCTTGTCGCGTTTACGCAGCCACAGGCTCCACAAACCGGTGAAGATCATCAGGAAACCCAGGCCGACCATGATCCGGAACGACCAGAACACGATGGTCGAATTCGGCCGGTCTTCAGGCGGGAATTCCTTGAGCGCCGGGACCTGTTTGTCCAGCGAGTGCGTGAGGATCAGGCTGCCCAGATACGGGATCTCTACAGCGAATTTGGTCCGTTCTTCTTTCATGTCCGGCCAGCCGAACAGGATCAGCGGGGTCGGCTCATCGCCGTGGTTTTCCCAATGACCTTCGATCGCAGCGATTTTCGCCGGCTGATGCTTGAGCGTGTTGAGGCCGTGAAAGTCACCGATGACCGCTTGAATCGGCGCCACGATCAAGGCCATCCACATGGCCATCGAGAGCATGGTGCGGATCGCCGGGTTGTCCTTGCCGCGCAGTAAATGCCAGGCCGCCGAGGAACCAACGAAGAAAGCAGTCGCGACAAACGCCGCCGTCGACATGTGTAACAGACGGTAAGGGAACGACGGGTTGAAAATCACCGCCAGCCAGTCCACCGGAATCACCTGGCCATTGACGATTTCGTAGCCTTGCGGCGTCTGCATCCAGCTGTTGGAAGCGAGAATCCAGAAGGTCGAGATCAGTGTGCCGATGGCGACCATGACCGTGGCGAAGAAGTGCAGATTGCGCCCGACCTTGTTCCAGCCGAACAGCATGACACCGAGGAAACCGGCTTCGAGGAAGAACGCTGTGAGCACTTCGTACGTCAGCAGCGGCCCGGTCACGGAGCCGGCGAAGTCCGAGAAGCGGCTCCAGTTGGTGCCGAACTGATAGGCCATGACGAGTCCGGAGACCACGCCCATGCCGAAGTTGACCGCAAAGATCTTCGACCAGAAGTGGTACAGATCGCGGTACGTGTCGTTATGGGTTTTCAGCCACAGACCTTCGAGCACCGCAAGGTAACTTGCCAGGCCAATGGTGATGGCGGGAAATAGAATGTGAAACGAAATGGTGAACGCGAACTGAATCCGGGCGAGATCAAGTGCCTCCAAACCGAACATAAGTCTTCCTCTGTCAGGTAATACCGGCTGAAGGCTTGTGGCCTACACCCACTGCCCCCACGGATATGGAGTGCGGCGAATTTGAATTCGTTCTTTTTTTACAAACATCACAACGTAGGGAGTCTGGCCATCTGGCCGCCGGATCAATTCCACGAGCGGTCTTGATCTGGATCAAGCAACGTTAAAAGAGTAGTCCCATTTTTGGCGATGGACGGTGTGGTCTTTTGCCGCGTGACAGGTTGCCTCACCGATGCGGGCCAGCATATCGGTGTCTAGCTAACGAAATTTCCCAACCCTGCAACTTTTGGTTACAGCTTGGTGATAATCTCGACCCTCCCCCCGCTCAAGACCGGCCCTCAGATGCCCAGCCCAGCGCCCTTGCTGTTACGTCATCACCGCCCATTTATCGCGTTCTGGTTGGCTCGGGTGTTTACCGCCAGCGGTTTCCAGATGCTCACGGTGGCCATTGGCTGGAACCTCTACCAACTGACCGGCAATGTGCTCGATCTGGGCTTGGTCGGTCTGGTGGAGTTTGCCCCGCGAGTGCTGTTCATGCTGCACACCGGGCATGTCGCGGACCGCTATGACCGGCGCAAGGTCGCGGCAATCTGTCAGTCCCTGCAAGCGTTGATCGCCCTGTCGCTGGCCATCGGTAGCGCGACCGACAATGTCACCCGGGAGATGATCTTCATCCTCGCGTTCCTGCTCGGTGCCGCCCGCTCCTTCGAAATGCCGACCACTCAGGCCTTGTTGCCGAGCATCGTGCCCAGCGCGCTGTTCCCCCGCGCGGTCGCCGCCGCCCAATCCGCACAGCAATCGGCGACTATCGTTGCCCCGGCCCTCGGTGGGTTGCTATACGCCTTTGGCAGCGTCTGGGTCTATGGCCCGACGGTGATCCTCTACATCATCGCCTGCATGCTGATGCTCAACCTGCCTGCACGGCAGACACCGCTGAACAAGGGCAAGGCAACCCTGGATTCGCTGCTGGCGGGCATCCGCTTCATTCGTAGTCGTCCGGACATTCTCGGGGCGATTTCTCTGGATCTGTTTGCCGTCCTGCTCGGTGGCGCGACGGCGTTGCTGCCGGTGTTCGCCAAGGACATTCTGCTGACCGGACCTTGGGGCCTGGGCCTGCTGCGTTCAGCGCCGGCAGTCGGTGCGCTGCTGATGTCGCTGTACCTGGCGAGATTTGCCGTGGAGCGCAAAGTCGGACGGGTCATGTTCACCGCTGTGGGTGTGTTCGGTGTCGCGACCATTGCGTTCGGCCTGTCGACCTCGTTCTGGTTTTCCCTGGCGGTGTTGGTGGTGTTGGGCGCGGCGGACATGATCAGCATGGTGATCCGCGCCTCCTTCGTGCAACTGGAAACCCCGGACGAAATGCGCGGCCGGGTCAGTGCAGTGAACGGTCTGTTCATCGGCGCTTCGAACCAGTTGGGCGAGTTTGAATCCGGCTTGACCGCCCATTGGTTCGGCACCGTGCCAGCGGTGGTCATGGGCGGTATTGGCACGTTGGTGGTGACCGGGGCGTGGATCAAACTGTTCCCGACCCTGGCCAACCGCGACCGCATGCATGTGCCGGTGGAAGAAGTGAAGGTTTGAAGCAGTTTGTCCGGAGGACTCTCTAGAGCACCAACTCCCCCGCCACCGCCGCTCGCCTGGCTTTGCCGCAGAGTTGTTCCACCAGCGTCAGGGCGAATTGCAACGCCGCCCCTGAACCTTGGGCAGTGATGCAGTTGCCATCGACCACCACCGGTTGATCGACGAAGTTGCACCCCAACAGTTGATGGCTGGCCGATGGCAGGCAGGTCATGCGCCGCTGACGCAGTACGCCAAAGGCTTGCAGCGCCAGCGCCGGGGCCTCGGCGATGCCGGCGAACAGGCGCCCGGCCGCCGCCTGATCCTTGATCAATTGTTGCAGGGGTTGATGCGCCGCCAGATGTTGCGCCCCTACGGCACCGCCGGGCAGGACGATCAGATCGAACGGCTGTGCCAGCACGTCTACCAGCATCGCATCGGACGTCACTCGGGTGCCGCGCGCGCAGGTGAGCATGCGCCGTCCCTCGATGCTGGCCACCACCACTTCAACCTTGGCACGGCGCAGCACATCGATCAGGGTCACTGATTGCAGGTCATCGATGCCCTCGGCGAGGGTAATCAGAGCTCTAAAGGTCATGGGCGCAGTCCACTGGATGATCTTTAAAGCGTAGTCAGCTTTCCTGCCCCTTGTTCGAGCCCGCCGTTACTTGATGTAAAGCTGCGTCGACAGCGTATTGCCTGGCGCGTTGATCGACGTGTTGCTGAAGGTGAACGTGCCTTCCTGTTTACCCGCCAGATCGAAGACATACAGATAGCCGACGGTTTTTTTCCCTGGGGTGCAATCGGTCAGATTGCCGTTATCAAAAGCACAGACCGGGGTCCGGGTGCCGTTCACCTCAAAACCATCCAGCCCGACATGCGCGCTACGACCGTAACCGACTTCCAGCACGTAGACCTTGATGTTCGGTCCGCTGTGATTGCAGCGGGTTTGCTCTTGCCCCAGCGCAATGTCTTCAAAGCCGCAGCCCGGCGACTCGACCTTGAGTACCTTCACCTGACTCAACGGCGCCGCCGATGCAGCCGAGGCGGTGTGTGCCCCCAGGAACAAGGCGATCGCCATTGCGAATACGGCAATCAGACGTTTATTCATGCAATACATAAGTACCCCCAAAACCAGCGCGCAGTATGGCGCACTTGGCTTTACCGCAAAACATCGACGACGATCGCAGCCATAAGCAGCCATAGCCCCACGCTGCTGGTATGATGCGCGGCTTTTTCCGACCCACAGAAAATTACCAGGCGCCAGCAGCGGTCTGTGCTTTGCTGTTGGGGTCGATACATTCACGGCGCCTGGCGCGCCACGGGGAGCAGACATGCTGGAAAGGCTGTTTCAACTCAAGGCACACAACACCAACGTGCGGACCGAGATTCTGGCGGGCGTCACGACCTTTTTGGCCATGGCCTACATTCTGTTCGTCAACCCGAGCATCCTCGGCGAGACCGGCATGGACAAGGGCGCGGTGTTCGTCGCCACGTGTCTGGCAGCCGCCATCGGCTCCACGGTGATGGGCCTGATCGCCAACTACCCGATCGCCCTCGCACCGGGCATGGGCCTGAACGCCTTCTTCACTTACACCGTGGTCCTGCACATGGGCCACACCTGGCAAGTAGCGCTGGGCGCGGTGTTCATCTCGGCGGTGATGTTTTTCCTGTTGTCGATCTTCCGCATCCGTGAATGGATCATCAACAGCATCCCACTGGCGCTGCGTTCGGCGATTGCGGCCGGTATCGGTCTGTTCCTGGCGCTGATTGCCCTGCACAACGCCGGCATCGTGGTCAGCAACCCGGCAACCATGGTCGGTCTCGGCGATTTGAAACAACCAGCCCCGATCCTCGCGACCCTCGGCTTTGCCCTGATTGTGGCGCTCGAAGCGCTTAAAGTGCGCGGCGCGGTACTGATCGGCATTCTGGCCGTGACCATCGCTTCGATCGTGATGGGCTTCACCCCCTTCGCCGGCGTAATGTCGATGCCACCGTCCCTGGCCCCGACCTTCCTGCAACTGGACATTATGGGCGCCCTGGACATCGGTCTGGTCAGCGTGATCTTCGCTTTCCTGTTCGTCGACCTGTTCGACAACTCCGGCACCCTGATCGGCGTCGCCAAGCGCGCAGGCCTGATGGGCAAGGACGGCCACATGCCGAAAATGGGCCGCGCCCTGATCGCCGACAGTACCGCGGCCATGGCCGGTTCGCTGCTGGGCACCTCGACCACCACCAGCTACATCGAATCCGCAGCTGGCGTGAGTGCCGGTGGCCGCACCGGCCTGACCGCCGTTGTCGTAGCGATTCTGTTCCTGTTGGCGCTGTTTTTCTCGCCATTGGCGGCCAGTGTTCCAGCCTTCGCTACCGCACCTGCACTGCTGTTCGTCGCGGTATTAATGACATCCGGCCTGGCCGAAATAGACTGGGACGACATCACCGTCGCCGCACCGGTCGTGGTCACTGCTCTGGCCATGCCGTTCACTTATTCCATCGCCAACGGCATCGCGTTCGGTTTCATCTCCTGGACCGCAATCAAGTTGCTGTCCGGCCGCGGCCGTGAGCTGAACTCGGCACTGGTGATTCTGTCGATTCTGTTCGTGATCAAGTTGGGTTGGTTCAACGCATGACTTTTGATTCCCAGGCTTACGCCGTTCAGCTCGAAGAGAAGGTCACGCGCCTTCGTGACTTGTTGGCCCCGTTCGGTGCGCCAGAACCTGCGGTTTTCGACTCGCCGCTGAAAAACTTCCGCCTGCGCGCCGAATTCCGCCTGTGGCGCGAAGCCGGTGAGCGTCACTACGCGATGTTTTCCCAGGAAGACAAGCGCACGCCGATCCTGATCGAAGAATTCCCGATCGCCAGCCTGCGCATCAACGAGTTGATGCCGCAGCTGAAGGCAGCGTGGCAAGCCAGTGCGGCCCTGAGCCACAAGCTGTTTCAGGTGGAGTTCCTGACCACCCTGGCCGGCGATGCGATGATCACGCTGTGCTATCACCGCCCGCTGGACGAGCACTGGCACACGGCGGCGTCGAAACTGGCAGCCGACTTGAACGTCAGCATCATCGGCCGTTCCAAAGGTAAACGCGAAGTGATCGGTCACGATTACGTGGTCGAGCAGATGGACGTCGGCGGTCGCACCTTCAGCTATCGCCAGCCGGAAGGCGCGTTCACCCAGCCCAACGGCACCGTGAACCAGAAGATGCTCAACTGGGCTTACGACTCACTCGGTGATCGCCCCGACGATTTGCTGGAGCTGTATTGCGGCAATGGCAACTTCACCTTGCCGCTCGCGACGCGTGTGCGCAAAGTGCTGGCCACCGAAATCAGCAAGGCGTCGGTCAACGCCGCGTTGAGTAATCTCAGCGAAAACGCTGTGGATAACGTCACCCTGGTGCGCTTGTCCGCCGAGGAGCTGACCGAAGCCCTGAACGAAGTTCGTCCGTTCCGTCGTCTGCACGGTATCGATCTGAAGAGCTACGAGTTCGGTAGCGTCTTCGTCGATCCGCCTCGCGCCGGCATGGATCCGGACACCTGCGAGCTGACCCGTCGCTTCGACAACATCCTCTACATCTCCTGCAACCCGGAAACCCTGGCGGCCAACATCGCCCAGTTGCACGACACCCATCGCATCACCCGATGCGCAATGTTCGACCAGTTCCCGTGGACCCATCACATGGAATCCGGGGTGTTGTTGACCCGCCGGTAATTGCTGGCGCCAGATACAAATCAGCCGTCATCACGACGGCTTTTTTGTGCGTGCTTAAAGGGGGATATCTGTCTTGCGCGGACGCCCGCCCTTACGGCCATTCGCCCGCGCAGCCTCTGCTTTGGCGGCGCTGCTTTGGCGACCATTACGCGAGGCGATAACCGACGCGGCCATATCCATCAGCGGCTTGCTGGCCGAAACCATCCCGGCGATGGAGACCTGCAGATCCTTGCCCTGGTGGCAAAGGGCTGTCCCGGAAAAGCCGACTTTCAGGTCTGCGAAATCCTCGACGTCGAAATCATCGAACTCCGGATAGTGCTGCACGGGCAACAGCACGCCACTGCCATCAATGAAATTGACCGCCAGGCACGGTTCCACAAAGGTCACCGAAGTCGCCCGCAAACCGCCTTTGTGACGCACTTGGCCACGCTGGATGGCTTCATCCAGCACGGCTTCGGTTACGGGCCGATCCACCAACATTTTTGCTGTTATCGTTTTCATAGTTCGATCTCCACGCCCTCTGGAACGCCCATCAGCGCCAGTAGGGTCTTGTTCGTCTCGGGCTCATAGCAAGCCGAGCCAATCATGCAGGTCGTACTGGCGACCCTTTTTACCACCACGACTTCGCTGGTTTGCCAGTCCCATATCTGATGATCGAGGCAGACCGTGTGCAGCTTGTCCCACCAGATACACCGAGCGCGGCGCAAATGAGCGGGTTGTCCGAGCGCGTGACGCAACCCTTCCAGCACCGCCACAGGTGGCCTGCGAGAATGAGGAACCACGTCCCACAGTTCGACACTGTTGTGCCAGAAGCTGAATTTGAAGCGCGCACTCCAGGTTCCGGCATCCACATGTGCATGCGGCGGGCAGTGCTCATCGCGCAACATGATCACCATTGAAAACCCTTTGTAGCTGAATAATCTCATGCTAACCCATCCGTTAGGTTAATGAGCCCGAAGACCCGACATTCCCTGGAAAATCCGATAACTGGCGCTGTGTTGAATCATCACTGCGACTTTTGAGACTAGCGCCAAGGCTCGGCTCGAGCCGGTGGAGAACACCGCAAAATGGTAAGCAATCCTTTCCTCGCGCCGACAAAAAAGCCGTCTCGAGGACGGCTGTCTTGGCTTGTCAGGAAATCAACCCGACTGTTTTTTTCGATATTCGGTGGTGGTGATGCCCGCATACCCCCAGTTATCCGTGTCGACTTCCTCGATCACAATGTGGGTCAGCTCCGGAGGCTGCCGCTGCTCATCACGAACTCACTGTATCTGTGTGCAGGCATCTGATAAATACTGACTCACACACTTCATTTGATCCCCGGTGTAATCAATCATGCAGCGACAATTCGACGATCTCCAACTGGGCAGCATCGAACTGTTTTGTCTGGCGGCCGAAGCCGGCAGTTTTACCGCCGCCGCGCTGGTGGCCGGCGTGACGCCCGCCGCCGTGAGCCGTTCGGTGTCGCGCATGGAGGAACGCCTGGGCGTGCGGTTGTTCGCCCGCACCACCCGCAGCGTCAAACTGACCGACAGTGGTCGGCGGTATTACGAGGAGTGTCGCCAGGCGCTGGCGCAATTGGTCGAGGCCCAGCGTGAGGTCATGGGTCAGCAGCAACAGCCTTCCGGCACCTTGCGCATCAGCATTCCCACCACCTATGCCCATCACCGGATTCTGCCGTTGTTGCCGGCTTTTCGGGCACGCTTTCCAGCGGTGAAGGTCGAGTCGCACATCAGCAATCGCAACATCGATTTCGTCGGTGAAGGCTATGACATGGCGATCCGCGTGCGGGCGATTCCGGACTCCGGCCTGATCGCCCGACAGTTGGAAGACGCCGCGCTGGTGATGATTGCCAGTCCTGACTACCTCAAGCACGCGGGCATTCCACAAACGCTGGATGATCTTAAACAGCACGAGTGCATCCAGTACGAATTGCCCAGCAGCGGTCGGCGGATTGCCTGGCTGTTCAACGACAATGGCGTGCACCGGGAGATACTGGCCGAGGGCAATCTCAGTTGTTCCGACGATGTGCTGGGCGGCGTGACCCTGGCCAAACATGGCGCGGGACTGTTTCAGACCTATCGCTTCATCGTCGAAAACGAACTGGCCGATGGCTCGCTGGTGGAAGTGCTCAAGCCCTATGGCGGACGCTCGCGACCGTTCACCCTGCTCTACCCGCAAACTCGCCATATGCCGTTGCGTTTAAGGGCGTTCATCGATTTTCTGGTGGAGCATCTGCCTCGCTGAAAAGCCGAAACCGTCCGATCACCGCACACAATAACCCTGCGAACCTGCTCTTCAATTGATCAATTTAACCAGCTAGTACAATTTATCTCCACAGGCTGAACCCTCGGCCAATGCCAAAAATAATAAGTGGAGAGACTCCGATGCCCCCTATCGTTCTGGTGCTCAACGGTCCGAATCTGAACCTGCTCGGCACCCGTGAACCGGCGACTTACGGTCACGAAACCCTGGCCGACATCTCAGCCTTGTGCGGTCGTGCCGCCGAAGAGTTCGGCCTGGCGGTGGAATTTCGCCAGACCAATCATGAAGGCGAACTGCTCGACTGGATTCACGCCGCCCGCGGCCGTTGCGCCGAGATCGTCATCAACCCGGCCGCCTGGACCCACACCTCGGTCGCGATCCGCGATGCCCTGGTCGCCAGCGAATTGCCGGTGCTCTGCTGAACATTTTCGACGTGGAGATAAGCCGCACCCAGAGCCTGGCGGACAACCTCAATCAACATTTCGGCGTCGGCCGGGCGGTGGCGGGTCATGATTTGCCGAGCACCCTGGCCCAGGCTGACGGTCTGGTGAACACCACCCCCATGGGCATGAAAAAACTGCCGGGCATGCCAGTGCCGGTGGAGCTGCTTCGAGGTGAGTTATGGGTGGCGGAGATCGTTTACTTCCCGCTGGAAACCGAACTGCTGCGCAACGCCCGCGCGTTGGGTTGCCGAACGCTGGATGGCGGCAACATGGCCGTGTTTCAGGCGGTGAAGGCGTTTGAGTTGTTCAGCGGCGTGGTGCCGGATGCGCAACGGATGCTCGAGCATTTTCAGAGTATGAATGGTTAAACATCAAAAGATCGCAGCCTGTGGCAGCTCCTACAATGGATGGCGCACATTCTGTAGGAGCTGCGCAGGCTGCGATCTTTTAAAATGAATCAGGCCTCCAGATACCGCAAAACCGACTCGCAAATCATCTCTCGATGACGCTGCTTGATGCTTTCGTCCGGCAAGTCGACCTGAAAGATCTCACCGAAAGTATGGCGGTTCGACACGCGATAGAAGCAGAACGAGCTGATCAGCAGATGCACATCCAACGGCTCGAGCCCGGATCGGAATACACCTTCTTCAGCACCGCGACGTAAAATCTCGCCCAGTGAATCGAGAATGGTGTTGTTCATCGCCTTGATCGCATCGGAGCGCTTCACGTATTCAGCGTTGTGAATGTTCTCGATGCTGACGATACGCACAAAATCGACATTGTGATCATGGTGATCGAAGGTGAATTCCACCAGCCGCCGAATCGCCTCCACCGGCGCCAGTTCGGCCAGGTGCAGACGGTTTTCGGTGCTGCGGATATCGCCGTAGAGTTTCTCCAGCACCTCGACGTAGAGCTGTTCCTTACTGCCGAAGTAGTAATAGATCATGCGTTTTGAGGTGTGGATGCGCTCGGCAATCGCATCGACGCGAGCGCCGGAAAGCCCCTGCTGGACGAACTCGACAATCGCCTCTTGAAGGATATTCTCGCGGGTCTTTTCCGGGTTGTTCTTGCGACTCTTGCGCGGCTCGACAATCGGTTCGTCGGCCGCTGCGGAGAGTTCTGAAGTTATCGTCATTGCGGGCTCACGGCCATCACTGCACAGGTTGGCGATTATGGGCCGCGCCGCACAGTGAAGGAAGCCGCGCGGCAGCGGTTTGTATCCGTGTTTACGATTTTCCTACAACTTTGCCTGACGTACGGCACCGCTTCGAGACTTGGCGATGGCCGCCAGTCGCACCGCGACGTTGGCTGCGCCGTAACTTGCGTAACCGTTCTTGCGCTGGATGATCTCGAAGAAGAAGCGTCCTTCGAACGGTTCGGTATTTGGTCGACAGGTGAAAGCCGCAGGTTTCTGCCGCCCCTCGGAGTAGCCGGCGATGGCTTGCGACTGGGTGAAAGCGCTGGCGCCCGAGTCAACACCGACATGGCCTCCCCCGTGGCCTGGGCACCGGTTTCGCAAGTACCACACAAGGACGGCAGCCTCTGCCACTTCCCGCACATCATCGAGCGCGGCAAACCGGGGATCATGGCGTGTTGAGCAACGGCCAGCGCTTTGTCAACGAAGCCAACGGCTACTACGACTATGTGACGGCCATGGTCGCCGCCGCCCCGAAAGGCGAAGCGGTCGCCTCCTGGCTGGTCTGCACTCATGGCTTTCAGCGGCGTTATGGTCTGGGTATCTCTCGGCCGTTTCCGGTGCCGCTGTCATCCTTTGTCCGCAGCGGCTATCTGAAAACCGGCAACCATCACCGGGTTGTACGCAGCAGGCAGTGACATGGCCAGCATCATGGGCGGGCACTACCCCGCCGGCGGCATCAATCTTGGCCCGGCGCTGACCTTCGGCTACATCGCCGCGCGGCATATCGCCGGTATTAGCGCTTACGAACAGGAGATCGACCATGCAGCGCATCGTTAACGCACAGGGTTTGAACAAACGCGAACGCCAGGTCAATCCGGATTTTGCGCCGGTGTGGGATGCGTTCGACCGGTAATTCCCTCGACGCAGGCGGTCGCCTGCTCGATAAAAACCCGTCGCCTGAAGGAATTAGATGGGTTGTCCGTGTTCAATACGAGTCAGGAAGACTCCCGGCCACCCACCACAGGTTGCCGGGAAGGCTGCTGTGCGCAACAAAAGATGGACGACCGGACTGGCGCCGCTCCCACTCAGCAGCAACACTCATCCCACGGACAATCAGAGGGTTCCCACATGCTATGGAAAAAAGGCCGACGCAGCGACAACGTGGTCGATGCCCGTGGTGGTGGTGTCGGCGGTGGCGGGATGCGCTTCGGTGGCGGCAAGGGCCTGAGCCTGACGGCGATTATCTTGATCGTCGGGATCGGCTGGATCACCGGCCAGGACCCGATGCAAATCCTCGGGCAACTGACCGGACAAATGAGCGAGCAATCGGCACCGGCACCGACTCAAACCCGCAAGGCGCCACCGGCCACTGATGAAGGAGCCGAGTTCGTGCGCTCGATCCTCGGCGATACCGAAGACACCTGGGGTCAGATTTTCCAGCAGGCCGGTCGTCAATATAAGGACCCGACCCTGGTGCTGTTCAGCGGCCGCGTCAACTCGGCCTGCGGTCTGGCCAGTTCGGCTACGGGCCCGTTCTATTGCCCGGCGGACCAGAAGGTCTACCTGGACATGAGTTTCTTCCAGGAAATGTCCCAACGTTTTTCCGCCGCTGGCGACTTCGCTCAGGCCTACGTGATCGCTCACGAAATCGGACACCATGTGCAGACCTTGCTCGGTGTTTCGGCGAAGATTCAGACCGCCCGCCAACAGGGTCGGCAGATGGAAGGCGACGGTGGTTTGCTGGTACGCCAGGAATTGCAGGCCGATTGCCTGGCCGGAGTCTGGGCCAATAATGCGCAGAAACGGCTGAACTGGCTGGAACCCGGTGACATCGAAGAAGCCTTGAACGCCGCCAATGCCATCGGCGATGACCGTTTGCAGCAGCAAGGTCAGGGGCGTGTCGTCCCGGACTCGTTTACTCATGGTACGTCGGCGCAAAGGGTGCGCTGGTTCAAAACCGGATTTGCGCAAGGCCAGGTTGGCCAGTGCGATACCTTTGCAGCGAAAAATCTATAAATGAATAAGTGGCTGTTAGCTCTACTGATCACCTGCGCAAGCGCACAGGCTGCCGAGCATGCGGTCAAGGACGTCAGCCCCGGGCGCCTGCTGTTGACTTCAGGTGAAATCGCGGTGGGCATCGGCCCGGCGCCGACGAAAATCGAACGCGTGCTGATCATCATCCATGGTCGATTGCGCAATGCCGATACCTATCGCCAGAGCGCCGTGCACGCGGCCGAACAGGCCGGGCAAACCGCGAGTACCTTGGTGATCGCCCCGCAATTTCTCAATGACACCGACGTCGCGGCCCATCCCGTGGCTGACAGCGTATTGCGCTGGCAGGGCAATGACTGGATGGCGGGCGGTTTATCCACCGCTCCGTTTTCCATGAGTTCCTACGCGGCGCTCGACGAAATCATCGCCCGAATCGGCGACCGGAAACAGTTTCCGGACGTGAAGCAAATTGTCATTGCCGGTCACTCCGGCGGCGCTCAGGTGGTGCAGCGATACGCGTTGCTGGGCCACGATCAGCCAGCGCTCAAGGCGGCCGACATACAGGTGCGTTACGTCATTGCCAACCCGTCGTCTTATGCGTACTTCGATGAACGACGGCCGGTGGCGTTCAAACACGCCGGTTGCCCGAATTTCAATCGCTGGAAATATGGGCTGGCAAATTTACCCGCCTATGCCGAAGGGCAAACCGCCAAGCAGCTGGAGGAAAACTACGTCAAACGCGATGTCGTTTATCTACTCGGGCAGCAGGACAGCGACCCTAAGCAGCCGGCGCTGGATAAAAGCTGTGAAGCCCAAGCTCAGGGAGCCAATCGATTGGCTCGCGGGCGCAATTATTTTGCTTATCTGAAGCGGCTGCATCCTCAAGGTTTGAATCAGCAGCTGATTGAAGTGCCCGGGGTCGGGCATGACGGGGATGGGATGTTTAACTCGCCGCAGGGGCAGAAAGCGTTGTTTCAATAAAAGCAAAAAGATTTTGAATCTCAAGCCGACAACATTTCCCGCAACGCCACGCAATCGGCGGCATGCCAATCCGTCAATTCCGGCCAGGGATTATCCGGCAGGTTCACCAACACCGTCCGCGTCCCTGCCGCCCGACCGCAATCCAGATCAAAGCGGTAATCGCCGACCATCACCATCTCACTGGCCGGGACATTCCAGGCCTGGGCCAACTTCAGCAAACCACCGGGATGCGGTTTTGGCGGTGCTTCATCACGGCCCAGCACATCTTCCACCGCAAAACAGTCGGCCAGGCCGATCGCCTCCAGCGTGACGTGCGCCAGTTCGCGAGCATTGCGCGTGAGAATGCCCAGGCGATAACCGCGCCCGGCCAGCTCACGCACCAGTTCTACCGCACCCGGTGCCGCTTTCGAACCCAGCGCCAGGTCCCGCTCGTGTTCCAGCAACCACGCATGTTTGGCTGCGGCTTCATCGGCCGGGAGCGCGGCGAGGTGGGTGAGGATGTCGTCTTCGGCAGGAATCGCCAACGCCACGCGGATCGCCGCGAAGTCATGCACGGCCACCGTCAGGGTGCCGTCCATGTCGAACACCCAGTGCCGCACCTCGGCCAGGCTCATGCCCAATCCTTGCGGTGGCGAATCAGGCCTTCCTGCGTGACCGAAGCCACCAATTGCCCGGCGCGGTTGAACACGCTGCCACGGGAGAAACCGCGCGAGTTGCCCGCCCAAGGACTGTCCATCGCATACAGCAACCAATCATCGGCACGTAGATCCTGATGGAACCACAGCGCGTGATCGAGGCTGGCAACCTGCATGTCTTTCTGCCAGACCGATTTGCCATGGGGCTGCATCGAGGTGGTCAACAGGCCGAAGTCCGAGGCGTAGGCCAGCAGGTATTTATGCAGCGCCGGGGAGTCGGCCAAGGCACCGTCGGCGCGAAACCAGACGTATTTGATCGGATCGGACGGTTGCGGGTTGTAGGGATCTTTCTCGGTGATCGGTCGGAACTCGATCGGTTTCGGGCACAGAAATTTTTCGCGCATGTGCTCGGGAATCAGGTGCGCGCGCTGTTGAGTGAGTTCCAGCTCCGACGGCAGGTTTTCCGGGCCGACCACAACCGGCATCTCGGCCTGGTGCTGAAACCCTTCTTCGTCGTACTGGAACGACGCACTGCAGGTGAAAATCGGGTTACCCTTCTGGATCGCCGTCACCCGACGCGTGCTGAAACTGCCACCGTCGCGCACCCGATCAACCTGATAAACCACAGGCAGCGCGGAATCGCCCGGACGCAGGAAATAGCCGTGCATCGAATGCACGTGGCGCGCTTCTTCGACCGTCTGACTGGCCGCCGACAGGGACTGACCGATCACCTGACCGCCGAACAGCTGACGAAAACCCAGGTCCTGGCTGCGGCCACGGAACAGGTTTTCTTCGATCGGTTCCAGGGTCAGCAGGTCAACCAGATCATCCAACACTTGGCTCATTCAGACTCTCCTCACACAACGCATGCCGCGCAGTCTTGGCTGCGACGGTCGATTCAATTTCTGGCCAGGGCCCATGGGCGCCATTGTAAACGTCCGTGCCGGCTTATCCATGCAAGGTTTGCAGCCATTGTTCACGGGTGATGCGGTACAGCGCATGGTGACGCAGGGGATGATCGGCGGCGAGCATCGGGTGGTCGAAATCATCGACTGAATCATGGTGCATGCCGATTGCCTGCATGACTTTCTGCGACGGCATGTTGGTTTCGCTGGTGAAGGACACCACTTCTTTCAGCGCCAACCGGTCAAACCCGCAGCGCAGAGCGGTCCACGCCGCTTCACTGGCGTAGCCAAGGCCCCAGTGCTCGCGGGCCAGGCGCCAGCCGATTTCGGTGGCCGGGGTAAAACGCGCGTCGAAGCCGACCTCTGCGAGCCCGGTAAAACCGATGAACGCCCCGGTGTCCTTGCGCTCCAGCGCCCAGAGACCGAAGCCATGCTCGGCAAAATGGCCACGAATCCGTCCGATCAATGAAGCACTTTCCAGTCGACTCAAGGGCGCCGGAAAATATCGCATCACCTGTGGATCGGCGCACATCGCCGCAAACTCCGGCAAATCCTCATCGCGCCACTGCCGCAACAGCAGTCGTGCGCTCTCGAGTTCCAGTATCGGTTCCATCGTGCCCCCCCCGTTCCCATGCCGCAAGTCTACATCGCTGGTAGGATCCTTCACTCATTCCTACCTACCGTCCTGTATAAATCAGCCATGCCCCTGCCCCTGATCTACCACGAAGACTACAGTCCCGAGTTCCCGGCGGATCACCGCTTCCCCATGGACAAGTTTCGCCTGTTGCGCGATCACCTGGTGGACAGCGGACTGACCCGCGACGCCGACCTGCTGCGCCCCGACCTCTGCCCGCCAGAGATTCTCGCGCTCGCACATGACCCTGCGTATATCGAACGTTACATGGGCGGCGAGTTGTCCCGCGAAGACCAGCGGCGCCTCGGGCTGCCGTGGAGCGAAGCCCTGGCCCGGCGCACGGTGCGGGCGGTTGGCGGCTCGCTGCTGGCGGCCGAGCAGGCGCTGGAACATGGTTTGGCCTGTCACTTGGCCGGCGGCACCCATCACGCTCACTACGACCATCCTGCCGGGTTCTGCATCTTCAATGACCTGGCGGTGATCAGCCATTTCTTGCTGGAAAGCGGCCGTGTGAACCGGGTACTGATCTTCGACTGCGATGTGCATCAGGGCGACGGGACTGCACGGATCCTGCACAACACCCCGGAGGCTGTGACCGTTTCCCTGCACTGCGAGAAGAATTTTCCCGCACGCAAAGCCGAAAGTGACTGGGACATTCCACTGCCCAAGGGCATGGGCGATGCCGATTACCTGAAGGTGGTGGACGATGCGCTCAACTATTTGCTGCCGCTCTATCAACCGGATCTGGTGCTGTATGACGCCGGCGTCGATGTGCATAAAGATGACGCGCTCGGCTACCTGAAGCTGACAGACGAAGGCGTCGCCGCTCGCGATGAAAGCGTGATGCGTCATTGCCTGGGCCGGGATATTCCGGTGGTCGGGGTGATCGGCGGCGGCTACAGCAAAGACCGCAAGGCGTTGGCGCGCCGTCATGGAATCCTGCATCACAGTGCGCAACGGGTCTGGCAGTCATCAGGTTGTCAATGAGGTGTGAGTCTTTACCCACAATGCCTGTGGATAACCTGAGTGAAAGCTCCTGCAGGCTATGTGCTGTGTAGCCTACAGAGCGCTGGTTGTTTTTTGATCACTATCTTATAAACACAACAGAGCCCATGTGGGAGCGAGCTTGCTCGCGATGGCGGCGGCACATCCAGCAATTGAAGTGACTGTCAGACCGCTATCGCGAGCAAGCTCGCTCCCACAGGGAATGGTGCTGATAGAATGCTCGGCTTCATTCCGCCATACCGCAGCGCTTCCCATGACTCAGCTCTCGACTTCCCTCCCCCCTCACGTTGCCATCATCGGTGGCGGCCCCGCCGGTTTGATGGCGGCCGAAGTGCTGAGCCAGGCCGGGATCAAGGTTGATCTGTACGACGGCATGCCTTCGGTGGGGCGAAAATTCCTGCTGGCCGGCGTGGGTGGCATGAACATCACCCATTCCGAAGCCTACCCGGCATTTCTCTCACGCTACGCCGAACGCGCGCCGCAGATTGCGCCACTGCTGCGTGGCTTCGGTGCCGATGCGCTGTGCCAATGGATTCATGACCTGGGCATCGAAACCTTTGTCGGCAGCTCCGGGCGAGTCTTTCCTACAGACATGAAAGCCGCCCCCCTGTTGCGTGCATGGCTCAAACGTCTGCGAGACAGCGGCGTCGTTATCCACACCCGTCACCGCTGGCTCGGCTGGGATGACAGGGGTGGATTGCGCATCGACAGCCCCGAGGGCGAAAAAACCATCAAGCCTGACGCAACCTTGCTGGCCCTCGGCGGCGGCAGCTGGTCGCGGCTCGGCTCGGACGGCGCCTGGATGCTGCCACTGGAACAACAACGCGTAGGACTCGCGCCGCTGCAACCGAGTAATTGCGGCTTCGAGGTGCAGGCCTGGAGCGAGTTGATGGTCAGCAAATTCGCCGGCGCACCGCTGAAAAACATCGCCATTGGCCTCAATGACGACGTGCCGCGGCTCGGGGAATGTGTGATCACGGCAACCGGGATTGAAGGCAGTTTGATCTACGCCTTGTCGGCGCCGATCCGCGAAGCCATCAATCAGCACGCCTCGGCAACCATTCACCTGGACCTGTTGCCGCGCAAGCCTGCGGATAAGGTGCAGGCTGCGCTGAGCAAACCACGCGGTTCACGCTCCATGGCTAAACATCTGCACAGCCAGCTCGGGATCGATGGTGTGAAAGCGGCGTTGCTGCGCGAACTCACTCCGGCCGAAAGCTTCGCTGATCCGGCGCTGCTGGCCAAAGCGATCAAGGCGCTTGCACTGACACTGGTGAAAACCCGCCCACTGGACGAGGCCATCAGCAGCGCGGGTGGCGTGATGTTCGAATCGATGGATGAGCGTTTGATGCTCAAGCAACTGCCCGGCGTGTTCTGCGCGGGGGAAATGCTGGATTGGGAAGCGCCGACGGGGGGCTATTTGCTGACCGCGTGTTTCGCCAGCGGGCGCGCGGCGGGGTTGGGGATGGTGGAGTGGTTGAAGCGCAAGGACTGAGGACTGAGGCGCGGCCATCGCGAGCAAGCTCGCTCCCACACTGGTTCTTCATTCGCCGTAGATTTTGCGTACGACTCAGATCAAATGTGGGAGCGAGCTTGCTCGCGATAGCGGTCTAGCCGGCGCAGCGAATATTAAGGCTTACGCTTACGCGGCCCAGTATTAAACACCGGCACCTTCCGCACAGGTTTGATCGAAGGCTCCGGCGCCGACGCATCACCGCTCTCAACCCACTTACCCAGATTGCGTTTACCGCCACTGGAGGTCTTCGGCTTCTTCGGTTTTTTCGGCTTCTTGACTACCTGACCGCTGACATCGGTATCCGGCACCCGGTGCTCAGGCTCGAAATCATGCTCCATCTGGCGAGGCAATGTCTGACGGGTCAACGTCTCGATGGCCGACAGCAGATTCACTTCATCGGCGCAGACCAACGAAATCGCCTGCCCGGTTGCACCCGCGCGACCGGTACGACCGATCCGGTGGATGTAGTCCTCCGCCACGATCGGCAGGTCGAAGTTGACCACCAATGGCAAATCTTCGATATCCAGACCACGGGCCGCAACGTCGGTGGCCACAAGAATCTGCACTTCACTGGCCTTGAAACGGTCCAGTGCGCGCTGGCGAGTTGCCTGAGGTTTGTCGCCGTGGATGCCGTCGGCATTGATGCCCAGACCCTGGAGTTTTTCCACCAGCGCGTCCACGCCATTGCGGGTCTTGGCGAACACCAGCACCTGCTTCCACTTGCCCTTGCGCAGCAAATGGATGAACAGCTCCGGCTTGCGCTTCTTGTCTACCGTCACCACCCATTGCTTGACGGTGTTGGCAGCCACGTTGCGCGGGCTGACTTCGATGCTCAGTGGATCGTTGAGCATTTGTCCAGCAAGCAAGCGGATAGCGTCGGAGAAAGTCGCGGAGAACAGCAGCGTCTGACGTTGCTTGGGCAGCACGCGGTAGATATTCCCCAGTTCCTCGGAGAAACCCAGATCAAGCATGCGATCGGCTTCGTCCAGAATCAGGGTTTGCAGCTGATTGAACTTGAGGGCCTTCTGGCGATACAGGTCGAGCAAACGACCCGGCGTCGCCACCAGCACGTCAACACCCTTGCGCAGCTTCATCATTTGCGGGTTGATGCTGACGCCGCCGTACACCGCGTAAGTGCTCAACGGCAGATTCTCGGCGTACTGACGCACGGCTTCGTGAACCTGTTCGGCCAATTCGCGGGTCGGCACCAGGATCAGTGCGCGCACCGAGTTAGACGCCACTTTCGGCCCTTCCATGGCCAGCAATTGCAGGAGCGGCAGCGCGAAGCCGGCGGTCTTGCCCGTCCCGGTCTGAGCGGCGGCCATCAGGTCACGACCGGCCAGCACCGCCGGAATGGCTTGCGCCTGAACCGGCGTCGGGGTCTGGTAGCCGAGCGTCTCGAGAGAGCGCAGCAAGGGTTCGATCAGGCCAAGGGAGGCGAAAGTCATGGGATTACCGTAGGAAAATTCAGCGCGGGTTTTTCAAAACAAGTGTGCAAAACGAGATGCAATGGCGCGCAGTTTACCCTAATTCACACGGGATTCTGTCTGCACCACGGCAGCAGGTCGTTCCGGAGCCCGGCGCCACTGCGGCAATCCGATCAACACCACGGCGCTGATGATCACCAACATGGCCAGCGCTTCCTCGATCCCGATGGTCTCGCCGACAAACACGATCCCCAGCAACACCGCCACCGCCGGGTTGACGTAGGCATAACTGGTGGCCGCCGCCGGCCGCACGTTTTTCAACAGATACATATAAGCGTTGAAAGCGATGATCGAGCCGAAGAAGGTCAGGTAGGCCAGGGCCGCCCAGCCTTCGATCGGCGGCATGGCTTCCAGATGCTCACCACTCAGCGCACTGCCGATCAGCAACGCCACGCCGCCGACCAGCATTTCCACAGCACTGGCCATCGCGCCCTGTGGCAACGGCAAATGCTTGCTCCACACCGAACCGAAGGCCCAGGACGCTGCCGCAAAAATCAGTAACGCGGCGCCCAACGGACTCGATTGCAGGTTGGAACCGAGGTTGAGCATGGCAATGCCAATCAGTCCGAGCACAATCCCGGCCCATTCGAGACGGGTATTACGCGCGCCCCAGAAATACCCGCAGAGCAAGGTAAACAGCGGCACTGTCGCCACCGCCAACGCAGCCACACCCGAGGCGACGCCCATGTGTTCGGCCACGCTCACCCCGCCGTTACCGCACGCCAACAGCAAAATCCCGATGATTCCGGCGGCTTTCCACTGCTCCCAGGTCGGTGCCGGCGCCCCGCGCCAACGCAGGAACGCGTACATCAACGTCCCGGCGATCACGAAGCGGATACCGGCGAGCAGCAACGGCGGCCAGTACTCCACGCCGATGCGAATCACCAGGTAAGTCGAGCCCCAAATCACGTACAACGCGAAAAAGGCAGCGATCAACGGTAAGGGAAAACGACGTAAGCCAGGCATGGGGCAGCTCGTAGGCAAGACAAGTGAACAGCTATTCTAGAAAGGCCAGCGGCGCAAAATAAGTTACAAAACCTGTTTATAGCGCCGGTACACTTTTCAAAACACGGAGATCAGCGCTATAAACCGTGTTTTCGAAAGCCAGTCATTTTTCAGGAGTCCGACGATGGACAAATACGACCGCATGCTCCTCAGCGCCCTGTTGGAAAACGGTCGTGCGTCCTACGCCGACCTGGCGCGCAAAGTGAACCTGTCCGCCCCGGCCGTGGCCGAGCGCGTCGCCAAACTGGAAGCCTGCGGGGTCATCACGGGTTACCAGGCGAAAGTCGACATGGCCAAGCTTGGCTTGCCGATCCAGTGCGTGATCGAACTGCGCCTGAACCAGCACGGCAACCAGAAGGCCTACGACGACCTGATCAAAATCCCGCAACTGACCGAATGCCACCGGGTGACGGGTGATCCGTGCGTGATCATGCAAGCGGCGGTGGGTTCGATGCCGGAGCTGGAAGAGTTGATCAACCGGATCGCCAAGTTCGGGTTCAGCAAGACGTCGATTGTGTTGTCGAGCGCGATAGAGAAGCGCGTGCCGTTGGGGCAGTTGGAGGGGAATGGAAAGACCATCTAATGTTGCCGAAGATCCAATGTGGGAGCGAGCTTGCTCGCGAAGGCGGTGTGTCAGTCAACATCAATGTTGAATGATAAATCGCTATCGCGAGCAAGCTCGCTCCCACAGGGGGTTTGCGGTGTTTTCAGAATCCGCGATGCCGTTTGAGGTGCTCATTGATCTTCGCCGCCGGCACTTTCTGCAAGCTGACCAGCAGATCATGGGACAACTCGCGCAACCCGTGCTTCTGCCGCAACTCCTGGGCCAAATGCGCCGTCAGGTTGGCGGCCATTTCCGCATCGGCCATGGCCCGGTGAGCTTTACCGGTGTGAGGCAGGTTGGCGAACGTGGTGAGAGTACCGAGTTTGTGGTTCGGCGCGGCGGGCATCAAACGGCGGGCGAGTAGCAGCGAGCAGGCAAAGTTCTGCAAGCGTGTGCGTTTGATACGCCCCAGCTCAAAGTCCCAGAACTTCTGGTCGAACGCGGCGTTGTGGGCCAGCAGCGGTGTGATACCGACGAATTCGTTGACTTCGTTCATCACCTGCTCCGCCGATGGCGCGGTGCGCAGCATGGCGTTGCTGATGCCGGTGAGTTGTTCGATGAAGGGCGGGACGCGCACGCCGGCATTCATCAGGCTTTGGTAACGCTCGACGATGCGCCCCTGTTCAAGGATCACCACGGCAATTTCCGTGGCCCGGCAGCTGCTGCTCGGGGAGATCCCGGTGGTTTCAAAGTCGATGACTGCTATGCGTTCCAAACCTGTTTCAACTCCGTAAAAATCAATTCTTGAGCAGCAACGCGCCTTCGATCGGCACGTAGCGGCTGGCGGCGCGGATCAGCGAGTTGGCCGTCAGGCCCGGCACGCCGTAGGCCACGGCTTGCACCCCGTGCTTGGTGATGATGCGCTCCAGCAGCATGTCGAAATCACCGTCACCGGAAGCCAGCACCACTTCGTCGACATGATCGGCGGCGTCCATGATGTCGAGGGTGATGCCCACGTCCCAGTCACCTTTGGCCGAACCATCGCTGCGCTGGATGTAGGGCTTGAGCTTCACAATGAAGCCGAGGTTGCGCAGGATCTGCTGGAATTGCTGTTGTTTGCTGTCGCCGCGATCGATCGCGTAGGCATAGGCCTCGACGATCTCGCCCTGTTTGCTGATATCAGCCCACAGCGCGGCATAGTTGAAATGGCAACCATAGGCCTGACGCACGGTGTAATAGAGGTTCTGGACATCGGCGAACACTGCGATTTTTTTCACCGGTCATCCTCGTTGGCGCGCCGGAGCGCGGGCAGGATCAGGCACCAGGCCCGAAAAGTTGCCCAGTATGCCAGCCTGAAGGATTGTTCCGCGAATAATCGGCCCGGAGCGCCCCGGCGCTCCGGACGAATGGCGTGTCAGACGAAGGAATCGTCGTCACCGCCGAAGAACGATGAGCTGTCATCGCTGTAGTCGGCGTCGGTAAAGCCGCCCTGATCACTGGAGTTGTCAGCCACGCGCTGATCTTCGCCCGAGCCGTTGTCACCGCTCTGATCGGCGACCTGAGCCGGTTCTTCCTTGATGACTTCAGCCACTTCCGGCTGCTGATTGTGGTGGAACAGGCTGCTGATGCCTTGCGCCAACATCACACCACCGGCCACACCGGCGGCGGTTTTCAGCGCCCCCCCGAGGAAACTGCTGCCGGCAGGCTGTTGCGGGGCATAATTCTGCTGAGGCGACGCCGCACCGAAGTTCTGTTGTGGCGACTGCGAATTGAACGACGGCCGCGCCGGTTCACGCCAGCCGCCACCACTCGATGCGGGTGGGCTTTGGGTGGACGCTGGCTGCGGATCACGGGAACCGCCACCAAAGATGCTCGACAAGAAGCCACCACTGCTCGGCGCCGGAGCAGCCGGCTGAGCCTTGGCCGATTGCAGCTCGGCCTGCAATTGCTGGACTTGTTGGGCGAGCTGTTTGTTCTGTTCGTCGAGGCTTTTGAGGGCGGCCTCTTGCACCAGAATCGCCTGGGTCATGAAATAGCCTGCCGCTGGCTGGCGAGTCAGGTGTTCCTTGATCCGCGCCTCGGCCTGGGCGTCGCGCGGGGCTGAGTCCGTTTCGGCCTGTTGCAGCCGGGAAAACAGTCCATCGATCAGGGTTTGTTCTTCGCTGTTCATGGCGACCTCGTAGATTGCCGGGAATATCGTCGCCCTTACCCACTGTGGATAAGGTGCTCATCCGTAATGGAGGCTGATACAGGATGTTTCAATGGTCTTTACCGAACGTTTACGTTTGCGCCCCAAAGCGCTTCATCGGTTAAAGTGGGCCACTGCTTTCAACCTGCGATACCGACTGATGAATTCGTTAGATGTACTGCGTGACTCTCTGTATTTCTTCAAGCGCAATCTGGGCCAGATCGTGCGGCTGTGCCTGCCGCTGGTGATCTTCGAAGCGCTGCTGCAACAAGTGGTCGACCACTCCACCGAGCCGGACAGCTTCCCCGGCATCAGCGTGATGGTCGGCTTGTTGGTGTATCCGCTGTACACCGCCGCGCTGATCCTGTTTCTCGATGCCCGCAGCCGTGGCGAATCACCGAGCAACCGCGAATTGTTGTCGAGGTCGGCCTACCTGTGGCCACGCTTCGCCCTGCTCACCGCGCTCAATACCTTGCTGATCCTGATCGGCCTGTCGCTGTACTTCCTGCCGGGCATCTGGCTGATGGTGACCCTGGCGTTTGGCGAGTACCTGCTGGTGCTGCGCGGCTTCGCCCCGCTGGCGGCGATGAAGGAAAGCCTGCGCCTGACCCGTGGCCATTTTCTGCGCATTCTGGTGTGCATTCTCTGTGTAATGGGCCCGTTGTGGGTGCTCAAGGGCGCGACCCTTGCGGTCTACCCGGAACCGCAGAACCCGGTGATTTCCCTGCTGATCGACAGCGCCCAGAGCTTCCTGCAATTGTTCGTCAGCGTTGTGCTGTTCCGCTTGTTCATGCTGATCAACGAGGTGCCCGAGAAAATTGACGGGCCGCTTTGACTGACAACCCACCCCCTTGTAGCAGCTGGCGAAGCCTGCGTTCGGCTGCGCAGCAGTCGTAAATCCGGCACACACGGTGTATCAGAGACCACGCGGTGTCTGAATGGACTAACGGCTGCTTCGCAGCCGAACGCAGCCTTCGGGCTGCTACAGGGTGCGTGTTTCGGCTAATTGATGGGCAGGCCGTTTCACCCTTGGGATTAAACCCGACGCTCGGTTATGCTCGGGTCAACTTTTGTAACGCTATAAGCCGAGCCATGACCCGTCTACTGCGCTACACCCTGCTGGGCCTGTTGATCGTGACCGGCCTGATTGCCTTGCTGATCTACAACCTGACCTGGCGTCCCGAAGCCAAGGAAGCCTTACCGGTGAGTTGCAACGCCCAGGCGCCGACGCTGGTGCCCGGTCAGGCGCTGAAGGTGATGACCTGGAACGTCCAGTACCTGGCGGGAAAACGCTATGTGTTCTGGAATGACCTGGCGGCTGGCAATGACGAAAAACCCACGTCCGAAGACATGGCCTTCAGCCTCGATGAAGTGGCGCGGGTGATCCGCGACGAGCAACCGGACGTCGTGCTGTTGCAGGAGCTCGATGAAGGCGCCAAGCCCAGCGATTACCAAAACCAGTTCAAACTGCTTCAGGAGCGACTCGCGGACCTGTATCCGTGCAGCACTCACGCCTTCGACTGGAAAGCCGACTTCGTGCCTGAGCCGCACATCTTTGGCAGCGTCGGCCGGCAACTGGCCACCCTCAGCCGCTACCAGATCGAACACGCCGAACGCCTGCAATTACCGATCGCGCCGGCCAACTTCGTCACCCGTCAGTTCAAACCGAAAAACGCCTTGTTGGTCACGTATCTGCCGTTGAGCGACGGCAGTCAGATAGCGGTGCTCAACACCCACCTGGACCGTGTTATCCCGCCAGACGAAACGCTGCAATCCCAGGTGGCGGCCATGGTCAAAGTCCTCGACAAGTTCGAAAGCCGCGGCACGCCGTGGTTGATCGGTGGGGACTTCAACCTGTTGCCGTTGGGGCAATATCGACGCCTGCCCGACGAGCAACGCACGGCGTACGCCGCCGACAGCGCGCTGCATGTGCTGTGGGACAAATACCCGATGATCCCGACCAACAACGAAGCCAGCGGCATCGACCGGGCGCGGTGGTTGACCCATTACCCGAACGATCCGGGCTTGAACGGCCCGGACCGGACTGTCGACTACCTGTTCTACAGTCCGCGGATCAAACGGGTCGAGGCGACGGTGAGACAGGACGATACCTTGCGGATCTCCGATCACTTGCCGGTGATCGCCCGTTTCCTCTTGCCTGCTGCGCCCTAGGGCTGAATCAATGTTCCTCCTCCAGCTCGTCGTGCAATAACCCGAAGATCTTGCGCTTCATGTCGATGAACGAGCGCTCCATGACCATGTCCAGGGTCCGTGGGCGTTCGATCGGCACGTCCAGAATCTGCTTGATCCGCCCCGGCCGCGCGCCCATCACGTAGACCCTGTCGCCCAGCAGAATCGCCTCGTCGATATCGTGGGTCACGAACAACACGGTCTTCTTGCTGTTGCCCCAGACCCGCAACAACAGCTGCTGCATTTGCAGGCGCGTCTGGCTGTCGAGGGCACCGAAGGGCTCGTCCATCAGCAGGATTTGTGGGTCGTTGGCCAGCGCCCGAGCAATTGCCACACGCTGCATCATGCCCCCGGACAGCTGCTTGGCGTAGTTGTCGGCGAACCCGGCCAGGCCCACTTCGTTGACGTAGTAGTCGACGATCTCCTTGCGCTGGGCGGCCGCCATGCCTCGACGCTTGAGGCCGAACTCGACGTTCTGCCGCACGGTCAGCCACGGGAACAGCGTATAGCTCTGGAACACCATGCCGCGATCCGCACCCGGCCCTTGAACTTGCTGGCCACCGACGTAGATCTCGCCTTCCGTGGGCTCATTCAATCCGGCGGTGAGGTACAGCAAACTCGACTTGCCGCAGCCCGAAGGCCCGACCAGTACAGCGAACTGCTGATCCGGCACTTCGAACGACACCTGATCCAAAGCGGTGAACACTCCACCGTCGGGCTTTTGATAGCGAAGGCTGACCTTATCCACTTGCAGCCGTGGCGCGGCGTGCACCGGGGCAGCCTGTGGCGTGACGAAACGAGGGTTGACGGCGCTTACTGAGCCCATGCGGCGATCCTCAGACGGAGAAAACGGAACAGTTGATCGGTGACCAGGCCCAGCAGGCCGATGATCGCGATTGCCAGGAAAATCACATCCACCTGAAAGCCGCGCATGGCTTTAAGGCTCAAGTAACCCAGACCACTGGAAGCCGCGACCAGCTCGGCGACCACCAGGTAAGTCCAGGCCCAGCCCATGGTCACACGCAAGGTGTCGAGCACACCCGGCAACGACGCCGGGGCGATCACATGCAGCACCGCATCGCGACGGTTCGAGCCCAAGGTGTAAGACGCGTTGATCAGGTCCTTGGAGATGCCTTTGGACACGTCCGCGATCATCACCAGTTGCTGAAAGAACACGCCGAAGATGATCACCGAAACCCGCTGCTCCAGACCGATGCCGATCCACAAAATAAACAGCGGCACGAACGAAGTTACCGGCAGGTAACGGATGAAGTTCACCATCGGTTCAAGGAACGCCTGAACGATACGGAAGCTGCCCATCAGCAGCCCCAGTGGCACCGCCACCAGCGACGACACGATGAAGCCGACCATTACCACTTCGAGACTGGCCCACACATGCTGGCCCAGTGTGCCGTCGCGGCTCAGGCGCACGGCGGCCTCGACCACCGCGCCCGGTGTCGGCAGGAACATGCCCGGCACCACGCCGCCGTAAGACAACCCGGCCCACAGGCCGACCAACAACACCCAGGCCAGACCGCTCGCGCTCCAGATCACCGACACCGGCAGGCCGGTCTTGGGCGTGATGCAGCGGCTCAGCCATGAATTGCGCTTGAACATGCAAACCTCCTAGAGCGGGCTGACGAAGCGGTTGTCGATCAGATCGTCATTGCTGACGTTGTAGGGTTTGCCCTGCAATTCGCTGGCGGTCTCGTTGGCCAGTTTTATCAGCGGTTCGCTGTCACCCGGTTTGCCCGGCGAGCCAAGAAGTTTTTCGCTCATGGCCTGATCGTAGAAGCGCACGCCTTGCGCGGCAGCGGCCAATTCCTTCGGATCGGCCAGGTATCCGCCGACGCCTTTGGCCATGATTTTGTAAGCTTCTTGCGGATGATCCTTGGTGTACTGGACCGCCTTGTACAGACCCGCCACCAACGCCTTGACGTCTTCCGGCTGCTTCTCGATGACCGTGCAGTTGAGCGCGACCACGTCAACAATCACTCCCGGCGTACTGCTGCTGTCGATCAGCACCTTGCCTTGTTGCTTATTGCGGACCATCGACAGATGCGGCTCCCAGGTCACGGCGGCTGGCACGCGACCGGCGATGAACGCGGTAGCGGCATCGTCAGCTGTCATGTTCTGCACGGTGATGTCGCTCATGGTCATGCCGTGTTTTTTCAGCAGGTACGACAGCCAGAACTGCGAGGTCGAACCTTCGTTCACCGCCACGGCTTTGCCTTTCAGCTCCTGCAGACTCTTGACGTCCTTGCCGACCAAAACACCGTCGCCACCATGGCTGTCATCCAGTGCGGCCACCGCTTTGAAGCAGAATTGCGGGCGGTACTT
The DNA here is from genome assembly GCF_044760065.1 of Pseudomonas sp. NPDC098740. NCBI lineage: Bacteria > Pseudomonadati > Pseudomonadota > Gammaproteobacteria > Pseudomonadales > Pseudomonadaceae > Pseudomonas > Pseudomonas sp. NPDC098740. The sequence continues at coordinate 10,275 of NZ_JBIWAM010000027.1, read as the reverse complement.
GAGCACTTCGTCGATGGTCGACGCCGAGCCCGACAATTCACCCGAGGCTTGCGCGGCCATGTACATCGAGGCTTCTTCGACGACGGGTAATTCGACGGTCAAACCGTTTTCCTTGAAATAGCCCAGGTCCCGAGCCAGGTAGAGCGTGCCGTAACCGACCCACGTGGTGTGGCCGATAGAGAGGGTGCCGGCCTGGGCGCTGGTAGCGACCGTCGCGGCGATGGCGGTGACCGCCAGTGGATGAGCAAAGCGGGTAAGCAAGGACTTGATCATGGAGCACTCCCAAAGCTGTTGATTTAGTTTTGTCATGGGCAGTACGGCCAGCGGCCTTGGAGAAGAGCTGCCACCTGAGGTCTCTGATGGACCTTTCGGTGAGCAGCGTTTGGCTGACTGGCGAGGTCGATGTTGGCCCAAGGCCGGGATTAGGAAAATTAGGAAATATGTCGAGGCGAGCGATGAAAAAACTGGGTAGCGCGCGCTGTAAAAGGGCGCTGTGGGCGGGGATGCCCGGGGTGGGTGCAAAAGGTGAGAAGTGTGTTGAATGGATAAAAGCAATCGCGGGCAAGCCCGCTCCCACAGGGTTGTGTGTCGGTCGGATAAGTTAGACACGACACATAACCTGTGGGAGCGGGCTTGCCCGCGATTAAGGTCCGCAGGACCTTCCAGCATTCTTAAATCCGGCCGTATTCCTGCGCCGTACGATCAACGGCTTTCAGGGTTTTCCCCACCAGTTCATCAACCTCTTCACGACTGGCAATCAACGCAGGCGCCATGATCATCCGCCCCAGCGTCGAGCGAATAATCACCCCCTCTTCAAAGCCAATCGTGCGGCAACGCCAGGCAATGTCGTTCTCATTGGCAAAGCGCTTGCGACTGGTTTTGTCTTCAGCCAATTGCAGCGCCGCCACCATCCCGACACCCTGAATATCGCCCACCAACGGGTGATTGCCGAACACCTCGCGCAAGCACCGTTGCAGGTAGGGCCCGATGTCATCCTTGACCCGCGCCACCACCCCTTCATCGCGCAATGCCGTGAGGTTGGCGATGGCCACCGCCGCTGCCACCGGGTGTCCGGAGTAGGTCAAGCCGTGGGCAAACACCCCGCCCTGTTCCACCAGTACCTGAGCCATTTTCTTCGACAGAATCAGACCGCCCATGGGGATGTAACCGGAGGTCAAACCCTTGGCGATCGACAGCGTGTCCGGCTCGAAACCGAAGTGCTCGTGGGCAAACCATTCACCGGTACGACCGAAGCCACCGATCACTTCATCGGCGCACAACAGCACATCGTACTTGCGGCAGATCCGCTGAATTTCCGGCCAGTAACTCTCTGGTGGGAAGATCATCCCGCCCGCGCCCTGGAACGGTTCGGCGATAAACCCGGCGACCTTGTCCGCGCCGAGTTCGAGAATCTTCGCTTCCAGCTGCTGAGCCGCCCGCAGGCCAAACTCAGCCGGGGTCAGGTTGCCCTCGTGGGCGAAAAAGTACGGCTCATCGATGTGCTCGATGTCGGGAATCATGCCGCCCATTTCGTGCATGAACTTCATGCCACCGAGCGCCGTCGCCGCCAGCGTCGAGCCGTGATAACCGTTCCAGCGACCGATCATGACTTTCTTCTCGGGCTTGCCGAGGATCGTCCAGTAACGACGCACGGTACGGATCAGCACCTCGTTGGCCTCGGAGCCGGAGTTGGTGTAGATCGCGTGGCTGTAGTGCCCCGGCAACAAGCTGAACAGCAGCTCCGAGAGCTCGATGACCTGCGGGTGGGTGGTGTGGAAAAACATGTTGTAGTACGGCAATTGCTCAAGCTGTCGGGTCGCTGCAGCCGCCAAGTCCTTGCGGCCGTAACCGAGGTTGGTGCACCACAGCCCGGACATGCCGTCGAGGTAACGCCGACCATCGTTGTCCCACAGGTGCAGGCGCTTACCACGGACCATCACCCGGGGCCCTTCGTCGTTGAGTGCCTTTTGATCGACGAATGCGTGGATGTGGTGCGCAGCGTCGGCGGCCTGGTAGTCGCGGGTTTCACGTGGTGTGGTCATCGCCAGTTCTCCGTTTTGTTATTAGCGGCTGTTATGAGCGCAGCTGAAACCAGGTGGTCTTCAACTGGGTGTATTTATCGAATGAGTGCAGCGACAGGTCGCGGCCGAAACCGGATTGTTTGCCGCCACCGAAAGGCACGGTCACGTCCAGCGCATCGACGCTGTTGACCGACACCGTGCCGGCTCGCAATTGCCGCGCCACGCGGTGGGCGCGATTGAGGTCGTCGGTCCACAGCGACGCGGCCAAACCGTAGACGCTGTCGTTGGCCAGTTGCAAGGCGTGTGCCTCGTCATCGAACGCCGTGACCGCCAGCACCGGGCCGAACACTTCATCGCGAAACAGCGGCATGTCCGGGCTCACGCCGGTGAAAATGGTCGGCTGAATGAAGTTGTCGGAGCCGTTGAAAATCGACTGTCGACCGCCACAAAGTTTCGTTGCGCCTTGGCGTTCGGCCTGCTGGATGAACTTCATGATGCGTGCCGTCTGGCGGTTGTCGACAATCGCCCCGGCGCGGCTCGACGGGTCCAGCGGATCACCCGGTTGCCAACGTTCGGCCTGTACTTTGAGGCGCTCGACGAACTCGTCATGAATCGACCGTTCCACCAGCAACCGTGAGTTGGCCGAGCACACTTCACCCTGATTGAAGAAGATCCCGAACGCAGCTTTCTCTGCGGCGAGGTCAAGGTCCTGACAATCAGCAAACACCAGATTGGCGCTCTTGCCGCCGCACTCCAGCCACACCTGTTTCAGGTTCGATTGCGCCGAGTACTGCATGAAGTATTTGCCGACTTCGGTGGAGCCGGTGAACACCAGGCAATCGATGTCCGGGTGCAAACCGAGGGCTTTGCCGGTCTGCTCGCCAAGCCCCGGCAGCACGTTCAGTACGCCGGCTGGCAGGCCGGCTTCCAGCGCCAGTTCGGCCAGACGCAGGGCGGAAAACGGTGACTGCTCGGCGGGTTTGAGGATCACCGAATTGCCCGCCGCCAGTGCCGGTGCGAGTTTCCATGCAGCCATGTCCAGCGGAAAATTCCACGGCACCACGGCCGCAACCACGCCCAGCGATTCGCGGGTGATGGTCGCCAACACGTTCTGCGCGCTGGGGGCGATCTGGTCGTAGAGTTTGTCGAGGCTTTCGGCGTACCAGCGAAACACCCCGGCGGCGCCCGGCACGTCAATGTTGTAGGCGTCCATCACCGGTTTGCCCATGTTCAGAGAATCGAGCAGCGCCAGTTCTTCGCGATGGATCATGATCAGATCGGCCAGGCGCAACAGCACTTGCTTGCGCTCATTCGGCGAACGCGCCGACCAGGTTCCGGCCTCGAACACTTGCCGCGCATTGCGCACCGCGGCGTCTACGTCTTCTTCGCCGCACGCGGCCACGTTGGCCAGGCACTGGCCGGTGGCGGGGTTGATCGCGGCGAAGGTCTGCCCCGACTGAGCCGCACGGGGCTTGCCGTCGATCACGGCCTGATCGGGAAACCGCAGCGCAGCGGCTTTGTTTTGCCAGAATGTAAGCTCGAACACGTTCAGATGCTCCATGGGCTTTCTTGTGGATTGGATGGTGGCCCAGGCCTGCGTCAAGGAAAAATAGTAAAAATGTCTTCGCAGACCATGAAAAAACTGGGCAGCCAATCTCCCCGGTGGCGCGGTATGTGGTTATTGTTCAGGCATAACAACACCGTCGTCAGAACGGATGCAGTCGGCGCAAAAATTGCCTGGATGTCGAGTCCATCCACCCCGAGGTTTGCCGTGGCTGCCTACAACCTGCGTCAATTGAAGTACTTCATCACCACCGTCGAATGCGGCAGCGTCGCCGAAGCGTCGCGCAAGCTGTACATCGCCCAGCCGGCCATCTCCACGGCGATCAAAGGCCTGGAAGACAGCTTCGGCGTGCAACTGCTGATCCGTCATCACGCCCAGGGCGTGTCCTTGACCCCCAGCGGCGCACGCTTCTACCGCAAGGCCCAGGAACTGCTGCGCATGGCCAAGGAGTTCGAACAGAACGCCCTGGCCGACAACGACGTGGTGGCCGGGCAAATCGATATCGGTTGCTTCGAAACGGTCGCGCCGCTGTACCTGCCGCAGTTGATTGCCGGGTTCTCGGCGCTGTATCCGGGGGTGAAAATCCGCATCCGCGACGGCGAGCAGCAAGAGCTGGTGCAAGGCCTGACCTCGGGCACCTTCGACCTGGCGATCCTGTATGAACACGACCTCGACGCCACCATCCAGACCGAACCCTTGATGCCGGCGCAACGGCCTTATGCGTTGCTGCCGGCGGATCATCGCTTTGCCCAGCTCAAGCAAGTATCGCTGCGCGATCTGTGCCTGGAGCCGATGATTCTGCTGGACGTGCAACCGAGCCGGACCTACTTCGTCAGCCTGTTCGAAGAGTTGGGACTGACGCCGAACATTGCCTTCAGCTCACCGTCGATCGAGATGGTCCGGGGAATGGTCGGGCAAGGGTTCGGCTTCTCGATTCTGGTCACCCGGCCGCATTCGGAATGCACCTATGACGGCCAGAAAGTGGTGTGCGTGGACATCGTCGAAGACGTCACCGGCTCAGGGCTGGTGGCGGCGTGGTTGAAGCGCGGGCAGTTGACCAAACCGGCGCAGTTGTTTGCCGATTATTGTCGGGAGCAGCTCACCGCGAAGGCCGCCTCTTGAACATCAACGTCAAAAGATCGCAGCCTCGTTTCACTCGACAGCTCCTACATGTACCGCGTATCCCTTGTAGGAGCTGTCGAGTGAAACGAGGCTGCGATCTTTTGATCTTCAGCTTTTACGCGGTTTGATCCGCGCGGTCGCTTCGGCCACCAGCGGATCATCCGGCCAGTAGTGCTTCGGATAGCGCCCTTTCAAATCCTTCTTCACCTCGGCATACGTGCTGCGCCAGAAGTTCGCCAGATCCTGGGTCACCTGCACCGGCCGTCGCGCCGGGGACAGCAAATGCAGTTTGACCACCTGCCGGCCACCGGCAATCCGCGGGGTCTCGGCCAAGCCGAACAACTCCTGCAACCGCACCGCCAGAATCGGCGGCTGTTCGCTGTAATCCAGACGAATCGATGAACCTGACGGCACGCTCAGATGATGCGGCGCCAGTTCATCCAGCCGTTGCGGCAGCGGCCACGGCAACAGGTTATGGACGATGCTCGACAGGTCCAGATTGGCGAAATGACTGAGCCGCGAGACTTTGCCCAGGTACGGCATCAACCAATGTTCAAGGCTTTTGAGCAGGGCGGCGTCGCTGACATCCGGCCATTCACTCTCACCTTTCGCGCCAAGGTCCAACTGACGCAACAACGCAACCCGCGCCTGCCACTGACGCAGCTCCGGAGTCCATGGCAACAGTTCCAGACCTTTGCGCCGCACCAGATTCACCAGCGCCTGGCTGCGAGCGGTCTCATCGAGTCCGGTCAACGGCTCGCGGCTGAGGATCAATTCACCGACCTTACGCTGACGCTCGGCGCGCAACACGCCTTCGCGCTCGTCCCAATCCAGTTGATCGACCACGCGAACCTGCTCGGCCAGCACTGAATCGAACAGCGCAGGATCGAAATCCGCCGCCAGATAAATGCGTTCTTCACGCTGACCCTGCCGGCTGCCGAGATCGGCGATCACCAGCCACGGTTGCTTCATCAAACTGTCGGCTTCGGCAAACAGCGCTGCACGACCGTTAGCCAAGCGATATTCCGCTCCACCGGCCCGGCGCTGTTGAGCGACCCGATCGGGATAGGCCAACGCCAACAGCGCACCGAGCCAGCGCGGATGATCGGGATCGCTGACCGGTTCCGACGCTTTACCCCGCAGGTAACCGCGATACTGCCGCGCCAATTGCCGGGCACGTTGCACGCCACCCTGAGCGCCACGTGCGGCGCGTTCTTCGCCGGACAACAGCACCAATCGGCTGTGCAGATCCGCCCCGGCGCCACGCAAAATATCTCGCTCGCCGAGCAAGGCCGCGACATCGCAGGCCATGTTGGCCAAGCCGAGCGCCTGACCGCGCAACAGCAAATGCGCGATACGTGGATGCGCCGGCAGTTCGGCCATGGCCTGACCGTGATGGGTCAGCGCTTCGCCGTCCAATGCGCCCAGGCGATCAAGCAGGTCCTGAGCCTGCGCATAAGCGGCCGGGGGCGGTACGTCGAGCCACACCAATTGCCCCGGCGTCACGCCCCAGCGGCCGAGTTGCAAAGCAAGTCCGGCAAGATCCGCCGAGAGGATTTCCGCGCTGGCGTAGGCCGCCAGTTGCTCGTGCTGATCCTGCGACCACAAGCGATAACACACACCCGGTTCCAACCGCCCTGCCCGGCCCGCGCGCTGAGTGGCGCTGGCTTTGGAAATACGCTGAGTATCGAGGCGGGCCATGCCGCTGCCCGGATCGAAACGCGGCACCCGCGCCAGCCCGGCATCGATCACCACGCGTACGCCGTCGATCGTCAGGCTGGTCTCGGCGATGTTGGTGGCCAGCACCACTTTGCGTTTGCCGACAGGCGCGGGATCAATCGCGGCGCGTTGCGCAGCCAGATCGAGTTCGCCGTGCAACGGGCAAAGCAAAACCTGTGTGCTCTCGCCCAGTGCATCGGCCAACTGTTGATGCACGCGACGGATTTCCGCCTGCCCCGGCAGGAACACCAACACGCTGCCGGTTTCATCGTTCAAGGCGTCGAGGATGGTTTGCACCACGCGCGGCTCGATGAATTCGCCAGGTTGGAACGGCCGGCCCCAACGCATCGCCACCGGGTACATGCGGCCTTCGCTGCGCAGGATCGGCGCGTCATCGAGCAACCCGGCCAGGCGTTCGCCTTCCAGCGTTGCCGACATCAACAGGATTTTCAGCGGTTGATCGTCACGAAACAGCTCGCGGCCATTCAGGCTCAGGGCCAACGCCAGATCGGCGTCGAGGCTGCGCTCGTGGAATTCGTCGAAGATCAGCAGGCCAACGCCTTCGAGCGCCGGGTCGTCCTGCAAGCGTCGGGTCAGAATCCCTTCGGTGACCACTTCGATGCGGGTGTTGGGCCCGACTTTGCTGTCGAGACGAATGCGATAGCCGACGGTTTCACCGACCTTCTCGCCCAGCTCACTGGCCAAACGCTCCGCCGCCGCCCGCGCAGCCAATCGGCGCGGTTCGAGCATCAGAATGGTCTGCCCGGCCAACCAGGGCTCGTTGAGCAAGGCCAGTGGCACGCGGGTGGTTTTACCGGCGCCGGGCGGTGCTTCGAGCACGGCTTCGTGGCGTGTAGCCAAGGCTTCACGCAGGGCGGGTAAAACTTCATCAATTGGCAAAGAAATCATGCTGGCTCCCCAGGGCGTGCCCACAGTAAATTGCGAGTCGCGTTGAAGCTGTGGGCGTGCCAGGCAAGGCGCGGGACGCAGGCAAGGGTCGTTTCCTTGCCAAGTCCCGCAACGCAGCATGGCGCGTCCACAGCTTCAGCCCGGAGGGCCGAACCCCGAAAAAATCCATCAGCCGTCACGCGTTGTCGATCTGGAAAAAACAACATCAATCCTCAACTATTCCAGTGGGGGTGAGACGAGGCCGCAATTTACTGTGGGCACGCCCTGCCGAGCGCGAGTATAACGGCGAACTGCCTAGCGTTCGTCGTGGTCCTAATTCATATAGACGCCCCTTCGTTTTCCAGATGACTCAGGAGATTTCATATGCGTGCTCCCTTTCGCTTGATTGGCGGTGTATTGGTCGCGACGTTGCTGACCCAGGTGACCGCTTGCGGATCGATTTTCTACCCTGACCGTCGCGGTCAGATCGACGGCAAGATCGACCCGGCCATCGCCGCGCTGGATGCCGTGGGCCTGCTGTTCTACATCATTCCCGGCCTGATCGCGTTTGCCGTGGACTTCGCCACTGGCGCGATTTACTACGCGCCCGGCGAGACCGCACAGGTGGCTCCGGAAAAACTCAAGGAAGCCATCGGCGCCGACGGCAAGGTCGATAACCACAAGTTGCAGACTATTCTCGAAACCGAACTGGGACGTAGCTTCCCGCTGGACGACCCACGCCTGATCCAGCACAAGGGCAGCGCTCAGCAACTGGCCATGCTGGGTCTGCAACCTGCCGCGTAATCCGTGCCGGTGAAGGAACACTTAAAGGACAAGCAGCCCCTATGATCGCAAGCTCCGAACACGCCCGCCTGTTGCGGCTGGCGACCCGTGCCTCGGTGGCGGTGGCATGCACGCTGATCGTCGCCAAAGCCATCGCCTGGTGGTTGAGCGGTTCGGTCAGCATGCTCGCCGGGTTGACCGACTCGGCCCTCGACGGTGTCACCTCGCTGCTCAACCTGCTCGCTGTGCATTACGCCTTGCGCCCGGCCGACGATGATCACCGTTACGGGCACGGCAAGGCCGAGTCGCTGGCGGGCATGGCTCAGGCGTTGTTCATTGGCGGCAGCGCGGTGCTGATTGCCTTGCAGGCGATTGATCGACTGAAACACCCGGAACCAGTGGGGGCGCCATGGATCAGTATCGGGGTGATTGTGTTTTCCCTGGCACTGACCCTGGCCCTGCTGATGTTGCAACATCGGGTCGTCAAGGCGACCGGTTCCAACGCGGTGCGCGCCGACGCCCTGCATTACCGCTCGGACATGCTGCTCAACGGCAGCATTCTGGTGGCGCTGGTGCTCGCCGGGTTTGGCTGGCATCAGGTCGACCCTTGGTTCGGATTGGGGATCGCCGCCTACATTCTATGGAGCGCGATTCAGATCGCCCGGGAAAGTTTTACGGTGCTGATGGATGAAGAACTGCCGTCGGACGTCAGCCAGCACATGCTCGAACTGGCCTGCGGCGTACCGGGAGTATTGGGGGCGCACGACCTGCGTACGCGGGTTTCCGGCAACCAGTGGTTCGTGCAGTTGCACCTGGAATTGCCGGGCGATTTGACCCTGTCAGTCGCTCACGGCATCAGCGATCAAGCCGCCGATGCCATTCATGCCGCCTACCCGCGAGCCGAAGTGCTGGTGCACGCTGACCCGCAGGAAGTGGTACTGGCAGGCAGGGCTCAGAAAGAAACCTGATAACCGCGACTGCTCAGGCAGTTGCCCTGGGCCTGTCGGTAGGCTTGCACCACCGACGGGGCCGGCTGGTAGGTGGCCGTTCGCGGATCGAAGCCACTCTGCTGCACCGCGTATTGATAGCACTCGTAACCGTCCCGGTTGACTTGCTCTGGCGACTGACCGTTGGCCGGATACGCCACCACGTCATAACCATTGCTGACCGGTTGCGGCTGCGGTTGTACGGGGGGCTCGACCACGACGTAATCCTGAGTGCTTTCCTGATAGGCGTAATAAGAGCCGGACGCCAGGAACAACAGCGCACCGCCGATCCACACTTCACGCGCGTAATCGGGCAAGTAGCTGACGCGAATCCCGCGTGGCGGCTGAACCACCACATAACGCGGACCGAGCGGACGATACCAGTAGCCGCCGGAGTAGAAGAAATCCTGACCACGGTACGGCACACGGTAATCACGGTCGGGGAAACGATCGATCACATGACCGGGGCGATACTGCGGGCCGGCGCCCCAACCATTACCGTGCCCGTCCGGGCGACCGGCCCAGCGATGGTCATCGGGACGCGGACCGTTGTTCTGCCAATGCTGGTTGTTATCGTTGCGCCGCGGCACGTCCTGGTAGTAACCACGCTGTGGCTGCTGGGTCTGGCGCACGGTGTCGGGCCGGCCCTGAATCGGCAGGTCATTGGCCGGTAGCTGCGGCGGTGGCGGCGGTGGTCGAACCGGGTTGTTGTAGTCGTGCGGCGCACGGTTCTGCCGTTGACCGTCGTTCTGATTCTGGCCGTTGTGCTCGAACTGGCGACTGTTGTCGCCACGAATGATGTCGTTATTCTGCGCACGCGGCTGGTTATTGCCGCCGTGGCCCTGATTGTTTCCCTGATGGCCATCCGAGCCGCGTTGCCCGCCATCGGCGCCACGGTTTTGCGGCTCATCCGCCAGCGATTGCGCAGTGACACTGATACACAACAAACCAACACCGGCCAAACGCCAGATGCGCGACTTCATGCTTTTCCTCACTGCGGGTCAGGGCCTGTACTTAAGACTGGGAAAGCACAGGCCGGTTCTGCAACAGGTTATCAGTCGCGAAACTTATTTATTGAGGGCAGTCGGCAAATTCCGGGATCGAGTAGGAGGCGGGGTTGCCCCCGCCGTCCTCTCACACCACCGTACGTACGGTTCCGTATACGGCGGTTCCTGCCTACTGACAAACAACG
>NZ_JBIWAM010000026.1:69647-74613 GCF_044760065.1 Pseudomonas sp. NPDC098740 | reverse complement strand
AACACGTGTCCTCATTCGCGCAAACTTGGTGCCGGCCGCGGCCGGCAGGAAAACTCAAGAAGCCAGTGGCGATACTTGCCAAAGCCCGTTCTGCTGAATCAATTGCCGGTCGCAGTCCGCTTCACGGGCGGCGGCCAAAGGTTGCCCAGGCAACGCCTGCACGACACGCTGACCCTCACAGCGCAACTGGCAAACCTGCTGCCAGAGTCCCGCATCCGTACTGTCAGGCATCCAGATACCGCCAGACGGTAGCTCGATCTCAGCACGCCCCAGGGTCACCAGGGTTTTCAAATCGGTGGAGAAGCCGGTTGCCGGACGAGCCCGACCGAAGTCGGCACCGATGTCGTCGTAACGACCGCCCTGAGCTATGGACTGGCCAACACCCGGTACGAACACCGCGAACACCACACCGGTGTGGTAGTGGTAGCCGCGCAATTCGCCCAGGTCGAAATACAACGGCAACTCAGGGAAACGCGTGGACAGACGCTCGGCAATCGCCAACAAATCGTCCAGAGCTGCCAGTACCGGCGCCGGCGCATTCGCCAGACGCTCGCGGGCAGCGCTCAATACTTCACGGCCGCCACACAGGTCGACCAGCGCCCGCAACATGCCCGACAGATCCGCAGGCAAGCCTTCGGTCAAGGTAATGACCTCGTCGATGGCTTTACGTTGCAATGCATCGAACAGCTGTTGCTCGACTTCACCGGACAAACCGGCGGCGCGAGCCAGGCCACGGTAGATACCAACATGACCGAGATCCATGTGCACATCCGGCACATCGGCCAGTTGCAGCATAGCCAACATCAGGCTGATGACTTCCACGTCGCTGCTCGGGCTGGCATCGCCGTACAACTCGGCACCCAGCTGGATCGGGCTGCGCGAGGACGACAAGGCGCGCGGCTGAGCGTGCAGCACGCTACCGGCATAGCACAGACGGCTCGGGCCTTCGCGTCGCAAGGTGTGCGCATCGATACGCGCCACTTGCGGCGTAATGTCGGCACGGAAACCCATCTGCCGACCCGATTGCGGGTCGATGACCTTGAAGGTACGCAGATCGAGGTCCTGGCCCGCGCCGGTCAGCAGGGATTCCAGGTACTCGATATGGGGAGTCACGACAAACTCGTAACCCCAGCTCTGGAACAGATCCAACACCTGACGACGCGCGACTTCAATGCGCGCCGCTTCTGGTGGCAGTACTTCTTCGATGCCATCTGGCAGCAGCCAGCGGTCTACCGTTGCCATTACGCCATTCCCCTATGATCCGGGCGGCAAGCCTTTGGGCGAGCCTTGAGTGAAGCAGAAAATGATCGGTTCATGCGCAAACCACGCGCATGAACAACGCGGCGAAAAGCCTGAAATCGGCTTCACCAACCACTTTCCTCGAAAAACCTGTCGAGTCATTCAACTCGGACGCCTGCATAAAAAACAGCAATCAAACGTGCAGACGCAAAAAAGCCGGGAATTTCCCGGCTGCCGCATCATACACACGTTTTCCCAAAGGATCACCCCGCCAGAGGTGTTAGCCGTCAGGCGGGGGATGATTCAGGTCAACGTCGTATCAAGGCTTGGCTTTTTCCAAGTAACGGAAGAAGTCGCTGCTTGGGTCCAGGACCATGACGTCGGATTTGTTCGCGAAGCTTTCACGGTAGGCACGCAGGCTACGGTAGAAACCGTAGAACTCCTGATCCTGGCCGTAGGCCTTGGAGTAGATTGCAGCGGCCTGGGCGTCACCATCACCGCGAACCTCTTCAGATTCACGATAGGCTTCAGCCAGCAACACGCGGCGTTGACGATCAGCGTCGGCACGAATGCCTTCTGACAGTTCGTTACCCTTGGCGCGGTGCTCGCGAGCTTCACGCTCACGCTCGGAACTCATGCGCTCGAACACGCTGCGGTTCACTTCTTTCGGCAGATCGATAGCCTTGACCCGAACATCGACAACTTCGATGCCCAGCTCTTTTTCCGCCATCTTGTTCAGCGAAGCCGTGATATCGGTCATCAGCGCATCGCGCTCACCGGAAACCACTTCATGCAGCGTGCGCTTACCGAACTGGTCACGCAGGCCCGATTCCAGACGACGGGACAGTCGCTCGTCAGCAATCTGCTTGAGGCCGGAAGTCGCGGTGTAGAAGCGCTCGGCATCTTTCACGCGCCACTTGGCGTAGGCATCGACCATGACGGCTTTCTTTTCCAGCGTCAGGAAGCGCTGTGTCGGTGCATCCAGCGTCATCAGGCGGGCGTCGAATTTGCGCACCTGGTTAACGTAAGGCACTTTCACATGCAGACCTGGCTGAACATCAGCCTGGACCACGCGACCGAACTGCAGCAGCACCGCACGCTCGGTCTGAGCCACGATGTAGAAGCAGTTCCAGGCAGCGATCGCCACGACGACGCCGACAATAAGGGCGATCAGCGATTTATTGCTCATCAGCGACTCTCCCTGGTGCGAGATGGCTGTTGCTGCAGATCAGCAGCCGCACGCGCATTCGCTTCATTGCTGGTGGCTGCCGCGCCGGTCACCTGAGTGCTGGTGCTGCGACCACTTTCGACCATTTTGTCCAGCGGCAAGTAGAGCAGATTGCTCTGGCCATTCTTGTTGCCGGTCACGAGAACCTTGCTGGTGTTGCTGAAGACTTCCTGCATGGTGTCCAGGTACAGACGCTCACGGGTAACTTCAGGTGCCTTGCGGTACTCGCTCACCAGCTTGGTGAAGCGATCAGCCTCACCCTTGGCACGCGAGACGGTTTCATCACGGTAACCGTTGGCATCTTCGATGATGCGCTGGGCCTGACCACGGGCTTCCGGCACGACGCCGTTGGCGTAGGTTTCAGCCTGGTTACGCGAACGCTGCTCGTCTTCACGGGCACGGATCACGTCATCGAAGGCTTCCTGCACTTCACGCGGTGCGGCTGCGCTCTGTACGTTGACCTGAGTGACGGTGATACCGGTGCGATAGGTATCCATGAAGCGTTGCAGACGCTCCTTGATTTCGCTGGCCATCAATTCACGACCTTCGGTCAGCACCTGATCCATCGCGGTGGAACCCACCACATGGCGCAAGGCACTTTCGGTCGCGTGCTGAAGGCTGATTTCCGGCTGATCAACGCTCAGCACGAAGTCCTGCAGGTTGCTGATCTTGTACTGCACGGTCAGCGGCACTTCGACGATGTTTTCGTCTTCAGTGAGCATTTGACCCTGCTTGGTATAGGCACGCTCACGCGTGACGTTTTCCAGGTACTTGCGATCAAGCGGCGGGAAATAGATGTTCAGACCCGGGCCGACAGTTTCGTAGTACTTGCCGAAGCGCAGCACCACGGCTTGCTCCTGCTCGTCGACTACATAGACCGCGCTGTACAGCCATACGGCCGCCAACACGACCAGGCCGATGCCGAGCAGACCGCCGAAGCCGCTACTCCTGCCCGAACCGCCACCGTCATCACCGCGTTTCTTACCACCACCGAACAACCCGTTCAGGCTTTCCTGCAGCTTTCGGAAGGCCTCGTCGAGATCCGGTGGTCCCTTGCGGTCGCCGTTATTGCGGCGTTTGCCACCCCAAGGATCCTGATTATTCGAGTTGCCACCCGGCTCATTCCAAGCCATAGCGCTCTCCATCTGATAAAGCAAAGACGCACCCACGGCGCGCCGACCAATGCTACAGAATGCCTGTCACCGCGGCACAACCGCTTTCTCAGGCTTTTATTGCAAAGTGTGTTGCTCGATGAAATCCATCGGCTGCAATCCTTCGCGGCTCACCAGTCGATTCAACTCGATCCGTGGCAAACGAACGGCCAGCAGGCTGATGCCTTCCTCGTCGTGTTCTTCTTTCTGCACCGCACCGAGTTCGAAAAACTGCGCACGCAGTCGAGCAAAACGTTGCGGCAAGCGCAAGGTGCCAACAAACAAATCACCGCCCAGCAACTCGGCAATGGCTTGCTCAAGCAATTCCAGACCACTGCCATCACGCGCCGACAGCCAGACCCGTTGGGGCTTGCCGTTTTCGTCGCGCTGGATTTGTGGCTCAACGCCTTCAAGCAAATCGAGTTTGTTATAGACCTCGAGTATCGGCAAGTCCTGGGCACCAATCTCGCCCAGCACCACCATCACCTGCTCTATCTGCAACATGCGATCCGGTTCGGCCGCATCGATCACGTGCAACAGCAGGTCCGAGTTGCTCGACTCTTCGAGCGTAGACCGAAACGCCTCGACCAGTTTGTGGGGCAAGTGGCGTATGAAACCCACCGTGTCGGCCAGGACAATCGGCCCCAGATCGTCGAGTTCCAGACGGCGCAAGGTCGGGTCCAGCGTGGCAAACAACTGGTCAGCCGCGTACACGTCGGATTTCGTCACGTTATTGAAGAGCGTGGATTTGCCGGCGTTGGTATACCCCACCAGGGACACGGTAGGAATATCCGCACGCGAACGACCGCGTCGCGACTGTTCGCGCTGACTGCGCACTTTTTCCAGTCGGCCCTTGATCTGTCGCAGGCGAACCCGCAGCAAACGGCGGTCGGTTTCCAATTGGGTTTCACCCGGGCCACGCATGCCGATACCGCCACCTTGGCGTTCAAGGTGAGTCCAGCCACGAACCAGCCGGGTGCTCATGTGGTCAAGCTGGGCCAGTTCTACCTGGAGCTTGCCTTCATGGGTACGGGCGCGTTGGGCGAAAATATCGAGAATCAGACCGGTGCGGTCGATCACGCGACACTCGAAAACACGTTCGAGGTTACGTTCCTGACTGGGCGTGAGGATGTGATTGAAAATCACCAGATCGGCCTCTTCGGCCTTGACCAGGTCGCGTAGTTCCTCGACCTTGCCACTGCCAATGAGAAATTTGGCGGTTGGCCGATGACGCGGCACGTTAAAAAACGCAACGGTCTCGGCGCCCGCCGAATTAGCCAGCTCCTGAAACTCCTGCGGATCTTCGCGCGCCTCAGGGTCCTGTCCATCCAAGTGAACGAGGATTACT
>NZ_JBIWAM010000026.1:0-69637 GCF_044760065.1 Pseudomonas sp. NPDC098740 | reverse complement strand
GGGGCTAAAAGAACAAAGGAGACTCCTATGAGGCGTTACCTGGCTCAGCGTCACCTGCTTGGGATTGGGTTGAGCTAGGCAGACGAATTGGACGAACCGGCACGACTGTAGAGATAGCGTGTTTGTAAACCATCTGGCTGACGGTGTTTTTCAGCAGGATAACGAATTGGTCGAAAGACTCGATCGTGCCTTGCAGCTTGATCCCGTTGACCAGGTAGATGGAAACCCCCACTTTCTCTTTACGTAAAGTATTCAAGTAAGGGTCTTGTAGCGAATGCCCTTTTGACATGTGCCGCACTCCTTTAAGGATTCAATATAAAAAATAGGTAAACAGATGGCTTGTGGCCGTCAGACCCCCAAGGATAGACGGCAATTGCAAGGACTCAGCTCAATATGGAGATGGTCCCCAGGTATTTCAAGGCGCGCGGCAGATTGTCGCAATCGAGGCTGTCGAACCAGTGTAAATCAGCCCAACTGCGCAGCCAGGTGAACTGGCGCTTCGCCAATTGGCGCGTGGCAATGATTCCACGCTCCTGCATCTCGGCTTGCGTCAGCTTGCCATCCAGGTAGTCCCAGACTTGTCGGTAGCCTACTGCACGTATAGACGGCAACCCGGCATGCAGGTCACTTCGCATACGCAGGGCTACGACCTCGTCAATGAATCCCTGTTCCAACATATTCGAGAATCTTTGTTTAATTCGCTCGTGCAATACCTGGCGATTTGCCGGAGCAATCGCCAAGTTCGCGACAGTATAGGGCAATTGTTGCAGTCCCGAGGCGGCTGCTTCAGTACTTTGCGCAGATTGTCGCAACCTTAGCGCAGTCATGCTCTGACCACTAACGCGATAAACTTCCAGCGCTCGACTAAGTCGCTGCGGATCGTTCGGATGAATACGCGCCGCAGATTCCGGATCGATGACTGCCAATTGTTCGTGCAAGGCTTGCCAGCCAAGGCGTGCAGCCTCTTCTTCGATCTGTGCGCGAATGGCCGGGTCAGCCGCCGGCATGTCTGCCAGACCTTCAACCAAAGCCTTGTAATAGAGCATTGTGCCGCCCACCAGCAGCGGAATTTTGCCCCGCGCGGTGATTTCGGCCATGGCTTCGAGGGCATCACGACGGAAATCTGCGGCCGAATAGCTCTCTGCCGGGTCGAGAATATCGATCAAACGGTGTGGAAATTCAGCCAAAAGCGCTTTGGAGGGTTTGGCGGTGCCGATGTCCATGCCACGGTAGACCAACGCCGAATCGACGCTGATCAGCTCGCAAGGCAGGACTTTGGTGAGTTCGATGGCCAGGTCGGTCTTGCCGGCGGCCGTCGGCCCCATCAGGAAAATCGCAGGAGGGAGCTGGTTCATCAACGACCGCGCAAGAACAGTTTGTCCAGATCGTCCAGGCCCAGTTGGGTCCAGGTCGGTCGGCCATGGTTGCATTGACCGCTGCGCTCGGTGTTTTCCATGTCGCGCAGCAGACCGTTCATTTCCGGCAGGGCCAGACGCCGATTCGCACGAATCGCGCCGTGGCAGGCCATGGTGCCGAGCAATTCGTTCAGGTGCGCCTGAATCCGGTCGCTGGTGCCGTATTCCATCAAGTCCGCCAGAACGTCACTGACCAATCGATTGGCTTCAGCTTGCTTGAGCAAGGCCGGGATCTGCCGGATGGCCAGGGATTCCGGGCCCAGACGTTGCAATTCAAAGCCCAGACGCTGGAACCACGCGACGTGTTCTTCGGCGCAATCGGCTTCACGCTGACTGACCGCCAGGGACTCCGGCACCAGTAGCGGCTGACCGCTCAGGCCTTCACTGGCCATGGCGATTTTCAGGCGTTCGTACATGATCCGCTCGTGAGCGGCATGCATGTCCACCAGCACCAGGCCCTGGGCGTTTTCCGAAAGAATGTAGATGCCTTTGAGCTGCGCCAGTGCATAACCCAGCGGCGGAACATCGTCCTGCCCGGCCGGCAGCGCTACCGCGTTGGCTTCTGGCAATGGTGCAAAAAACTCGCGATAAGCTGCCTGTGCCTCAGCAACCGGCACGCCGGACTGAGGCCGCGGCGAGTACTGATACTGATAACCGGCACCAGCGCCCGAGCCTGCCGGCGTATTGAACGACGGCTGAGCCTGAGGCTGTTCCAGCAAGGCATTGGCCGCCAGACGCATTTCGCCCTGTGGACCGAACTCGCCAGCATCAATGCCGGTGGGTCGAACGAAGGCTGTCGCGACAGGCGCGGCCAGATGGTCTTCCGGCCGCACATCACCCAGGGCGCGGTGCAGGGTGCCATAGAGAAAATCGTGAACCATGCGCCCATCGCGGAAGCGCACTTCGTGCTTGGTCGGGTGCACGTTGACATCAACGCCTGCCGGATCGACTTCGAAAAACAGCACGAACGTCGGGTGCCGGCCGTTGAACAGCACGTCGCGATAGGCCTGGCGCACTGCGTGGGCCACCAGCTTGTCGCGTACGGCACGGCCGTTCACAAAGAAATACTGCAAGTCTGCCTGGCTGCGGTTGAACGTCGGCAAGCCGACCCAGCCCCACAAATGCAGGCCATTGCGCTCGATCTCGATCGGCAGGGCCTGCTCGAGGAAACCCGAACCGCAAATCGCCGCCACACGCCGGGCACGGGCCGCGTCGTCATGGGCTTCATGCAGGCTGAGGATGGTCTTGCCGTTGTGGCGCAGATGAAACGCCACGTCGAAGCGCGCCAGGGCCAGACGCTTGATCACTTCTTGCAGGTGATCGAATTCGGTTTTTTCGGTTTTGAGAAATTTGCGTCGTGCCGGGGTGTTGAAGAACAGGTCGCGCACTTCCACCGATGTGCCCACCGGATGGGCCGCCGGTTGCACGCGAGGCGCCATGTCCCGGCCTTCGGTTTCGACCTGCCAGGCCTGATCGGCATCTTTGGTGCGAGAGGTGAGGGTCAGACGCGCCACGGAGCTGATCGAGGCGAGGGCTTCACCGCGAAACCCGAGGCTCATGACCTGCTCAAGGTCTTCCAGGTTACGGATTTTGCTGGTGGCATGTCGCGCCAGGGCCAGCGGCAGGTCATCGGCAGAAATGCCGCTGCCATCGTCGCGCACCCGCAGCAGCTTGACGCCGCCCTGTTCCACATCGACATCGATACGCTTGGCGCCGGAGTCGAGGCTGTTTTCCAGCAGCTCCTTGATCACCGAAGCCGGGCGCTCAACCACCTCACCGGCGGCAATCTGGTTCGCCAGTCGCGGGCTGAGCAGCTCGATGCGAGCTGTGTTGGTCAGCACCTGGTTCATTCTTTGGCCGCCAGTTCAGTGCCGGGGATGGTCAAGTGCTGACCGATTTTGAGCTCATCACTCGACAGCTTGTTGGCGCTGCGCAGCGTGGCCGGAGACACCTGATATCGCACGGCAATCATCGCCAGCGTCTCGCCGGGGCTCACCCGATGGTCACGAGGACCTTGTGCGATCCCACCGGAATCACGCAGCCAGGCGATGTAGGTGCCCGGTGGCGGATTCTGCTGGAAGAACTGGCGCACGCCGCTGCTGATCGAACGCGCCAGCGCTTGCTGGTGGTTCGCTGCGGCAAGCTTGGAAGCTTCGTTGGCGTTGGAGATGAACCCGGTTTCCACCAGGATCGATGGAATGTCCGGCGACTTCAGCACCATGAACCCGGCCTGTTCCACGCGCTGTTTGTGCAGTGGCGTGACGCGACCGATGTTGCTCAAGACTTTCTGGCCAACGTTGAGGCTGGAGGTCAGGGAGGCAGTCATCGACAGGTCGAGCAGCACGCCTGCCAGCATGCGGTCCTTGTCGTCGAGGCTGACGTTGCCGGCACCACCGATCAAGTCGGAACGGTTTTCGCTGTCGGCCAGCCAACGGGCCGTTTCCGAGGTCGCGCCGCGATCAGACAGGGCGAACACCGAGGCACCGAAAGCAGCGGTCGAAGGCGCGGCGTCGGCGTGGATCGAGACGAACAGGTCGGCGCCCTTCTTGCGGGCGATTTCAGTACGGCCGCGCAATGGAATGAAGTAGTCGCCGGTGCGGGTCAGTTCGGCGCGGAAGCCTTTCATGCCGTTGACCTGACGCTGCAGTTCACGGGCGATGGCCAGTACTACGTCTTTTTCACGCTGACCGCGAGAGCCGGAGGCACCCGGGTCTTCGCCGCCGTGACCGGCATCGATGACCACTATGATGTCGCGCTTGCCGGCCGGGGCTGGCGGCAGCTTCACCGCGGGCTCCACCGGCGTGACCGGTACCGGGGCTACTGTCGCGACGTTGGTCGGCGCCGGAATTGGCGCGGCGTCGGCGGCGCTATCGAACAAGTCGACCACCAGACGATTGCCGTACTGGGCGTTTGGCGCCAGTGTAAAACTTTTCGGCGTCACGGCTTTTTTCAGGTCGATGACTACCCGCAGATCGGTCGGCGTACGTTGAGCCGAGCGCATGGCGGTGATCGGAGTGTTCGAGCTGTTGACGTTCAGCGGCGCCCCCAGTGACGCGCCATTGATGTCGATGACCAGCCGATCCGGGGCGGTCAGGGTAAAGACACTGTGCTGGACAGGACCGCTCAGGTCGAACACCAGTCGTGTGTTGTCCGGAGCCCGCCACAGGCGAACGCTGTTGACCTTTGTCTCGGCCACAGCGTCGACGGTCACCGCCAAAAACAACAATCCTACGGCAGCTACCATCGCGCGAAAGCGCATACCTAACCCCATCATTTAATTGGTTTCCAATGCCAAAGCGGCACACCACAACTCGCCACGCGAGCCCTGGGACAAAATTTTCAGCGAACGCCCGCCATCTTGCGGGCTAATGGTAATGGTCAGGTCGGGCTTTGGCAAAAAGCCTGCACCCTTTTCGGGCCACTCGATCAGGCACAACGCGTCGTCTTCGAAGTAGTCGCGGATGCCGAGGTACTCCAGCTCCTCAGGGTCGACCAGGCGATAGAGGTCGAAATGGAAGGCCCGGATGTCACCAATCTCGTAGGGTTCGACCAAGGTAAACGTAGGGCTTTTTACCGACCCTTTATGCCCCAGCCCTCTGATGATGCCCCGGGACAGCGTGGTTTTCCCCGCGCCCAGATCTCCCTCGAGAAAAATCAGACCGTGCCCTTCGGTGGTTTGTGCGATGCGTGCGCCAAATGCGGTCATCGCCTCTTCATCAGCCAGGTACAGGGTTACTTCAGACACGGTGCTTGCTCCTCCAACAACTGACGAATGGCTGGAATCAGATCACTGGCCGCCAGCCCACGGCCCGATTTACCTTCTTGAGCGCCAGCATTGGCGTGCAGCCAGACGGCCAGGCAGGCGGCGTCGAACGCCTCCATGCCTTGAGCCAGCAACGCGCCGACCAGACCGGCCAGCACATCACCCAAGCCGGCGGTGGCCATCGCCGGATGGCCCTGATGACACAATGCCAGGCGCCCATCGGGGCTGGCGATCAGGCTGCCGGCGCCTTTCAGCACCACGACAGCTGTATATTTTTTGCTCAATGCGTGAGCCGCCGCAGGACGATCGGCCTGCACTTCGACAGTGCTCATCCCCAACAAGCACGCCGCCTCGCCCGGATGCGGCGTGATCACACAATCCTTGGGCAAGCTCACGTGCTCTGTGGCCAGCAGATTCAATGCGTCGGCGTCCCAGACTTGCGGCAGCGGCGCGTTGGCAGCCGCCGACAAAAGGCTGCGCCCCCAGGAAGCCTGACCTAAGCCTGGGCCAACAACCAGCACGGAAACCTTTTGCAGCAGCTCCATCAGCTGGTTGGCCGACGAAGTGCCCAGTACCATGGCTTCGGGGATTCTCGCCAGCGCGGCCGGAACATGCTCACTGCGCGTCGCCACCGACACCATGCCCGCACCACTGCGCAGGGCACTTTGCGCGCTCAGCAGGATGGCGCCGCCAAAGCTCCGATCACCGCCGATCAGCAGGACGTGGCCGTATCTGCCTTTGTGGGAGGTTGGAGCCCGGCCCGTCAGACGCGGCAAGGAACTGGCCGTCAGGCGACGTGCACTGATAGCGACTCCGTTAAACGACTCGGGGGAGGCCTGTAGATCGTTGAACACCAACTCGCCGACCACGTCTGCGGCATCGCCGGTGAACAGACCCAGTTTCAGGCCGATGAACGTCACGGTCAGGTCAGCCCGCACCGCAGCGCCGAGTATTCGGCCGGTATCAGCACACAACCCCGAAGGGATATCCACTGCCGCAACCGGCAGCCCGCTGCCATTGATCGCTGCGATCACGCTGGCGTAGGGTTCTCGCACCTCTCCCGTCAGACCGGTACCGAGCAAGGCATCCAGCACGATACCGCGCAACTCGGACTGTGCGCTCCAGGCTTGAACCGCGACACCTTCAGACACGGCCTCGGCATGGGCTAATGCCGCGTCACCTTGTAAACGCTTGGGATCACCGGCCGCCAGCACCCGCACATGCCAACCCGCACGTCGGGCCAGCACGGCCACCAGATAACCGTCGCCGGCGTTATTGCCGTGGCCGGCCACAACACTCAATTCGTTCGCCGTCGGCCAATGACGGACCAGCGCACGCCAGGTCGCCCGCGCCGCGCGCTGCATCAATTCGAAGCCCGGTGTGCCGGCCGCGATCAGGCTCGCATCGAGGGCTCGCACTTGCGCGGCGCTATACAGCGCGTCGGGTAAATCATCTTTAGTGTGCGGCATGCGTCTTCGGGCTCCGATGTCTGGCAGAATTATACGCACCTCAGCTCCGGTTTCTCTCGCCTCATGCCCGCAAATACTACAGACCTGCCCGCCCTCGCCCAATCCATCAAGGACTGGGGCCGCGAGCTGGGCTTTCAGCAAGTCGGCATCAGCGGCCTCGACCTGGCCGAGCATGAGCAGCACCTGGAGCGCTGGCTCACGGCCGGCTACCACGGCGAAATGGACTACATGGGCGCCCACGGCAGCAAACGCTCACATCCAGAAGAGCTAGTGCCCGGCACGCTTCGGGTGGTTTCCCTACGCATGGACTACCTGCCGGGCGACACCGAAATGGCCAAACGACTGGCACAACCGGAAAAAGCCTACGTCTCGCGTTATGCCTTGGGCCGTGATTACCACAAATTGATCCGCAAACGCGTGCAACAACTGGCCGATAAAATTCAGGCCGAAATTGGCCCGTTTGGTTTCCGCGCTTTCGTTGACAGCGCGCCGGTGCTGGAAAAAGCCATCGCGGAACAGGCCGGTCTTGGTTGGATCGGCAAAAACACCCTGGTCTTGAATCGCAAGGCTGGCAGTTATTTCTTTCTCAGCGAACTGTTTGTCGACCTGCCGCTGCCGGTTGACCCGCCACACAGCACCGAACATTGCGGCCGTTGCACCGCATGCCTCGACATCTGCCCGACCAACGCCTTCGTCGGCCCTTATGTACTCGACGCCCGACGCTGCATCTCCTACCTGACCATCGAACTGAAAAGCGCGATCCCGGAAGATTTGCGACCACTGATCGGCAATCGGGTGTTTGGTTGCGATGACTGCCAGATCGTCTGCCCGTGGAACCGCTTCGCCCGTCCGTCCGGCGAAAGCGACTTCAAGCCACGGCACAACCTGGACAACGCGGAGTTGGCAGAGCTGTTCATGTGGGATGAGGAGAAGTTTCTCAGTAGTACCGAAGGTTCGCCGTTACGTCGAGCGGGTTACGAGCGCTGGCTGCGAAACCTGGCGGTAGGCCTGGGGAACGCGCCGTCGAGCATTCCGGTGCTGGAAGCGTTGAAGGCTCGCCGTGAGTACCCGTCGGAGCTGGTGCGTGAGCATGTGGAGTGGGCCCTGAAACAACACGGACTGGCGTAGGAGCTGCCGCAGGCTGCGATCTTTTGATCTAAAAAATCAAAGTCAAAGGATCGCAGCCTGCGGCAGCTCCTACAGGGACCGAGTGATGTCAGGCTTCGTCGTTATAAACGAACTTCGGCATTTCCCAGTGAAAACGGATTGCCAGTAACCGCAACAGGAAGCCGCCAAACAAGGTGATGAGAATCGCCTGTTCGCCGGGCAATTGCAGGTAAATGCAGAGCATGTAGCACCACGCCGCAGCGAACGAGACGCTGGCGTAGAGTTCGCGGCGGAAGATCAGGGGAATGTCGTTGCAGAAGATGTCGCGCAGGATGCCACCGAAAACCCCGGTGATCACACCGCTGACCGAAGCCACCAGCATGCCGTGGCCCATTTCCAGCGCGGTCATGCAGCCGATCAGGGTGAACGCCACCAGGCCCACGGCGTCGAGCACCAGAAACAGCGAGCGCAGATGCCGCATCCAGCGCGCAGCGAACACCGTGAACATCGCCGCCACCGAGGTCAGCACCAGGTATTCCGGGTGTTTGACCCACGTCAGCGGGTAGTGGCCGAGCAGCACGTCACGTACCGAACCCCCACCCAAAGCCGTGACGCAGGCAATCAGCACCACGCCAAACCAGTCCATCCCGCGACGGCCGGCAGACAGGGCACCGGTCATGGCTTCGGCGGTAATGGCAATCAGGTAAAGCATCAACAACATGGCGGCGGTCCTTGCAGGAAGGCGCGCAGTCTACTCACTTCGTCGAAGCCCCAAAAGAGGGCGAGAACGACACAATCCCATGTAGGAGCTGCCGCAGGCTGCGATCTTTTGATCTTAAAAAATCAAAGTCAAAAGATCGCAGCCTGCGGCAGCTCCTACACAGGGACCGTAGCCCGTAGTCAGAACTTGATGAAGTTCTTGCGGTAGTGCTGCAGCTCGGCGATCGATTCGCGAATGTCGTCCAGGGCCAGGTGAGTGCTGCCCTTTTTGAAGCTGTCGCGCACGTCCGGCGCCCAGCGTGCGGCCAACTCTTTCAGCGTCGAGACGTCGAGGTTGCGGTAGTGGAAGAAGCTTTCCAGCGATTTCATGTGGGTATAAAGGAAGCGACGATCCTGGCAGATGCTGTTGCCACAGATCGGCGACTTGCCCTTCGGCACCCATTTTTCCAGGAAAGCGATGGTTTCGGCTTCAGCTTCAGCCATGCTGATGCGGCTGTCGCGAACGCGCTGGGTCAGCCCGGAGCCGCCGTGTTGACGGGTGTTCCACTCGTCCATGCCGGCGAGAATTTCGTCGCTGTGATGGATGGCGATCACCGGACCTTCGGCCAAGGTGTTCAGGTCACTGTCGGTGACGATGGTGGCCATTTCGATGATGACGTCGGTATCAGGGTTCAGACCGGTCATTTCCAGGTCGATCCAGATCAGATTCTGCGGGTTTTGCATGTGTCGGCTCCTAGGCAATGCTGCGCAGTTTAGCCTAGGGCGGCAGCCGGGCGTGCTAAACTCGCGGCCGTTTTACCTAATCGCTGCATTCTTGATACGGAACACCCATGGCCAAACGCCAACTCAATCGTCGTCAAAACTGGCGCATCGAAAAGATTCAGGGCGAGCGCGCTGCCCGCGCCGCCAAACGCGAGTCCTCGGCTGTCGAGGCACTTGAGGGTGGCGATCTGGGTCCGGAACAGACCGGCCTGGTGATCGCGCACTTCGGTGTGCAGGTCGAAGTCGAAGCCCTCGATGGCGATTTGGCCGGTCAGGTGTTCCGCTGCCACTTGCGCGCCAACCTGCCGGCGCTGGTGACCGGTGATCAGGTGGTCTGGCGTGCCGGCAACCAGGGCATCGGCGTGATCGTGGCGCAATTGCCGCGTAAAACCGAACTCTGCCGCCCGGACAGTCGTGGTCAGCTCAAGCCTGTAGCCGCCAACGTCGACATGATCGTCATCGTCTTCGCGCCGCTGCCCGAGCCTCACGCGAACCTGATCGACCGCTATCTGGTCGCCGCCGAGCACGCAGGGATTCGTCCGCTGCTGTTGCTCAACAAGTTCGACCTGATCGACCAGCAGAACGCCCCGGCGTTGAATGCCTTGCTGGCGGTTTACCGCACGCTGGGTTATCCGGTGCTGGAGGTTTCGGCGCACCACGGCAACGGCATGGAGCAACTTCAAAAACAATTGGACGGACGCATCAGCGTGTTCGTCGGCCAGTCCGGCGTCGGCAAATCCTCGTTGGTCAACAGCCTGTTGCCTGAAGTCGAAGCCCGTGTCGGCCCGCTGTCCGAGCTGTCCGGCCAGGGCACTCACACCACCACTACCGCGCGGTTGTTCCACTTCCCCGGTGGCGGTGAGTTGATCGACTCCCCGGGTATCCGCGAATTCGGCCTGGGTCACGTAAGCCGTGCTGACGTCGAGGCCGGTTTCATCGAGTTCAACGACCTGATCGGCACCTGCCGCTTCCGCGACTGCAAACACGACCGCGAGCCGGGTTGCGCTCTGCTCAAGGCTCTTGAAGAAGGCCGCGTGCAGCAGCAACGGATGAATAGCTATCGCTCGATCATCGCCAGCCTGCCGGAAACCAGCTACTAAACAGACGCGCCCGCTGCCTCGGCACTGACGGGGCGGCGCGTCGCTTGTAGCGTCCTACAAATATCCTCCCCTTTAAACGTCAGAGACTTCTGTAAGGCTCCTTCACGCCTGCTTGTAGGGGAATTCTCTTTATCAGTGCAGGTCTTGTTGCGACCACTCAAGTGCATACATTCGAGCCCTCTTCGCATTTTGGCGATACCGAGGGATACCCATGCAAACCTATCATTTGTTCATCAGCCATTCGTGGAACTACCCCCACGCCCACGACAACCTCGTGCGGCTGCTCAACGCTAAACCCGGCTTCACGTTCAAAAATTTTTCGGTGCCGCCGGACAACCCGATAATCGGCGCGAAAACCGACAAACAGCTGGAAGAAGCCATCGAAAACAAAATCCGCCCCTGCTCGGCAGTGCTGATCATGGCGGGGATGTATTCGACCTACAGCAAGTGGATCAACAAGGAAATCGAGATCGCCAGGCGAATGGGTAAGGTGATCATTGCGGTGAAGCCGTTTGGTGCGGAGCGGATTTCTACCGTGGTGCGCCGGGCAGCACACGCGGAGTGTGCGTGGAACACCAACAGCATCATCAGTGCCATTCGCACTCACGCGGCGGGTTGAACCATGCGCAAGGGATTGTTCATCGGCATTAATAACTACAGCCATGTTTCGCAGTTGAGTGGCTGCAACAACGACGCGATGGCCATGGCTTCGGTGCTGAAAACCGACGCCGACGGAGACCCGAACTTCAAGAATATCGTGCTGACCTCAGCCGAAGATTACCTGGGCCGCGAGGTGCTCGAAGGCCATATCCAGGATTTGTTTTCCGGGGACTGTGATGTTGCTCTGCTGTATTTCGCCGGCCACGGTAATTTCGACACCGATACCGACGAAGGCATGCTGCTTCCCCAGGACTACAAGTCAGCCAAGGACGGGATACGGCTCAGCGACATTCTAAATTGGGCCACCAAAGCTACTAAAATCAAAAACAAAGTCATCATTCTCGATTGCTGCCAAGGCGGCGCTGCCGGTGAAATGCGGGCCCTGCGTAGCGAAAGTAGCGTGATTGGCGAGGGAATGACCATTCTCACTGCCTGCAAAAAAGAACAGCCGGCAATGGAAGGTTCAAGTCACGGCATCTTCACCGGGCTGTTGCTGCAGGCACTGCACGGTGGCGCCGCCAATATTCTGGGAAAAATCACCCCCGGCAGCCTCTATTCCTTTGTCGACAACGCACTCGATGCCTGGGAACAACGACCTGTTTTCAAGACCAATGTGTCTCAGTTCATTTCATTGCGTGAGGTCTCGCCACTGATCCCCAAAGAAATACTGCGCAAGCTCCCCGACTGGTTCGCCGAGGCTGAATCGGTGTTCCCGCTCGACCCAAGCTACGAACCCACCGAAACATCGTTCGATCCAGACCACGGCGAAGTTTTCGCCCAACTGCAAAAGTGCAACCGCCACAGTCTGATCGAACCGGTGGACGCCGAGCACATGTACTACGCCGCCATCAACTCCACCGGCTGCCGCCTGACCGCCCTCGGCGCCTATTACCGCGAACTCGCGATCAAGGGACATTTCTGATGCCCGTATTCATCAGCTACCGCCATAGCGATCGGCCCCACGCCATCGCCATCAACACCCGTCTTATTCAAGCCAACATCAAGACCTATTTCGACGTGCTGGATCCGGAATCACAAACCACTGACGACATCACCGGGGTCATCACCCGCAACATCACCGCATGCACGCACTTGCTCGCAGTGATTTCGGAGAACACCGCACAGTCCTGGTGGGTGCCGTTCGAGATCGGCGAAGCGACCATCAGCAATCGCCGCATCTGCTCGTACCAGGTTGGCCCCAGCGCTTTACCGTTGTACCTCGACAAATGGCCGAAACTGAGCGGCGATACGGACATCAATTTTTTCATTGATGCTTATCGTGAGGAGGTGATAACCAAACGCTCGATAGGACTGGAATCGATCAGTGAGTCGGTTCGCGGCACCTACAAAGGAAATGCAGACCTGTTCCACGACCAACTCAAGAACCGCATCCGACGCGGTTTCTGACAGGTGCAAAAAAAGCCGCGATCATCTCGCGGCTTTCTCATTTTCAGCGTGCAGCTTTTTCCAAGGTCCAGCCCAGCACATCCAAGGCATCACAGCCGTCCTGGATCAACATGTGCGCAGCATTGGCGAAATGCTCCAGGTCGTGGCCTTCGGCTTCTTTGACGCACAGGCAAGTGACGCTATTGAGCAGATTACGTGCGGCTTTGAGTCGGTGGACGGCGGTTTCAAGAAGGTCGGAAGCACGGGCTTCAGTGTCGATGTATAGCGTCGGGCCGACGCTAAAGTTGCCTTGGAGCGGGTGAAATTTAGGCATGACTTGAATCTCATCTGATTGGTGAAACTCCCACCCTTTCGTGGCTAAACGAATTGGGGTGGTAGCTGTACGCGGGTTAGCCAACCGGACAGATGAACCCGGCACACCCGAAGGTGTCCCACGCACAGCCACCATAGACATGTAGATGTCAGGCAGCAAAAAGCGCCGCGATTATACGGGCGCTTGTGCATCATCTGTTACGACTGGCTAAAGTCGATCACCGATTCGTCGGCGACGGACAAACTATAGGCGAGCCTTAAGCGAAGAAAAACCCGGTTTATACGTCTCGGAGACTTCCTACACCTTTCTCGGACATGCCCTCATTCCTTGATTTTTACCGCGATCAGGTAGATCTAAATACATTCTTGCAGGCACAAAAAAGCCGACATCGCTGTCGGCTTTTTTGCAGGTCACTGCTTCGGTGGTTCACCGGGTTTCGGCACCGGGTCATCAAAGAGATTCAAGCGCTCGCGAAGCTCATGCGCCGGCAACGGTTCTTTATCCGCCGGCAACGCATTCGGATCGGCTTGCGTGGCCGGCACTTCACCCGGGCCGCCCTGCCCTTGCGCTTGCTCTGGCGCCGGTTCCGCACCTTGCGAACCTTCGATGGCACGCTGGGCTTTCTTGGTCAGCACCACGATGTCGATACGGCGGTTGACCGGATTGAACGGGTTCTCGCGATCGAACAGTGCTGACGAGGCATAACCGACGACCCGCGCCACCTGTGCATCCGGATAGCTGCCAGCGATCAGCGCACGACGTGCCGCGTTGGCACGGTTGGCCGAGAGTTCCCAGTTACCGAAATCACCCGTGCTCGAATACGGCTTGGCATCGGTGTGGCCGCTGATGCTGATCTTGTTCGGCACCGCTTTGATGGTGTCAGCCATGGCCAGCAGGATGTCTTCGAAGTACGGCTTCAGACGGGCACTGCCAGAGTCGAACATCGGCCGGTTTTCGGCGTCCACGATCTGGATGCGCAAACCGTCCGGCGTGATTTCGAACAGGATCTGGTCTTTGAATTTCTTGAGTTGCGGGTTCTCTTCGACCTTGTTTTGCAGTTCTTGCAGCAACAGCTCGAGACGTTCCTTCTCGACCTGCTCGGCCATGCCTTCAACCTGCTCGGCGTCGATGGTCACCTTGTCTGGCTGCGGCTGGGATTTCACCTCGGGGTTGAGGGTGTTCTCCGGCGCCAGGGTCGGCGAGCCGCCCAGGTCGATGATGTACGGCGTGCCGCTTTCGGAAAAGCCGACCGGGTCCTTGAAGTAACCGGCGATGGCGATCTTCTGTTCAGGCGTTGCGGTGGACAGCAGCCACAGCACCAGGAAGAACGCCATCATCGCCGTCGCGAAGTCCGCAAAGGCGATTTTCCAGGCGCCCCCGTGATGCCCGCCGGCGATGCGCTTGACGCGCTTGATGATTATCGGCTGGTTATTTTCCATGACTTAACGACCGCGAACCGCTTGTTCCAGCTCAGCAAAGCTAGGACGGTGCGCCGGGTACAGAACCTTGCGGCCGAACTCTACCGCCAGCGACGGCGGCATACCGGAAGCGGAAGCGACCAGCGAGGCCTTGATGGCTTCGTAGACGTTCAGTTCTTCCTTGGCATCGTGGCCCAGGGAAGTGGCCAATGGGCCGAAGAAGCCGTATGCCGCGAGAATACCGAAGAAGGTACCGACGAGGGCCGCACCAACGTGCAGGCCGATGGACTTCTGATCGCCCTCACCCAGGGAAGCCATGGTCACCACGATACCCAGTACCGCTGCAACGATACCGAAACCCGGCATGGCGTCGGCAATGCCGTTCACCGCGTGGGCAGGGTGTTCCAGGTCTTCCTTGAGGCTGTAGAGTTCCATGTCGAACAGGCCTTCAAGCTCATGGGGAGCCATGTTGCCGGAGGACATGATGCGCAGGTAATCGCAAATGAACGCGGTCATGCGCTCGTCTTTGAGCACGGACGGATACTTGGCAAAAATCGGGCTCGCGGCGGCATCTTCAATGTCGCCCTCGATAGCCATCATGCCTTCGCGGCGGCTCTTGTTGAGGATCTCGTAGATCAGGCCCAGCACTTCCAGATAGAACGTGTGACTGAAACGCGAAGTGAACATGCCCAAGGATTTCTTGAGCACGTGCATGGTCATGTAACTGGGGTTGGCCTGCAGAAATGCGCCGAGGGCCGCGCCACCGATAATCAACACCTCGAAGGGCTGAATCAGGGCGGCAATCTTGCCGTGGGAAAGCACGTATCCGCCGAGCACGCTCGCGAATACGACGATGATGCCGATAATTTTAGCCATAGGTAGGAGAGCACTTACTGAGTCGGGTTCAAGGTCATATTCGGAAGTTAAAAAATCTCTTCTTCTACTTATCGGCAAAACTGCGCCAGACTATAGCCAGTTCAGGCGAAAAGCCAATTTGGCCCGCTCCGGGCATAGGTAATGCAGACGATGATCGCGTCCAACCATGGCTAACGAAACGAACGTTCCAACTCCAAAACCAACCACTCTCGAAGGCTGGGTCAAGCTTCTCGATGGCGTGCGCTTGCCCGTTCCGCAAGCCAGTCATGACCGTGTCTGCAAGGCCATCGCCAACAGTCGCAGCTCCCTGCGCGATATCGCCGAACTGATACAGGACAGCCCCGCGCTGGCCTTGAGCGTGATTCGCGAAGCCAATCGCCACACCCATGGCAGCATGACCGAGCCTGCGGAAAACCTTGAGGTTGCGATCAATCGCCTCGGTTTGAAGCGCACCGAAGAACTGCTCGCCCGCCTGCCCGCCGAACCTCAGTCCGACATCCCGGTTGCCCTGCGTCAGCTGCAGCTGATCAGCCAGCACGCGACCCAACAGGCCAACGGTTTTTTCGCCAGTCGCCTGGCGCGGCTGTGGCAAGACATCCACTGGGGCAGCCTGCTGTTTCTCTCGCCGCTCTGGCCGATGGCGTTGACTCATCCGCAGTTGCTCGAAGAGTGGGAGCTGCGGGTCATGCACAAAGGCGAGTCGGCGCGCAAAGTCGAAAAGCAATTGTTCGGCGCTCGCCTGCTGGATATCTGCCTGGCGCTCGTGGACATCTGGCGCCTGCCGATCTGGGTGCAGCAGGGTTATCGGCTGCTGCTCAACGAGCAACGTGAGCTGGTGAAAGTGCTGCGCATCGCGCGCGACAGCGATCATCCATTACGCCAGCAGAACCGCCTCGATGACGATCCGACCCTGCGCCGCTGGCTCAATCAACCGGCCAATACGGTACTGCTGGCCAACGGTCTGGCGCTGTCGGCGCAACAGGCCTGGGACAGTCCGCACAGTGAACGCTGGCAGTACCTGACCAGTCTTTACCTGCAAATGCCAATGGACGAAGTGCAGCAGCAGTTGCACCAACAGGCCGCCAACAGCGCCCGTCATCATGCGATGCCGGACCTCTGGCACCCGGCCGTGTCGCTGATCTGGCCGTGGGGCATGAACCGTGTCCACGCTGGCTTGCTGCCGGCCCCGGCGCCGACCGCCGAAGACCTGGCGAAATGGCGCAGACAGTGTGCCGAGTTGCTGGTCGAGCCGAGTCGTTTCACCAATGCCATGCACTTGACCACGTCTGCCCGGGACGCTTTGGTCGCGTGCGGCATGCGTCGGGTGATGATCCTGATGGCCGACCGCACTCACGCCAATCTGCGGGTGCACCAGACGGCCGGGCTGCCAAAAGAAGTGGCCGGTCTGAACTTCGTCGTCAGCCAGAGCACCGTGCTGCAACGCCTGCTCTCGCAGCAGGCCCAGGTACGCCTGACGCCGGCTAACAACGCACAATTTTCCGCCCTGCTGCCAGCCAATCTGCGCTCACAGTTCGGCGGCGAACACCTGCTGTTGCGCTCACTGGTCAATAATGGTCGGGTGATCATGATTGTGGTGGCGGATCAGGGCGGCGGGCCGTTCTCGGAAATCACCGTACAAGCCTTCGGTAAAACCGCGCAGTGCATCGAAAAGGCACTGCACAGCTTTAGTCACCGCGGCCAATGACGCTGCTATACAATCCTCCCCTTTGTGTTCTGGAGACCTCACATGTCTGACTTCTCTGGCTTGCCGCTGGTCATCGAGCCGAGCGACTTGCTCCCTCGTCTCGACGCCCGCGATCTGATTCTGGTGGACCTGACCAGCAGCGCCCGCTATGCCGAAGGGCATATCCCCGGTGCGCGTTTTGTCGATCCGAAACGCACGCAACTCGGTCACGCGCCTGCGCCGGGACTGATGCCGCCGCAAGCGGCACTCGAAGCGTTGTTCGGTGAGCTGGGACACAACCCCGATGCGGTCTACGTGGTCTATGACGACGAAGGCGGCGGTTGGGCCGGGCGCTTTATCTGGCTGCTGGATGTCATCGGCCACAGCAAGTACCACTATGTCGACGGCGGCCTGAAGGCCTGGCTGGCAGAAGGCTTGCCCATGTCGATCCAGATCCCGGCTCCGGTCGGCGGCCCGGTTGCGTTGACCCTGCACGACGAACCTACTGCCACCCGCGAGTACCTGCAAAGCCGTCTCGGTGCCGCCGACCTGGCGATCTGGGACGCACGCGGGCCGCTGGAGTACTCCGGCGAGAAAGTCCTGGCGGCCAAGGCCGGGCACATTCCCGGCGCGGTCAATTTCGAATGGACCGCGGGCATGGATCAGGCGCGCAACCTGCGCATCCGCACCGACATGCCGCAGATCCTGGAAAAACTCGGGATCAGCAAAGACAAAGAAGTGATTACCCACTGCCAGACTCACCACCGTTCTGGCTTCACCTATCTGGTGGCCAAATCCCTCGGTTATCCGCGGGTCAAAGGCTACGCCGGTTCCTGGGGCGAATGGGGCAACCATCCCGACACCCCCGTAGAGATTTAAGGTTTTTAAGGACAGTTAATGAATAAGCGTTTGTTTATCCTCAGCCAATACCTGCTGCCCCATCACCTGCTGTCGCGACTGGCCGGCTGCATTGCCGAATGCCGCGTGCGCTGGTTCAAGAACGCCTTCACCGCCTGGTTCGCCAAGCGTTATCAGGTGGATATGTCGCAGGCGCTGGTCGAAGACCCGACTGCCTACGAGCACTTCAATGCGTTCTTCACTCGCGCCTTGAAGGACGGCGCTCGCCCGCTGGACGAGACGCCAGGCGCGATCCTCAGCCCGGCCGACGGCGCGGTCAGCCAACTTGGCCCGATCGAACACGGTCGCGTGTTCCAGGCCAAGGGCCACAGCTTCAGCGTGCTGGAATTGCTGGGCGGCGACGCGGCCAACGCAGCGCCGTTCATGGGCGGTGACTTCGCAACGATTTACCTGTCGCCGAAGGACTACCACCGCGTGCACATGCCGCTGGCCGGCACCCTGCGCGAGATGGTCTACATCCCGGGCCGGATCTTCTCGGTCAACCAGACCACCGCCGAAAACGTTCCGGAATTGTTCGCCCGCAACGAGCGTGTGGCGTGCATTTTCGACACCGAGCGCGGGCCGATGGCCGTAGTGTTGGTGGGCGCGATGATCGTTGCGTCGATCGAAACCGTTTGGGCCGGGTTGGTCACACCGCCAAAACGCGAGCTGAAAACCTTCCGCTACGACGAAGCTGCCCGTGCGCCGATCCATTTGGAGAAAGGTGCAGAACTGGGTCGCTTCAAACTGGGTTCGACCGCTGTCGTGCTGTTCGGGCCTGATCAAGTGAAGTGGGCTGAAGAACTGGCGGCCGGTTCACCGGTGCAGATGGGCCAGGGCATGGGCCTGGCAAAAGCCTGATCACTTCAGCTAAGGCACAGAACCTGTGGGAGCGAGCTTGCTCGCGATAGCGGACTGGCAGGCAACATAGGAGTTGAATGTAAGACCGCTATCGCGAGCAAGCTCGCTCCCACATTGGGTTGCGGTATCCAAATTCTTTTGACTGGCATTAACCACTGATCCGCCCTTTCGAACGTCTTCGAAGGGGCGGATGCTACTCGGTGGTGCCGTTACTCTATCTGTCCACGGAAGCCGATCGGCCCTTCGTTGGCGTAGGTATTGGTGCCACTGAGGTTTTTCCCTCCATCACTGGAGGTCACGCTCAACGCCACAACGTTCTGATTATCACGGCCGCCGATGACCCATTTGCCACCCGGATGCCAGGGGGCATCGTTGCCGCCCCACTGATTTTCAACGTTGTACTGGTTCTGGCCCGTGCGCTGAGCCTTGAAGCCAATGGGACCTTCACCCGCATACGTCATGGTGCCGGTGAAACTCTTCCCGCCATCGCCCGATTTGATCTCGATCGCGACAACGTTCTGGTTGTCCCGCGCGCCTAGCGTCCAGTCTCCGCCCGGATGCCAGGGTGCCGAACTACCGCCCCATTGATTTGCCACTACATATCTAGACATAAACTTCATCTCCTTGAAGTTACAAAGAGACCTGCCCTGCGTAGGCAGCAGGCCATACGACTGTGCGTATCCAGTCGCACGACTGTCAGATTAGTAGTACGCCCGGATGGCATTCGACTGACAGACAAACGGTAAAAATCCATAGCTGCTACAGTCAGGTTATTCACCGCCCATTTACCGGTTGGAGTTTTTCCACGGCATGGATGAGACCAGTCCCCACCTGTTGCTACGCGCCCCGATCCCGACGCAGTTGCGCCTGTCGTTCTGTGAAGCCACACCGCGTGATCTCAAGCGCTGGATCGCCAACCTGCCCAAAGCCAATATCGGCGAAACCGCTCGCCAGCTGTATCAAGGCTTGAGCGAACTCAATCAGTTGCTCACGCCCAGCGACAATCGCCTGCAATTGCTCGAACTGCTGCGGCCCGAGGTGTATTACGTCTGCAAACACCTTGAGCAGCATTTCCTGCATCAGTCGATTGTCCTCGACGAGCGTTCCCGCAAGATCGCCAACCTCTGCCAGGCGCTGCAAAGTCACTTGGCCATTGGTTATAAACAGATCGTCGTGCGCATCACTCCGAAGTTCAACAAGGACCGTGCGCCGCTGCTGACCCAGGCGCTGCAACGGGCGATCCACTGCCTGAACGGGCCGCTGATTCGCGCTACCAAACTCTATTGCCCGGTGCCGGAAGGTCTGTGGCTGGAGCTGCATCAGCTCTACCGGATCGCCTGCGCGCACCGACTCCAGCACACGAGCCTGCGCGATGAACTGGCCAGCCAGACGCAAAACCTGAGCATTGAACAGACATACGTGGTCGCGTTGCTGCTGGGCGCCTCACGCTGCAACCAACTGCGCCAGCACCAGATTGCCCGGGTGGCCGAGGTGCTGGAGCCCTGGAGCCAATGGATCAAGCTGCAACCCGGCAACCCGGCAACCGGACTGTTCGCCGTCGTGCCAGACCTCGACACCGGACCGCGTTACCGCACCAAGTTCCGGGCCGAGCAGCAAGAGAGCTTATTGGGGATTGATCCGCAGCCGTTGGTCGCGGCGATTGAAGCTCATTTGCAAAAAAATGACAGTTCATCGCCACTGCCCGTGCCAGCAGGGTTAAGCCTGGATACGTTGCAACACCTTCATGCCGCCTGGGGCCAGGCTGCCGAGCGCAGTTTCCAGCGCACCGTCGGCCAAGGCACGCTGACCCTGTGCATAGGCATGAGCGCGCTGCACTTTTATCTGGGTGGGCAACGCTCATTCAGCGACATCCTGAAAAACCACGGCGCCCGGCCTGCACAGTTTTCGGTAACGTCAGTGACCGGCCGGGAAAAGGACCAATGGCACCAGGCTTTCGACGCCGCTCCCCAAGGCAATGCAGACGCTCTATTGCCCTACGAAGAGATCGAATACCCGCAGCTTCAGAATGACGACAGCCACGAAGCATCCGACCGCAATCAGCACTTCCCGAC
This sequence comes from Pseudomonas sp. NPDC098740, assembly GCF_044760065.1. NCBI lineage: Bacteria > Pseudomonadati > Pseudomonadota > Gammaproteobacteria > Pseudomonadales > Pseudomonadaceae > Pseudomonas > Pseudomonas sp. NPDC098740. The sequence goes on along the minus strand of NZ_JBIWAM010000026.1, from coordinate 49,113 downwards.
TCATGTCCTGTCAGTGGTCAATCACAGCCCCGGCGGTTACTGCCTGGCTTGGCCCGCCGCTGTGCCGGCCGAGTTACAGGCGGGTGAGATGGTCGGTATCGAGGACTCTGCCGGGCAGGGTTGGAGCATCGCGGTGGTGCGCTGGATCCGCCAAGTGCGCGGCGGTGGCACGCAGATGGGCATCGAGCAGGTTGCACCCTTCGCCGAGCCTTGCGGCCTGCAACTGGTGCGCACCCGTGATGACCACAGCCAATACCTTCGCGGTCTGTTGCTGCCGCAAATCAGCGCCATCGACCTGCCGGCCACTCTGCTCGCACCGCGCCTGCCCTTTCAGGAGGGCAACAAGGTCATGATCAATACCCACGGCGAGGAACGCCGGGTCGGGCTGGAGCGGCAGGTGGCGAGCACCAACAGCTTTAATCAGTTCGCCTACCGTCCACTGGAGGCCGCCAGAAACGACAACGCCGCGGTGAGCGGCGCTGAGGAGGATTTTGATTCGTTGTGGAAAACACTTTAATCGGGGGGCCACAAAAGCAAAAGATCGCAGCCTGCGGCAGCTCCTACAGGGGAACGCATTATTCCTTTGTAGGAGCTGCCGAAGGCTGCGATCTTTTGATCTTTCTTAGAGCTGTCCGTCGCGATCCCGGAAGCCCAGCAGATACAGCACGCCATCCAGCCCAAGGGTGGAAATCGCCTGCTTCGCCGACTGCTTGACCAGCGGTTTGGCACGGAACGCCACGCCCAACCCGGCGATCGCCAGCATTGGCAAATCGTTGGCGCCGTCGCCGACCGCAATGGTCTGCTCCAGACGCAAACCTTCCTTGTGCGCCAGTTCCTTCAGCAGATCCGCCTTGCGCTGCGCATCAACAATCGGCTCGACCGCCACGCCAGTCACTTTGCCGTCCACTACTTCCAGTTCGTTGGCGAACACGTAGTCGATGCCCAGCTTGGCCTGCAATTGCTTGGCGAAGTAGGTAAAGCCGCCCGACAGGATGGCGGTCTTGTAGCCCAGACGCTTGAGTTCGGCGAACAGGGTTTCGGCACCTTCGGTCAGGCGCAGGGAGGCGCCGATGGAATCCAGCACGCTGACGTCCAGCCCTTTCAACAAGGCCAGGCGCTCCTTGAAGCTGGCGCGGAAGTCCAATTCACCGGCCATCGCCCGTTCAGTGATCGCAGACACCTGATCGCCCACGCCGGCAGCCTTGGCCAGTTCGTCGATGACTTCGGCTTCGATCAGCGTCGAGTCCATGTCGAACACCGCCAGACGGCGGTTACGACGGAACAGCGAATCTTCCTGGAAGGCGATGTCGACGTTCAGTTCCTGCGCGACGCTGAGGAATTCGGCCCGCAGCGCTTGCGGATCAGCCGCTTCACCACGAACGGAAAACTCGATGCAGCCCTTGCCTTGATCGGCCGGGGTGTCCAGCGGCATGCGCCCGGACAGACGATCGATGTGGTCGATGTTCAGGCCATATTTGGCGGTGATCGAACTCACGGCCTGCAATTGCCCGGCGGTCACTTTGCGAGTCAGCAGGGTCACGATGTGGCGTTTCTTGCCCTGATTGCCGACCCACTGCTGGTAATCCTCTTCGGACACCGGCGTGAAACGCACCTGCTGGTCAAGCTTGTAAGCCGTGAACAGGATGTCCTTGAGCACCGACTTGCCTTGCTCGGTGTCAGGAATTTCAACCAGGATGCCGAACGACAAGGTGTCGTGGATCACCGCCTGACCAATGTCGAGAATGTTCACACCACCCTGGGCCAGAACGCCGGTAATGGCCGCAGTCAGACCCGGACGGTCGACTCCCGTGATGTTTATCAGGACGATTTCGCGCAAGGCGCACCCCCGCAGGTGGAAAAAAACCGCATTCTACCCACTTTCAGTGACCATCGGGCACCGTGAGCGCTTTGACGGTCTAGGGCCTGTCGCTATACTGCGCGTCAACTTCACGGACAAAAGAGCCGAGCTCAAGTGAACCGGCCCACGCCAGTAAAAACCGATAACTTCTTTCTGCTGATCTTCCGTGCACTGCGCCACCGCCGTGTACCGATTGCATTGCGCATCGCCAGCCATAACGTGATCCTGGTCGCTCTGGCCCTGGTGATCTATGCCTGTGTGATGGGTTTGCAGTTCAAGCAGGCCATGCACGAGCAGGCGGATGCCCTGGGCGAAAGCCTGACCACCCAGACTGCCACGTCCGCCACGGAGCTGTTGGTGTCCAACGACATCCTCAGCCTCAACGTGCTGCTCAACAACCTGACCAAAAACAAGCTGGTGGCTCACGCTGCCATCTACAGCGTGGATAACCGCATCCTCGCCGAAGCCGGTCAGCGCCCCAAGCATAGCCTGCTGGGCGAAGCCGAAGGCATGTACCAGAGCAAGATCACTTTCCAGGATGTGACCGCCGGGCAACTGCGCATCAGCCTGGACATGGATCAGTTCCAGCAGCCGATGACCATCAGCCTGCAAAGCATGGGCATTTTGAGCGCGATTCTGCTGGCGCTGTCCCTGGCCTTGAGCCTGCGACTGGGTCGGCACATCTCCACGCCGTTGCTGCAATTGCGGGTGTGGCTGCGCCATATCGACGAATACACCCCGGCCACCGAGCGTCAGGATGAGATCGGCGATCTGGCTCGCCAGCTGCACGCCGACTTCGCGCCAGAGCCCGCCGAACCGGAACCCGCTCCCGAGCCTGAATACGACGAAAGCGACTACGAAGACGCGGACGATAACGAGCCAACCTTCGCAGTGCGCAATTTGCGTGACCCGAGTTTCGATGAAACCAAGCCTGTGGCCGGCCTCAAACCTGCGCCACGGCGCATTGTCAGCACCGTTGAAGACGATGATGACGATGATGACGACGATGCATTTGCCGACCTGCGTGATGAGTCAGCTTCGACCGCGCCGAAACCGGTAGCCAAACCGCAAATATCGAACGTGCCGCAGCACAGCGCGGTGCTGGCCGTGCAACTGGGCGCTCAGGATCAGCTGCGTCGTCTGCCCCGCACACGACTGGAAGAACTGCTCAAACGCTATCGCGACTGCCTCGATCAGGCCGCCTCGCTCTACCAGAGCGAACTGCACACCCTGAACGATGGCAGCACGCTGATGCTGTTCCACACCGAAGACAGCGGTGACGACTACCTGACCAACGCTATCTGTTGCGGTGAGTTGTTGCGGGCTCTGGGCCATCAATTGCAGATCGAAGTCGCCGACAGCGGCATCACCCTGCAATTGCAACTGGGCCTGACCCTGGGTGATGAGCTGTTCGGCCTGAGCCAGATTGATCTGCTGCTGACCGAAACCGCTCAGGATGCGCTGGCCCTGTCGCAACACAGCCGCAACCTGTTGCTGGTGGAGCGCAAGATCGGCGACGACGCGTTGATCCGCCAGCGTGCGCGTATCCGACCGATCGCAAGCCCTGAGGGCGCGTGCTGCGTGGAGCGGTTGATGGAGCCTTATCCGTCGATGCTCGAGCGGCAACTGGCGCGGATGCATGAGCGCCGGGCGTAAATAGCCCTGTTGTGAAGAAGCCCGCAGACAAGTGATTGTCTGCGGGCTTTTTGTTGCCTGCTCTGGCCTCATCGCGAGCAAGCTCGCTCCCACAGGGGATTTTTGAACGACGCAGATCCAATGTGGGAGCGAGCTTGCTCGCGATGAGGCCAGGACAGACAGCAGAGATCTCTAAACTGCAGAAACAACAAAGCCCGCACTAGGCGGGCTTTGTTCCTGGATCAATCCAGCCTCAGAACCTGAACACTTCCATATCGGTCCGGATCGGCGAAGCCATCGGGATCTTCGGTTGCTTATCCTTTTCTGCCGCAGGCGCCACAGGCTTGGCAGCCGGTTTTTTTGGCGCTTCGGCAATTGGCGGCTGATTAGCCAGCGGCTTGAGCGCCGTCGACAGTTGCTCGGCCAGACGCTGCAGCAATACACCCTGAGCCTGAACCTGAGCCGCCGTGCCACCGGCATGCTGTTCCTGCAGGTGAATGATGCGGTTATCACGAACCTGGCCACGACGGTCGATCAGACGCCATTGCGCATCAAGGATCGCCGGTTGCGCCTCACCCGAGTCCAGGCGAGTAATCGTCAGAAGAACCTGCACATCCGGCCTGAAGCCCACTGTCGCTGGCGCCAGCACTACGCGCTGGCTGTCCAGATGACCGGCGACCTGACGCAGCAGCAGCTGATCGATATCCGACGACAGGCTACCCGCCCAACGACCATCAGCCGAAGCTTGCAGGCTGCCATCCGGCTGTCGCTGCAACAATGTTTCGCGTTGCAGGTAATCAGCGACCGTTACCGGACCCAGCAACACAGCCATGCCCGCGCTTTGCGCAGGCTGAGCCGGACTTCCGCTGTCCAGCTGATACAGCGACACCGGTTGGTGAACGCTGCAACCCGCCAGGCCAAGAACGCCAGCGAGCATCAAAATAAAAGGAAGGCGCAGAGCAGTCATCGTCCCATCCAGGTGGTTGCCACAAGGCTAACCACAGTGAAAATACTCAATAAATATGAAGAACGCTCGGCCACGCCGGCGCTTGAAAGGCCATATCATCCGTGAATATGCGTTCCGACTCCAGCGGCAAAGCGTCGATCTACGCGTTAAATCGTAGATCGAGCGCTCTAGGACGCTTAATTGAGGTTTTCGACGAGCAGCGCATCTACCCTCTGAAAGCCACGTGGCAATTTGTTACCACGACGTCCACGCTCACCTTTGTAGTGTTCGAGGTCGTCTGCTTTCAGTGACAATGTACGTTTTCCGGCCTGCAGCACCAACGTGGCGCCATCCGGCAATACGGCGATGTCCGTGACATATTCTTCGCGACTGGCGACACGCTCACCGGAGATCCCGATGATCTTGTTGCCTTTGCCCTTACCTAATTGTGGCAGATCGCTGATCTTGAAGATCAGCAGGCGACCTTCGGTCGTCACCGAGGCCAACCAGTTTTGCTCACGATCAGCCACTGGACGCGGCAGAATCACCTTGGCGTTGTTCGGCAGGCTCAACAGCGCCTTGCCCGCCTTGTTCTTGGCTTGCAGGTCTTCACCTTTTACCACGAAACCGTAACCGGCGTCGGAGGCGATCACGTACAGCGAGTCGTCTTCCGGCATCAGCACGCATTCGAAGCTCGCCCCTGGCGGCGGCGTCAGACGGCCGGTCAGCGGTTCGCCCTGGCCACGGGCCGATGGCAGCGTGTGCGCAGCCACCGAATAGCTGCGACCGGTGGAATCGATAAACACCGCAAACTGGTTGGAGCGGCCGGGCGCCAAGGCCTTGAAACCATCACCGGCCTTGTAGGAAAGCCCGGTGGCATCGATTTCGTGCCCCTTGGCGGAACGAACCCAGCCTTTTTCCGACAGGACGACGGTCACTTTCTCATTTGGCAGCAGATCGTGCTCGGTCAAGGCCTTGGCTTCGGTGCGCTCGACGATTGGCGAGCGACGGTCGTCGCCGTAGGTTTCGGCGTCCTTGATCAGTTCGGTGCGGACCAGTTTTTTCAGCTTGGTTTCGCTGCCCAGCAGGGCTTGCAGCTTGGCCTGCTCCTTAAGCAGTTCATCCTGCTCGGCACGCAGCTTCATTTCTTCCAGTCGCGCCAACTGACGCAAACGGGTGTCGAGGATGTAATCGGCCTGGATTTCGCTCAGGGCGAAACGTTCGATCAGCGCGGCTTTCGGGTGCTCCTCGGTGCGGATGATGTGAATCACTTCATCCAGGTTGAGGTAAGCGATCAACAAACCGTCCAACAGGTGCAGGCGACGCTCGACCTTGTCCAGACGGAATTGCAGGCGACGACGCACGGTGTTGACGCGGAACTCGAGCCACTCCACCAGCAGCGCACGCAGGTTTTTCAGCTGCGGCTTGCCGTCCAGACCGATGATGTTGATGTTGACCCGGTAGCTCGACTCCAGCTCGGTGCTGGCGAACAGGTGGGTCATCAATGCATCGTGGTCAAAGTTTTTGCGTGCGCCCGGAATAATCACGATCCGGCACGGGTTTTCGTGGTCGGATTCGTCTCGCAGGTCAGCGATCTGTGGGGCTTTCGACGGCTTGGCCTGCATCATGGCGGCGATCTGTTCCAGCACCTTCGCGCCGGATACCTGATGCGGCAGCGCGGTGACAATGATGTCGCCGTCTTCGATGTGGTAGACGGCGCGCATGCGCACCGAGCCCTTGCCGGTTTCGTACATTTTCAGCAGGTCGGCGCGGGGCGTGATGATTTCTGCTTCGGTCGGGTAATCCGGGCCCTGGATGTGCTCACAGAGCTGCTCTACCGTGGCTTTCGGCTCATCGAGCAAACGCACGCACGCCGTAGCGACTTCGCGCAGGTTGTGCGGCGGTACGTCGGTGGCCATGCCCACGGCGATGCCGGTGGTGCCGTTGAGCAGGATGTTCGGCAAACGCGCCGGCAACACCAGCGGCTCGTCGAGGGTGCCGTCGAAGTTCGGGCCCCAGTCCGCGGTGCCCTGGCCCAGTTCGCTGAGCAGCACTTCGGAATAACGCGACAGCCGCGCTTCGGTGTAACGCATGGCGGCGAAGGACTTGGGATCATCCGGCGCACCCCAGTTACCCTGGCCGTCGACCAGCGTGTAGCGGTAGCTGAACGGCTGGGCCATCAGGACCATGGCTTCGTAGCAGGCCGAGTCGCCGTGCGGGTGGAACTTGCCGAGCACGTCACCGACGGTACGCGCCGACTTCTTGTGCTTGGAATCGGCGTCCAGCCCCAACTCGCTCATCGCATAGATAATGCGCCGCTGTACCGGTTTCAGGCCGTCGCCGATATGCGGCAAGGCACGGTCCATGATCACGTACATGGAGTAGTTGAGGTAGGCATTTTCGGTGAAGTCAGCCAGTGACCGGCGTTCTACACCGTCCAGGCTGAGATCAAGGGAGTCGCTCATGCGGGCCTCATCGGTTCGTTGTCTGGCGCAGCAGCATGGTGCCACCGCGCTGGGTAAATTCAAGTTTGTTCAGCGCGCTCATACCAAGCAGCACTTGCTTGCCATCCAGGCCTGGCACGATGAGGGCGCGCACATCACGCAGCACAATGTCGCCCAGTTGCAGCCGGTCGATGCGGGTTCGGTAACCCTGGGTGCGACCGTTGGCCGTGCTCAGGGTCACCCCAAAGCCTTTTTCCAGTTTTAGCCGTTCGGCCATTTCCGCCGGGATCGACACGTCGGTCGCCCCGGTATCGAGCATGAAATCCACCGGCTGGCCGTTGATCTGGCCGCTGGCGACGAAGTGACCCTGGTTGTTACTGGCCAGTTTCACCTCGATAAAACCCTCGCCCTGCTCAGAGCTGACGACAATATTAGGATTCTGCTGACGCACTTCCCACTGGCCGAAAAACCGCGTCGCCAGAAACAGCGCCGCGCACCAGGCCAGCACCATCAACACTCGACCGGCGCGTTTGCCTGGCGGCTGCTGACTCATGACTTGGCACTCCAGCCGCCTTCAGGCGCGGCAAAGCGCCAGACGATCGGACGTTCCTCGCCATCGGCGCGGGCATCGTTGTTGTTGTCGGTGCCAATCCACGCCCCCTCGGCATCAATAATCAACGCTTCGGTCAGGCCGTAAGGATTTGAGTAGCGACGATGCGCCTGCAAGGCTTCATCGGCAAACGACCAGCAGCGCTCGACCTTGGCCGTCACCGAATCACGGCGGCAGATCTGGTAAGCGTTGCGCTCAAGGGTAAACAGCTTGCCGTTGAACAGCGACAGGTCGGCAAAGTCTCGGGACACTGCTTTGGCTCGGGGAAACTGCGCCGGCTGCATTTCTTTCCCGGCTTCGCTCAGCAACACACAGCCACCATCGCAATCCCATACCGTTTGTTTGCGCTTGATCAGCAACAATCCACGGCTTTGACGCTCGGCGGCGAGCCACAATTGATCACCCGCCGGATTGATCGCAAGGCCCTCGAACAACGCATTGAAGTGCAGCAGCATGCCGCTGGCCCGGGCTTCGCGAATCAGAATCGGCGAGATCTTCAGCCAGAACGATGGCCCAACGGGTGGCACTTGCAGAATCGCAGCATGGGATTCGCTGACGATGTAGCGATTACCGGCGCTGTCGCAGGTGATGCCTTCAAAATCCAGATCCCCGCCACGGACAAACGACGCCACCCAGGTTCGCGAACGCAAGCCCCAGGGCAAACCGCTGTCTGGCACCGGTGGTACGCCGATGCCCACGGTTTCGGCTTGCCATACCTTGTCGCGGGTATCGAGCCGGTAAATCTGATCGTCGTCGCGATCCGACACCGTCCACATATCCTTGCCACACTGGGCCAGCCCGGACAGGTTGCCGCCGCGCATACCGTCAACGGGATGCTCGGACAGCAGGCGCAGTTCCGGCACCGGTTCGGCAAACACCGAAACCGAGGTCAGAAGTAACGCACACGCCAGGGCAAAGCCAACCCGCATCAGCCAAGAACCTCGGCCAGGTTGCCTTTGGATTCCAGCCAGGATTTACGGTCACCGGCGCGTTTCTTCGCCAGTAGCATGTCCATCATTTCCGAGGTCGCGTCGTAATCTTCCAGCGTCAGTTGCACCAGACGCCGAGTGTTCGGGTCCATGGTGGTTTCGCGCAGCTGCGGCGGGTTCATTTCACCCAGACCTTTGAATCGTGTGACCTGCGGCTTGCCGCGTTTCTTCTCGGCCACCAGACGATCGAGGATGCCATCGCGTTCAGCTTCGTCCAGGGCGTAGTAAATCTCTTTACCCAGGTCGATACGGTACAACGGCGGCATCGCGACGTAGACGTGACCGGCATCCACCAACGGGCGGAAATGCTGGACGAACAACGCGCACAGCAACGTGGCGATGTGCAGACCGTCGGAGTCGGCGTCGGCGAGGATGCAGATCTTGCCGTAACGCAACTGAGCGATGTCCGCCGAGCCCGGATCGACACCGATGGCCACGGCGATGTTGTGCACTTCCTGGCTGGCCAGCACTTCGCTGCCGTCGACTTCCCAGGTGTTCAGAATCTTGCCGCGCAACGGCAGGATCGCTTGAAATTCTTTATCCCGCGCCTGCTTGGCCGAACCACCGGCGGAATCACCTTCCACCAGGAACAGCTCGGAACGCATCGGGTCCTGCCCGGCGCAGTCGGCGAGTTTGCCCGGCAGTGCCGGCCCCGCAGTAATGCGTTTTCGCTCGACCTTTTTGCTCGCCTTCAATCGACGGCCAGCGTTATTGATCGCCAATTCCGCCAGCAGCATGCCGGTTTCCGGGTGGGCGTTTAGCCACAGACTGAACGCATCCTTGACCACTCCAGAAACAAACGCGGCCGCTTCACGGGACGACAGGCGCTCTTTGGTCTGGCCGGAGAATTGCGGCTCTTGCATCTTCATCGACAGCACGAAAGCGATGCGTTCCCAGACGTCTTCCGGCGCCAGCTTCACGCCGCGTGGCAGCAGGCTGCGGAATTCGCAGAACTCGCGCATCGCATCGAGCAAGCCCTGACGCAGACCGTTGACGTGGGTACCGCCCTGCGCCGTCGGGATCAGGTTGACGTAGCTTTCCTGAACGCTGTCGCCACCTTCAGGCAACCACAGCAGCGCCCAATCGACCGCTTCTTTGTTACCGGCCAGGCTGCCGCAGAACGGCTCGTCCGGCAGACGCTCGAATCCGTTGACCGCGTCGACCAGGTAGGAGCGCAGGCCGTCTTCGTAATGCCATTCGACTTTCTCGCCGGTGGCCTTGTCTTCAAAACTGACCAGCAGCCCCGGGCACAGAACGGCCTTGGCCTTGAGCACGTGCTTGAGGCGGCTGATGGAGAATTTCGGCGAATCGAAGTATTTCGGGTCCGGCGCGAAGAATACGCTGGTACCCGTGTTGCGCTTGCCGACGGTACCAATGATTTCCAGCTCGGTTTTCTTGTAACCGTCGGCGAACGTCATCTGGTATTCGTTGCCGTCACGCTTTACGCGCACCCGGACTTCGTTCGACAAGGCGTTGACCACGGAAATACCCACCCCGTGCAGACCGCCGGAGAACTGGTAGTTCTTGTTGGAAAACTTGCCGCCAGCATGGAGCTTGGTGAGGATCAGCTCGACGCCCGACACGCCTTCTTCGGCGTGGATATCCACCGGCATGCCGCGGCCGTCATCGCTGACTTCCAGGGAGTGATCGGCGTGCAGGATGACCTGCACCGAGGTCGCGTGCCCGGCCAAGGCTTCGTCGACGCTGTTGTCGATGACTTCCTGGGCGAGGTGGTTCGGCCGACTGGTGTCGGTGTACATGCCGGGGCGTTTACGCACCGGGTCGAGGCCCGAGAGGACTTCGATGGCGTCTGCGTTATAAGAGCTAGCGCTGGGAGTGGCCATGGGGTCTCGTCGTCCGCCTGTAAAAAGAGTGTTCTGTGAAAAAGAGGCGACGACTCACAGTGCAGTGAAATCAATCGCCTGATACAAATCTGCGCCGATGCCGGCAAAACTCAGCATTGCCGGCAATTGCTCGGCAAAACCCTGGAAGCTATGGTCGCCGCCGGCCTGGATGCGCAAGGCACAGGCCCGGTAATACTGCTGGGCGAGGCGGTAGTCCAGCGTTTCATCGCCGGTCTGCAACCACACCTGATACCGCTGCGGGTCCTGGGGTGCCGGCACTTCCAGCTCGGCCAGGGCCGTCACGTGGTCGTGGGTCAACTCCCATGCTTCATCGGTATACAGGTTTTTCTGCGTCCCCAGATACCCGTCGAACATCCGGTGCGGACTGACGGCAGGGTTGATCAACAGGGCCTTGAGGCCATGGCGCTCGGCCAAGTGAGTCGCATAGTAGCCGCCGAGTGAGCTGCCGACCAGCAGTGGCCGCCCAAGCTCCTCAATCGCCTTGTTTAGCTGACCGATGGCCTCACGGGGATGGTGATGCAAGGCCGGAACGCGCAACTGATCGCTCAAGCCCAGACGTTCCATTACTTGTACCAACTGCGTGGCCTTTTTAGACGAAGGCGCGCTGTTGAAACCGTGGATATATAGGATCGAACCGGACATTTGAGCTCCCTGTGCGTCGGGTAAAGAGGCGCAGTTTACTGTAGGAGCTGTCGAGTGCAACGAGGCTGCGATCTTTTGATCTTGCTTTTAAAAAACAAAATCAAAAGATCGCAGCCTCGTTGCACTCGACAGCTCCTACAGGGGCTTTGTCAGTAACCGTTGGAGCCGTAGTCGACCTGGAAGTCGAAGCCGGTAACGCGTTCCACGCCGGTTTCCAGCTGGCCATCAGGCAAAAGTCGCAACCAGCGATACCCCGGCGCCTGGTCACTGACCTTGAAATCATCACTGCCCGGTTCGAATTGAATACACGTGGAAGGCGAGGCAATCAGCCGCACACCCTTGCGAACCTGGTCGATCTCTTGATGCACATGCCCCCATAAAACAGCGCGCACCTGCGGAAACCGATCCAGCACCGCAAACAGCGCCTCAGGATTACGCAATCCGATCGGCTCCATCCACGCACAGCCAATCGACACCGGATGATGGTGAAAACACACCAGATGATGGCGCTCCGGCGCCTCACTCAACGAGCGGGCCAGCAACTGTAGCTGCTCATCCTGCAAATACCCCGGCACCGAACCCGGTACGGCCGAATCGAGCAATGTGACGCGCCAGTTACCGACATCAACCACCGGTTCCAGCAGCGCGCTCTGCACGGCGGCCTCCGCCATGATCCGCGGCTCATCATGATTACCGGGAATCCAGCGCGCCGGCGCATCGAGCTGTCGCGTCAGGTCGCGAAACAGTTGATAGGACTCCAGCGTTCCGTCCTGAGACAGATCACCACTGGCAATAATCAGGTCGATCTGCGGCTGCTGAAGCCGTACCAGCTCGATGACTTTTTGCAGGCTGTCCCGGGTATTCATGCCCAACAACGTCCCGTCCGTTTCGGCAAACAGATGACTGTCGGAAAGTTGCACCAGCAACGCCGAATCGGCGGCGGTCAAAATGGATACGCTTGGCAAGGCGTTCTCCCAGGGCTGAATCACGGGATGGATGAGTGCCGCAATTATGCTGGGGGACGATCAAAAGGGGAAACCTGTGAACCTGACGCAGTTCACACTCAGCGCACAACGGCGTACTCATGCCCGCAGGCCAGGCAATGGCTCAGCCATTCGCCCAGAAACATATTCAGCTGGGCCTTTTCGTCCGGCTGATGCATTGAGGCATTCGGGTAAGGATAGATGCCGCGAAAGCGTCGCGCATGTTCGGCGCTGACCACTTCGGCCATGCACGCATCGTGATAGACCTGGACTTCCAGTTGCGGCACCGGCAGCCACGGCAGGCTGTGTTCCTGGCGCACTTGCAGGGTTGTGGTGTACGGGCAGACTTGAAGGACTTCAAGGGCCAGCACGCCGAGCATCTGGTCGCCGTGGGTTACGGCAATGCGCCGCGCCTCCGGCTCGTTGCGCATGTCCGGCAGCAGTCGCATCAGGCGCACGTAGTTGGCCTCGCAGGAGGCTTGCAGCCCCACGAGGTCGACCCTATAGCGATCGCGCAGTTTGTTTACGACCATAACCCCCTCACTTCAGCGCGGTTCAAAGCTAGCCATTGCAAGGCAATGATGCTGGCCGCGTTGGCAATTCGTCCGTCGCGTACGGCCTGCAGGGCATCTTCGAACGCCCAGACCGTGACGCGGATATCTTCTGCTTCTTCCTCCAGCCCATGCAGGCCGCCGACGCCGGTGCTGTCGCAACGCCCCAGGTACAAGTGCACAAATTCATTGCTGCCGCCCGGCGATGGAAAGTATTTGGTCATCGGCCAGAGCGCCCCGAACACAAGCCCAGCTTCCTCCTGCGCTTCGCGGTGAGCAACTTCTTCCGGCACTTCATCCTTGTCGATCAGACCGGCGACCAGTTCGATCAGCCATGGATTATCGGTCTTGCCCATGGCGCCGACGCGAAACTGCTCGATCAACACCACTTCGTCACGCTGCGGATCGTAAGGCAGTACGCACACTGCATCGTGGCGAACAAACACTTCACGATTGATCTCGCGACTCATGCCACCGGCAAACAATTCGTGACGCAAGTGCACACGATCGAGCTTGTAGAAGCCCTCGTAGCACTTTTCGCGCCGGACGATATCAACGGCGGTCGGAATGGCGTTGGCAAAATCAGTCATGACAATCCTCTTTACTGCAAATCCGTTACGAGGCTCCTTTTTGTTACTTGCAACCTCGACTTCGCGCCATCCTAACGCGCCCGTGACCTTTGATGCAGCCCCTTTCCAGTCAGCGGGATAGACGGTGAGGGTGAAACCAACTCTAATTAGCTTAGTGGCGAACTGACTGCTTCGTTGATAGTCGAAGCGGATAACTTTTCGCCTTTCCCTGTTTTATGAAGGACGCCCATGTCGCTTTTTAAAATCGCCTCCGTGGCCGCAATCGCCCTGACCCTGGTCGCCTGCCAGAGTTTGTTCCAACCCAACTACCGGACGCCGCTGGAAACCACCCGCGACGCTTCCGAACAGCTGAAACCGGGTTGCACAACACCTGACTGCCCGCTGGTGAACATCGATACGCTGCGCTTCCCTGCCGAACCGCAGTTGGACGGCATTATCGAAAAACGCCTGTTGCAAATGACCCGCACCTCGCCCGATGCCCCGGTAGCGCCGACGCTGGCAGCGTATCGCGAGCAGTTTTTGAGCAGTGCCGGCCCGCGCTACAGCAGTTATCTGCAAGCCAAGGTACGTGAGCAGCATGACGGCTTGGTGATCGTTGAATTCTCCAGCTACCTGGACACCGGCGGCGCCCATGGCACACCGGGCCGCAGCTTCATCAACTATTCACGCCAGCAACACAAAGTGCTGACGCTGTCGGACATGTTGGTGCCGGGGCAGGAAGAGGCGTTCTGGAAAGCTGCGCAGGTGGCGCACAACAGTTGGCTGATCAGCACCAAGCTCGATCAGGAGCCGGAGTTCGTGAAGAACTGGCCCTTCGTCAAAACACAAAACGTTGCGCTGACGTACGGCGGGGTGATCCTCAAGTACGAAGTGAGCACCATCGCGCCTTACGCGCTGGGTCACGTCGAACTGAAGATCCCTTACCCTCGCCTGAATGGCATTCTCAAACCCGAGCTGTTTCCTGGCCGTAACTGAAGGCCCGACCCAGCACGAGTTGTAGCAGCCCTGCCAGAATCAGTGACGGCAGGGTTGCGCCGATGTCCGGATACAGATTAGCCAGCAAATGGTAGGTGCTCACCCCGCCTAACCAGGCGAGCAACGCCGGCCAGCGCAATGCGGCTGACGCCACGCGAGCACCGCGCTTGCGCAGGATGAAGTGATCCACCAGCACCACGCCGAACAGCGGCGCAAACACCGAACCGATCAACAGCAGGAAGTTCTGGTACTGGACCAATGGTGCCAGACAGGCGATCAGGATGCAGATCACACCGATGGCCAGCGCCAGATGCTCGACTTTCAAACGCAACAGAATCCCGCTGGAAACGGCCGCCGAGTGAATGTCAGCGAAAGCTTTTTCGGACTCATCCAGCAGGATCAGCAATAGCGGAATCCCCAGGCCGGCACCGGCCAATGCCAACAGCAAGGCATTCACTTCACCGCTCGGCGCGAACGCCAGGGTGTAGGCCACGCCGAGGCTCATCAGCCAGAAGTTACCGATAAAGAAGCCCAGCGCCGTGCCGCCGAACACGTTTTTCGCACGCTTGCCGAAACGCGAGTAGTCGGCAATCAGTGGCAGCCAGGACAGCGGCATGGCGATGGCAATGTCGAAGCCCACGGCGAACGGCATCGAACCATCACCGGCCTGCGCCCACAATGCCGCCAGATCGGCTTTGGCGAACAGGTTCCAGGTCAGCCAGATGCACGCGGCCAGCAGCAACCAGATGCCCCACTTGCGCAGGATCTGCCGCACGAATGTCAGCGGACCACTGACGGCCAGCAAGGTCGCCAAACCACCAAAGAACACGGTCCAGAGCAGGGGATTCGACAGCAGACTGCCTTCACTGAACGCCCGTGCGCCGAGCAGGCTGGCGGCATCGCGCATGACGATGATTTCGAACGATCCCCAACCGATCAGTTGCAGCAGGTTCAGCACGGCCGGCAGGCTCGCACCTTTTGCACCGAGGCTGAGTTTGAGCGCGGCCATCGATGACAGGCCGGTGTCGCTGCCGATCACGCCAACCGCGGCCAGCAGCAGAACGCCGACCAACGTGCCAAGGAAGATGGCCAGCAATGAGCCGGACAGACCCAGACCTGGTGCGAGCAATGCACCGGTCTGCAGGACCATCAGACCGATGCCGAGGGAGAACCACAGGGAAAACAGATCGCGGCCGCCGAAGACACGTTTGTCTGTGGGCACCGCGATATCAGGGGAATAAGTGCTGGGTTGAATGCTCAAGGGTGTTATCTCAGAGGGACATTTGTTGTTCTTTTGATCGCCATCGTCGGAACGCCGCCCGGAGCAAGCTCACTCCCACAGGGGACTTGCGGCGCTCACAAATCCCTTGTGGGAGCGAGCTTGCTCGCGATGGCGGCGGTGCAAGCACCGCCGACCTCAGGTCAGATCAAACCTTCTTGTACAGCTGACTGCCTTCCTGTTTGAACCGCTCGGCCTGGTCCGCCAATCCCTGGGCGACTTCGGCGTCGACGGTTTCGATGCGCTGGTTGGCCGCGTATTCGCGGACTTCCTGGGTGATCTTCATCGAGCAGAATTTCGGCCCGCACATGGAGCAGAAGTGCGCGACCTTGGCCGAATCCTTCGGCAGGGTCTCATCGTGATACGAACGAGCAGTGTCCGGATCAAGGCCCAGGTTGAACTGGTCTTCCCAACGGAATTCGAAGCGCGCCTTGCTCAAGGCATTGTCGCGGATCTGTGCGCCCGGATGCCCTTTTGCCAGATCGGCGGCATGCGCGGCGATCTTGTAGGTGATGATCCCGGTCTTCACGTCATCCTTGTTCGGCAGGCCCAAGTGCTCCTTCGGCGTCACGTAGCAGAGCATGGCGCAACCGAACCAGCCGATCATCGCCGCACCGATACCCGAGGTGATGTGGTCGTAGCCTGGCGCGATGTCAGTGGTCAGCGGGCCGAGGGTGTAGAACGGCGCCTCGTCGCAGCATTCCAGCTGCTTGTCCATGTTCTCTTTGATCAACTGCATCGGCACGTGGCCCGGGCCTTCGATCATGCATTGCACGTCGTGCTTCCACGCGATCTTGGTCAGCTCACCGAGGGTTTCCAGCTCACCGAATTGTGCCGCGTCGTTGGCGTCGGCAATCGAGCCCGGACGCAGGCCATCGCCCAGCGAGAAGCTGACGTCGTAGGCCTTCATGATTTCGCAGATGTCTTCGAAATGGGTGTAGAGGAAGTTCTCTTTGTGGTGCGCCAGGCACCACTTGGCCATGATCGAACCGCCACGGGAAACAATGCCGGTCACGCGTTTGGCGGTCAGCGGCACGTAGCGCAGCAACACGCCGGCGTGGATGGTGAAGTAGTCGACGCCCTGCTCGGCCTGCTCGATCAGCGTGTCGCGGAACAGCTCCCAGGTCAGGTCTTCGGCAGCGCCGCCGACTTTTTCCAGGGCCTGATAAATCGGCACAGTACCGATCGGCACCGGCGAGTTACGGATGATCCACTCGCGGGTTTCGTGAATGTGTTTGCCGGTGGACAGGTCCATGACCGTGTCCGAACCCCAGCGAATGCCCCAGGTCAGTTTCGCCACTTCTTCTTCGATGGACGAACCCAAAGCGCTGTTGCCGATGTTGCCGTTGATCTTCACCAGGAAGTTACGGCCGATGATCATCGGTTCCAGTTCGGTGTGGTTGATGTTGGCCGGAATGATCGCGCGACCGCGGGCGATCTCTTCACGGACGAATTCGGGAGTGATGATTTTCGGCACGCTGGCACCGAAGCTGTAACCGGCGTGTTGCTGGTCCAGCAGGCCAGCGGCGCGCGCCACTTCAAGCTTCATGTTTTCGCGGATGGCGACGTATTCCATCTCAGCGGTGATGATGCCTTTGCGGGCGTAGTGCATCTGGCTGACGTTGGCACCGGCCTTGGCCCGGCGCGGGTTGTTCACATGAGCGAAACGCAGCTTGGTCAGCTCCGCATCGGCGAGGCGTTCCTGGCCGAAGTTGGAACTCAGACCCGGCAGACGCTCGGTGTCGCCACGGGATTCGATCCACGGCGAACGCACATCGGCCAGGCCTTTGCGTACGTCGATGATGACGTTGGGGTCGGTGTACGGGCCCGAGGTGTCGTACACAACCACTGGCGCGTTGATCTCGCCGCCGAAATCGGTCGGGGTCACATCAAGGCTGATTTCGCGCATCGGCACGAGGATGTCCGGGCGAGAGCCCTGAACATATATTTTTTGCGAGCGGGTAAACGGCTGAACCGATTGCTGATCGACTTGGGCCGAATCACTCAGGTTCGTCGTATTTTTTAGTTTTATCGTCATCACGGGCTCTCCGAACACATCCAGGCAGTGGATTTTTGTCGGAGCGAACCTGTCATCGAATGGACGCACGGGCGCTGGGGAAACCAGCAGTGCTGTGCTCAGTGCTCGAGGGTGTTCGATTGTCGAACAACATCCCGGACGAAGCACAAGAGGACTCGCCGGGTGACGAGAAATCTTGTTCCCTACGCAGGCGCTAACCTGATCAGGTTCAACGGGATCCGAAATTATTCGATCTCAGCCTCATAGCAAGGCACCCCGACAAGAACCCGGCCAGTCTAGACACAACTGGCAAAGAACGCCAACACCGCGGTAAACACCATGATGAATGGCGCAAATACAGGATTGTTGCCATGCAGATGCCCAACTACACTCGCAACCCATGCCCCGCCTTGACGCTGCGCGGGCTGCGCCGTACCTTTGGCGCTCAAATTATCAGCGTAATTTTTTAGGGATCGCCTCATGCTGCGCAAACTCTCACTGGCCCTTGCCGTGTCTTGTGCGTCCAACGGAATGGCCTGGGCAGCAGAAGCGCCCTTATCGACCAAGACGGATCTGGTCAGCGTCTATCAGGAAGCGGTGGACAACAACGCCGACCTCGCTGCAGCCATCGCTCAATATGGCGCCCAGAAAGAAGTCGTGCCCCAGGCCCGCGCCGGGCTGCTGCCCAATCTCTCGGGCGGCGCTGAACTCGCCGCCGTGCGCACCGCGATCGATCAGCCATCGGCGACTGCCAACCGTAACGCTCATTCCTATCAAGCGACCCTGGCTCAACCGCTGTTCCGTGCTGATCGCTGGTTCCAGTTCCAGGCCGCCAAAGACGTTAACGAACAGGCTGCGTTGCAGCTCTCGGCGACCCAGCAAAACCTGATTCTGCAGAGCGCCGAAAGCTACTTCAATGTGTTGCGCACCCAGGACAACCTGGCCTCGACCAAGGCCGAAGAAGCAGCGTTCAAACGCCAGCTCGACCAGTCCAACGAACGCTTCGATGTCGGCCTGTCGGACAAGACCGACGTGCTGCAATCGCAAGCCAGCTACGACACCGCGCGAGCCAACCGGATCCTCGCGCAGCGCCAGGTGGATGATGCGTTTGAAGCGTTGATCACCCTGACCAACCGTCAGTACAACTCGATTCAGGGCATCGTCCACACCCTGCCGATCCTGCCACCATCACCGAACGACGCCAAAGCCTGGGTCGATACGGCGGCCAGGCAGAACCTCAATCTGTTGGCCAGCAACTACGCCGTCAGCGCCGCCGAAGAAACCCTCAAGCAGCGCAAGGCCGGCCACGCGCCAACTGTCGACGCCGTGGCGAAATACGAGAAGGGTGACAACGATGCCCTGGGCTTCAGCAACCCGAACGCCTTCGGCCAGCCATACAGTGGCAACGTCGAGCAAACGACAGTGGGCCTGCAACTGAATATCCCGATTTACAGCGGCGGCCTGATCAACTCCCAGGTGCGCCAATCGTATGCACAACTGGATCAGTCCGAGCAGCAACGTGAATCCTTGCGCCGGCAAGTGGTGGAAAGCACCCGCAACCTGCACCGCGCGGTGAACACCGACGTCGAACAGGTGCAGGCGCGCAAGCAGTCGATCATCTCCAACCAGAGCGCGGTGGAAGCGACCGAAATCGGCTATCAGGTGGGTACGCGAAACATCGTCGACGTACTGGATGCCCAGCGTCAGCTGTACACCTCGGTGCGCGACTACAACAACACGCGTTATGACTACATCCTCGACAACCTGCGCTTGAAGCAGGCCGCGGGCACCTTGAACCCGGGGGACTTGCAGGACCTGGCGCGTTACCTCAAGGCTGATTACAACCCGGATAAAGACTTCCTGCCGCCGGATCTGGCCAAGGCTGCGGCGGATCAGCTCAAAGCCCGACCTTAAAAGCAAAAGATCGTCCGAACGCGGCCCGAACCTTCGGCAGCTCCTACAAGGAAACGCATTCCAACGTAGGAGCTGCCGAAGGTTCGGGCCGCGTTCGGACGATCTTTTCGTTACAGGCGCCCCGGTCTAACGGTCGATCAACCGCCCCAACCCATCAAGCAATCGCTGCAACGCGCCCTGATTGGTGCGCATGACTTTCAACCCTGCCTCCGCCATCCGCTGCGCATCGCGCGGCAACTCGAACAGCCGCTGCACCGCCAGCGCCAGACCTTCGGCATCCTCCACTTCCTGCAACGCCCCGGCACTGCGCAGTTGCGCGGCGATTTCGAGGAAATTAAACAGGTGCGGCCCGCTCAATACCGGTTTGGCCAGCGCCGCCGGTTCCAGCAAGTTATGCCCACCGTTGGGCACCAGACTGCCACCGACGAAAGCGCTATCAGCCAAGGCATAAAGAAACAACAACTCACCCATGGTGTCGCCCAGCAGCACCGACGTACCGGCGTTGACGGGTTCGCCAGCGGAACGACGGACCGTGGCGAAACCCTGTTGCCGACACAACTCGAACACCGAATTGAATCGCTCCGGATGGCGCGGCACCAGAATCAGCAACGCATCGGGATGATTGGCCAGCAACTGACGATGAGCCGCCAGCACCACTTCGTCTTCACCTTCGTGAGTACTCGCGGCGATCCACACCGGACGCTCCTGCGCCTGCCATTGCGCACGCAACTCGGCGGCACGCTGAAGCAGTGCCGGGTCGATGGTCAGATCAAACTTGATCGAGCCGGTCACTTCCACGGTTTGCGAGCGGGCGCCCAATTCACGGAAGCGCTGGGCCTCGGCCTCGGTCTGCACCGCGAACAGGCTCATCTCGGCGAGCATCGGCTGGGTCAGTTTGCCGAAGCGGCCATAGCCCTTGGCCGAACGCTCGGAGAGTCGCGCGTTGGCCAGGGCCACTGGAATCCCGCGCTTGGCGCATTGATGGATATGGTTCGGCCAGAGCTCGGTCTCCATGATCACCGCCAGTTTCGGCTGGACCCGATCAAGGAATCGCTTCGCTGCGCAAGGCAAGTCGTAAGGCAAATAGCAGTGCTGGATGCGCGGCTCATTGGCGAACAGCGCGTGGATGCGCTCCGAACCGGTCGGGGTCATGCAGGTCACGGTAATGGGCAACTGTGGATAACGTTGCAGCAAGGCGCGAATCATCGGCGCCGCGGCAATGCTTTCACCCACCGACACCGCGTGCACCCAGATGCCGCCCGTTTTCATCGCCGGTAACCCGAGAGAGAAACGTTCGCCAATGCGCTTGGCGTACGCCGGCGCCTTGCGCGCCCGCAGCCAAAGCCGAATCGCTACCAGTGGCAGCCCCAGGTAAAACAGCGCGGTGTAGAGAGTTCTATTCATGGCGGCGGAGTTTATCGGCTTTTTTCACCGATCGTCTGCAAGTGCACGGCAAAACGTTCCGCCAGCCAACGAGCCGCTGGCCCCAGAGGCTCATCGCGGCGCCAGACCAGCTCCACCACCAGCGCTGGCGGGGTCCATTCGCTGGCCAGTTCGACCATCAGATCCTGATACGCCGGGTACTGCACCACGTGGCGCGGCAGCCAGGCCCAACCGAGTCCGCGCACCAGCCATTCAGCCATCACGTAGAAACTGTCGGCCCGCCAGACTTGCGGGCTGGCGGGTTCGCTACCGGGATAGACGCTCGACTGTGTGGACATCAGCAACTGACGATGCTGCGCCAGTTGCTGGCAATCGACCCGGGCCTGTTGCGCCAGTGGGTGGCCGACGCCGCACACCGTGACCATTTCGACGCTGCCCAACACCCGCCGCTCGAGCGCTTCGGGAATCTGGTCGTGATAAAACAGCAACCCCAGATCGGCCCGACGCTCCACCAGTTTGCGCGCCACATCGCCTTGGGCGGCGCTGGTCAGCTGCACTTCAAGGCTGGGAAATTGCTGAGCCAGGGCTTCGAAGCTTTCGATGATCGGCTGATAAGGCATCGCCTCATCCTGAGCCACACGCAAACGCGCCTCCTGGCCGCGCATCATGGCCAGCGCCCGACCGTTAAGGCGTTCGCACTGGCGCAGCACTTCCCGCGCCTCATCCAGCAATGCGTTACCGGCCTCGGTGAGTTTCGGCTGGCGGCCGCTGCTACGGTCGAACAGGCTGACGCCCAAGTCCTCTTCCAGTAGCGCAATCGAACTGCTGACCGCCGACTGCGCCTTGCGCTGATCCCGCGCTACCGCAGAAAACGAACGCTGCTCCGCTACGCTGACAAACAGCCGCAGCTGCTCCAGATTCCATTGCGTGTTCATGGCTCAACCCATCTTCAGAACAGATAGGTAATGACTTTACCGCATCTGGAGAATCTCTAAAATGCCGACCTCAGAAAGCAACACTTCACACGAGGATGCACCTATGACCGCTTACTACTACCTGGCCATTGCCATCTGCGCCGAAGTGATCGCCACCGTTTCGATGAAAGCGGTCAAAGGCTTCAGCACCCCGCTGCCGCTGATTCTGGTGATTGTCGGCTACGGCATTGCCTTCTGGATGCTGACGCTGGTGGTGCGCAGCGTTCCGGTGGGCGTGGCTTACGCGGTATGGGCCGGCATGGGGATCGTGATGGTCAGCGTCGCGGCGCTGTTTATCTACGGGCAGAAACTGGATGTGCCGGCGATGCTGGGGATGGCGCTGATTGTGCTGGGGGTTGTGGTGATTCAGCTGTTCTCCAAAACCGCGGGGCATTGAAGAAAAAGATCGCAGCCTTCGTCAGCTCCTACCATTGGAATGCGTTTCCCTGTAGGAGCTGCCGAAGGCTGCGATCTTTTTTCCTATCCGAGCTCTGTATACTGCGCCCTCGTCTTGAACACTGAGGTCGCTGCATGCCATCCGTTATTTCCACCGACGTTCTGATTGTCGGCGCTGGTGTCGCCGGCCTCTGGCTGAATGCGCGCCTGCGCCGCCAGGGTTTTTCGACCGTGCTGGTGGAAAGCGCCAGCCTCGGTGGCGGGCAAAGCGTGAAGTCCCAAGGCATCATCCATGGCGGCGCCAAGTACGCATTGCATGGCGCCCTGACCGGTGCCTCGGAAGCCATCGCCGACATGCCTCGCCGCTGGCGTGAAGCCCTGGCCGGTGACGGCGAACTGGACCTGACCGGCGTGCGCCTGCTGTCCGAAGCTCATTACCTCTGGTCCCCCGGCACGATCGCCGGCAATCTCACCAGTTTCTTCGCTAGCAAAGCGGTGCGCGGCCGTGTCGATCAGGTCAAGGGCGAGCAACTGCCGCCCGCCCTGCAAGACAAGCGCTTCAAGGGCAAGGTCTATCGCCTGGCGGAACTGGTGATCGACGTGCCGAGCCTGATCCAGCGCCTGGCCGATCTGTCGGGTGATGGTTTGCTCGCCGGCCAAAAAATCGAACCGTTGCTGGAAGGTGGCGCTTTGGTCGGCCTCAAAGTCGACGAGCGCGAAATCCGCGCCCAGCGCATAGTCTTGAGCGCCGGCGCCGGTACGGCAGCGCTGCTCGAAGCGCTGGGGCTGAGTCAGCCCGCCATGCAACGCCGGCCACTGCACATGATCATCGCCAAAGGTCCGGGCCTCAAACCACTGTATGCGCACTGCCTGGGCGGCGGCACCAAGCCGCGCATAACCGTGACGACCCATCCGGCCGCCGATGGTCAATGGGTCTGGTATCTGGGCGGTGATATCGCCGAAGCCGAAGGTGTTGCCCGCAACCCCTCCGAGCAAATCGCCACGGCGCAGAAAGAACTCGGCCAGCTGCTGCCATGGATCGACCTGAGCACAGCGCAATGGGCCACCCTTCGAGTAGATCGCGCCGAGCCACTGCAATCGGGACTGACCCGTCCTGACAATGCATTTATTGCCGAAGAAGGCCGGCTGCTGGTCGGCTGGCCAACCAAACTGGCGCTGGCTCCGGACTTTGCTGATCGCATCATCGCGTCCTTGCAGCGCGACGGCATCCAGCCAAGTCATCCGACGCCGCTGCCCGACCTGCCAAAACCGCCGATGGGCGTCCCTGCCTGGGAGCAACTGCTGCCATGAGCCAGCCGACCTTGCACGATCTGCATCGCCCGTTGGGCAGCACCGGCCTGCTGGTTTCGCCACTGGGTCTGGGCACGGTAAAACTCGGCCGTGACCAAGGCGTGAAATATCCCAACGGTTTTCAGATTCCCGATGATGACGAAGCGCGCATGCTGCTCAAACTCGCGCGCGACTTGGGCATCAACCTGATCGACACTGCCCCGGCCTATGGCCGCAGCGAAGAACGCCTCGGTCCATTGCTGCGTGGGCAGCGCCAGGATTGGGTGATCGTCAGCAAGGTCGGCGAAGAGTTTGCCGACGGTCAGTCCCATCACGACTTCAGTGCCGCTCATACCCGGCTGTCGGTGGAACGTAGTCTGCAACGGCTGGAAACGGACTTCATCGATCTGGTGCTGGTGCACTCCGACGGCAACGACCTGGCGATCCTCAACGACAGCGAAGTCTATGCGACCCTCGCGGCGTTGAAGAGTGAAGGCAAGATTCGCGGCTTCGGTTTTTCCGGCAAAACCGTCGAAGGTGGTTTGAAGGCTCTGGAACAAGGTGATTGCGCGATGGTCACCTACAATCTGAACGAGCAGAACGAGAAGCCGGTCATTGACTATGCTGCTGCTCACGGCAAAGCCATTCTGGTCAAAAAAGCCCTCGCCAGCGGCCACGTATGCCTGAGTCCGGGCGTGGACCCTGTTCGCGCCAGCTTCGAGTTGTTGTTTGAACATCCGGGCGTTGCCAGTGCTATTGTCGGGACCATTAATCCGCTGCACCTCGCCCATAACGTCGCGACCGTTGCCCAGGTCCTACGTAGAAACTGATGCCGCCCACGCGGCCTTAAGCAGGAGCCGACATGCCGCGTACGCTCATAAGAAAGAACCCGAGCAACTTCAAGACCCTGCCGTTATTTGTCGAAGCGACTCCCGAAGGCCTGAGTTATCAAAGCGTCGGGATGCCGCTCAATTTCTCCCAGACCCTGCAACGTCGCCGCCCGGTGACGGTAGCCGACACTCAGCGGTTTTCGCTTGAGCTGGCCAACCTCGGGGTCTCGGTGCGCCTGACCCTGCATTGGCAGAACCGCGATTACTGGGTGTTGGTGCGTCAGCGTCGGCAGGATCGTGGCGATGTGGTGCTCAAACTGATCTCCGGTTACGTGCCGGCCCATGAGCTGAACCTGCCGCTGCACACGGCGATCCAGGAGATTGCCGAAGAGTGCTTGTTGGAAACGCCTGAGGGCTGGCTCGGCGGGCGCTTCAACGACACTTGGCTGCCGGCGCCCTACTCGTCCGCCCTGCATTATCGCGAGGCTTTGCCGTTTCGCCTGACGCCGCTGTCCGGTTCGGCGCGGCCAGTGCGTTGCGCCAAGATGCAGTTGATCGAACGCCCGTGGGCTTACGTGCATTTGCCGACGGCCTCGCTGCAATTGATCTATGACTTGCGCCTGGACGTGCCCAAGGAGGCCAAATCCCTGAGCCTGTTCCATGTCGACGAGCGACTGGAGGGCGATCAACTGGTGGCCCGCCTCGATCGCAAACGCCCCGACTTGTACCTGATGCCACTGCAGGACGGCCAGCCGATGGCCGAACTCTATACCTTGAAAAAGGATCAGCTGTACCCGGCGAGTACTCGCGGGTTGTACCTGGCAGAGAGTTTTGCCCAGCAGGAAGGCTGGCTGGTGAGGGATGAGCGGATTCGCTGGAAGGATTGGGTGCGGCAACAGGGCTTGAGCCCGCCGGGGAAAGATTCAGGTTTGGCGCGGTTGCGTGGGAAGGCGAAGCAATTGCTGAAGAGAATCGTACCGCGTAAAAAAGTCAGTTCTTAAAGCAAAAGATCGCAGCCTCGTTTCACTCGACAGCTCCTACATTGAAATGCGATTTTCTGTAGGAGCTGTCGAGTGAAACGAGGCTGCGATCTTTTATGACTTCACTCGGATTGCCGGATTTTCTCGACAATCGCGGTCGTCGAGCTGTTTGCCACCAGCCCCAGCACTTTCACAGTTCCGCCGTAAGCGGTCACGATGTCCGCGCCGACAACTTGCTCGATCCCGTAGTCCCCGCCCTTGACCAGCACATCCGGCTTGACCTCGCGCAGCAGGTTTTCCGGGGTGCCTTCAGCGAAGCTGATCACCCAATCCACGGCGCCCAGACCTGCCAGTACGGCCATGCGACGGTCGACGCTGTTGATCGGACGCCCCGGCCCTTTCAGGCGGCTGACCGACGCATCGTCGTTGACCGCCACGATCAAGCGATCGCCCTGAGCTCGCGCCTGCTCGAGGTAGGTCACGTGGCCGGCGTGCAAAATGTCGAAGCAGCCGTTGGTGAAGACAATCTTCTCTTTATGCGCACGCGCATCATCGACCGCCAGCAACAGCTGCTCAAGGCCGAGTACACCGCGCTCCGAACCTTCTTCACGCTGGATGGCGCGACGCAGTTCCGGCGCGCTGATGGCCGCCGTACCCAGTTTGCCGACCACGATGCCCGCCGCCAGGTTGGCCAGGGCCACCGCGTGGGGCAGTTCTTCGCCAGCGGCAATGGCGGCCGCCAGGGTGGAAATAACCGTGTCGCCGGCACCGGTCACATCGAACACTTCACGGGCACGGGCTGGCAGGTGCAGCGCCGGATGATCCGGACGCAACAAGGTCATGCCGTGTTCGCCGCGGGTCACCAGCAATGCGCCGAGGTCAAGATCGTGCATCAGCTGCGCGCCCTTGCTCACGAGTTCGTGCTCATCGGCGCAGCCGCCGACGATGGTTTCGAACTCACTGAGGTTCGGGGTGATCAGGCTCGCACCCCGGTAGATCGAGAAATCCTTGCCCTTGGGATCCGCCAGCACCGGAATGCCACGGGCACGTGCCGCCTGGATCAGCACCTGATGGTTTTTCAGCGCGCCTTTGCCGTAGTCGGACAGCACCAGCACTTTGATGCCTTCGAGCAATTCGTCGACTTGCTCGCCCAACGCCAACGCGTCGGTGGTGAAAGGTTCTTCGAAGTCGATACGCAGCAGTTGCTGGTGACGGCTCATGACCCGCAGCTTGACGATGGTCGGCTGATGCGCGATGCGCTGGAACAACGCCCGCACGCCAGCGCCCTTGAGGCTATTGGCCAGGCTGTCGGCGGCTTCATCGTCGCCGGTCACGCCGACCAGCGAGGCCGGGGCGCCGAGGGCGGCAATGTTCAACGCAACGTTGGCGGCACCGCCCGGGCGGTCCTCGATTTGCTCGACCTTGACTACCGGTACCGGCGCCTCAGGGGAAATCCGTGAGGTACCACCATGCCAGTAACGGTCGAGCATGACATCGCCGACCACCAAGACAGGGGCTTGATCGAATCGCGGCATGGACAACTTCATGGAGCAACCCACATACAAAATGAACAGGGGCGCGATATTAACACAGGGTTGGCGTGGGCTTGCGCATGGCATTAATGAGAGGATTTTTTGCGGCCGCCACCCCTCGGTGGCGGCCAGCGGCGGTCAGGCGATACCCGCAGTAACCGGCTCGTCCAGGCCCATCGCATGCAAGCGCGAGTAGTAGCCATTTTGCGCGAGCAATTGAGCGTGGGTGCCGCGCTCGACGATTTCGCCATGATCCATGACCAGGATCAGGTCGGCTTTCTCGATGGTCGACAACCGGTGAGCAATCACCAGCGTGGTGCGACCTTTCATGACCTGATCCAGCGCCGCCTGAATGTGCCGCTCGGACTCGGTATCGAGCGCCGACGTTGCCTCGTCGAGAATCAGCAACGGTGCGTTCTTCAACAAGGCCCGGGCAATCGCCAGGCGCTGGCGCTGGCCACCGGACAGCAACACGCCGTTTTCCCCGACCTGGGTGTCCAGGCCTTGCGGCATCTCCGAGATGAAGTCCATCGCGTAAGCATCCGTGGCGGCCTTTTCAATGTCGGCACGCGGTGCGCCGGCCAGGTCACCGTAGGCGATGTTGTTGGCAATGGTATCGTTGAACAGGGTCACATGCTGCGTCACCTGCGCCACGTGTCGACGCAGATTGCGCAGACGATAGTCTTCGATTTCCACGTCATCGAGCATGATTTCGCCGGTTTCGTGGTGATAGAAACGCGGAATCAGGCTGGCCAGGGTCGACTTGCCGCTACCCGAACGACCGACCAGGGCGATCATTTGCCCAGGTGCCGCCGTGAAGCTGATGTTCTTCAGCACTTCACGCTCGGTTCCTGGATAGGTGAAGCTCAGGTTGCGCACTTCCAGGTGGCCGCTGACGCGATCGCGCTCGACGGTACCCAGGTCAATCTCTGGCTCGACGTCCAGTTGCTCGAAAATGCTCTCGGCACCGGCAACGCCTTTCTGGATTGTCGAGCTGACTTCCGACAGCTGCCGAATCGGCTTGGGCAACAGGCCCGCCGCAGTGATGTAGGCCACCAGGTCACCGGCGGTGGCATCGCCGCGCAGGAACAGCACCAGGAACATCAGCACCGCCATGGCGGTGTAGATCACCAATTGCAGCATGGGCGTGTAGACCGCACCGGTCTTGGTCATGCGCAGTTGCTTGTCGGTGTTGCCCTGGCTGGCTTCAGCGAAACGACGCTCTTCATAGCTCTCGCCGCCGAAGCTGCGC
Source organism: Pseudomonas sp. NPDC098740 (assembly GCF_044760065.1). Taxonomy (NCBI): domain Bacteria; kingdom Pseudomonadati; phylum Pseudomonadota; class Gammaproteobacteria; order Pseudomonadales; family Pseudomonadaceae; genus Pseudomonas; species Pseudomonas sp. NPDC098740. The sequence goes on along the minus strand of NZ_JBIWAM010000026.1, from coordinate 21,178 downwards.
ACCACGCGATATCCCTGGATGGTTTCGGAGGCCACGTGAGTCACGTCGCCCATCGCCACCTGGATTTTCTTGCTCTGCTTGCGGAATTTTTTGCTGGTGCTGCTCACCATGATCGCGATGATTGGCAGGATCGCCAACATCACCAGGGTCAGTTTCCAGTTCATCCACAACAGGTAAGCAAACAGGAACACCACGGTCAGGCCTTCACGAATGACCACTTTGATGGCGTCCGTGGCCGCACCGGTGACCATGGTCACGTTGAAGGTGATGCGCGAAATCAGGTGCCCGGAGTTATGGGTGTCGAAATAACGGTTGGGCAATACCAGCAACTTGTTGAACAGCTCGACACGCAAGTCGTGGACCAGCCCCAACGATACTTTGGCCAGGTAGTAGTTACCCAGGAAAGACCCCAGTCCTTGCCAGGCGGCGATCAGGATGATCAGCAACGGCACGGCCATCAGCAACTGCAAGTCTTGCAGATAGGGAACAGTCGGGAAGAGCACCGCTTCGGGGTTGCTCAGGCCATCGACGAAATATTTGAGAATCCCTGCGAGCATGGGCTGCGTCGAGGCAAAGATCACGAAGCCGACGATACTGATGGCAAACATGCCCCAGTACGGGCGCACATACGACAGCAGGCGCAGGTAAATCTTCAAGCTCGACGGCGCAGGCGAATCAGGGCTGGTCATGAGAACCCGTTGTATGAGAAAAGAGCCCGCGAGTGTAACACAGGCCATTTTAGTCGCTGAGCTGCGGTAACATGGCCGGCTATCCATGCCTCACGGCACCCAACCCGGAGTATTGATGCAAGCGCTTGATCACACCCGATATCTCGCCCTGCGCGAGGGAGCACAAGTCCTTGAAGCGGATGGTTCGGGGGACAAGGTTCTGCGGTTGACGGACGGTTCGATACTCAAACTGTTTCGCCGCAAACGCCTGTTGACGTCGGCTGCGTGGTACCCGTACGCCAAACGCTTTGCCGACAACTGTGATGCGTTGCGTGAACGGCACATCCCCTGCCCGTCGATTCGTCAGGTTTACCGTATTGCGAGTATCGAGCGCGATGCCGTGCACTACGATCCACTACCGGGCCAGACCCTGCGTCAGCTGCTGGACACCCAGGGCAATGCCGATCCGTTACGCGGTCAATTGGGGGTCTTCATGGCCACTTTGCATGAGCGGGGGATTTATTTTCGCTCGGCGCACCTGGGCAACATCGTGCTCACACCTGAACATCAGTTGGGCCTGATCGACATTGCCGACATGCGGGTGTATCGCCGTCCGTTGCGCAAGACTCTGCGATTGCGCAACTTCAAGCATATGGTGCGTTACCCACAAGATCGGCAATGGCTGCTCGACGGTCACGGCGAAGTCTTCATGCAGCATTATGGCCAGACCCAGAGCATCTGCTCTCCGGAGGAGCTGAGCGTCGCCCTGCAAAAATGATCTGACTGCCTTCGCCTCCGGGGAGGAGGCGAAGGCCAGGCATTACGCCAGCGCGGGTTGTCGCGCCTTCAGCACGCGAGAGAGGATCATCGCGGCGGGCAGCAGCACCAGCGGCCACAACTCGTCAGGGTTACCGATCAGCAAACTGCCATCGAAATTCAGCATCACCAGCGCACACGCCAGGTACATACCCCACGCGTCGCGCAGACGCCAGGCCTGCCAAAGGCTTACGACCATCAGCGCTACGAACAACGCCAGCGCAACCCCGCCGCTGTACAGCCCCAGCGCTACGAAAATGTTGTGCGGATGCTGAATCGGCATCCAGCCATCGAGTACCTGGGCGGTGTGAAAGTTGATGCCGCAGCCCAGTGCCCAGCCGCAGTGGCGCCACTCGCCGACCATGATCTGGAAGATTTCGATACGGTACGAATCGCCTCGATTCCAGAGGGACTGGTACCAGGCTTCGTTGTGCACCGCCAGGAACAGCAGGCCTAAAACAACCGCGCCAATCGCCACCGCAGTGCCAACCAGCCGCGGCTTGAGATAAATGCCATAAAGCAACCAGATGCCAAACAGGAACACAGCCCCCACAAACGCAGTACGCGTCTGCAGGACGAAGGCTACCGCGAACACCGACAAAACGATGGCCAGGCCACCTTCGATATACTTTCGTTCCCTGAGCCAGATTGGCAGCGCCAGCGCCAACGAACAGAACAGCCAAATGCTGGCGTAGATGACGTTCTCCAAGCGTGCCGGAAGTATCGCCACCCGGCCGCCGACGGCGAATTCACCGGTTACCCAACCGTAGAGCGCGCTGCTGAAAATGTACAACGTCAGGATCCAGAACTGAGCGCGAATGAACGCCGCACTGCGGAAGAACTGCGGATCGGTAAGGGCGCCGGCCACCATGACGAACATCAGTACATAGAAGACGTGTTTGTAGAATTGCATCTGCCCTGCAATCGTCGCAGGCACCAGAAACCACAGAATGAACGCCAGCCAGCCCCATGCCAGTGGCTCCTTGAGCAAGCCCGCACCGCGTTCCTTGATCAGGAAAACCAGGCCCGGCAATGCCATCAGGACGTAGAACAGGTTATTGGTCCACTTCGACGACCAGCCCACCACAAAGCTCAAAAGAAACAGACAGAGCACCGTTCCGAAATACACCATGGTGTTCTTTCCTGGCTTCATGCCGCTAAATTCCATGGAGCACCCAACCCATTGCCAGACCCAAGATAAGAGCTGCGATCAGCTTCAGCCGATCGAGACGTTTACGCCGTAACTTGTTCTCCCGCTCCTTCGGAACCACCACATGCTCTCCGAAGCCGGTGTGCAATACCGCGTCGTTTTCCAGAATCAATGCATAGCGGTTTTCGCCAGCGTACAGACGCGACAGGTCTTTCTCCCCGGAGAATCCGGAATACGGTGCATGCATCAAGTAATCCGCACGACGGCGCAGCCCTGGATTAAAGGAAAAACCTTGCCACTCGGCTTTTTGCGAGCCCAGTACGTAGAAAGGAATGCCATGGCTGACTTTGCGCTCGTTCAGGAACACGTAAGGACTGTGAACCATCAGGTCATGATTGAAGCTGCGCAGCCACACCTGCAGTGCCTGCGGATCTTCCTCCAGCAGGCATTGGGACTCTTCGATGAACCCTTCGCGATAGAAGTCCCAGTCGTCTTCACAGTGGAAAATCCACGATGTCTGCACCTGAGCATAAGCGGCATCGATGGATCGCAACTGCCCCAGGCGTGGCTTGTTGATGAAGAACTGGGTATGCGCCCTCCAGTGCTCCGGAATACAGGCCTCTACGGCGCTGTCGCCGGAGTCCTCTGTAATGAACACTTTACGAATGGGAGCCGTGTTGAACCGGTCAAACGTCTCGAGGGTACGCTTCAACAGATCGAAGCGACCGCAACTAGTGATTACTACCGAAATGTCGCTAGTCTCGCTGAACAGCATTTATTTGCACCGCACCATTGGTTGTTTAATCGCCCGGCTTCACAGCCCCAGCGACAAGCGTAATTTTTCTTTCCAGCCCAGCGGAACATGCTCGCGCAGCGGCGCACGCAGGGCGTCGACAATCGCATGTCCTACAGCCCGGAACGTGTAATGCTGCTCTACCAAAGCCTGTCCGGCCAATGAAATGGTCTCGGTCAGCTGTGGGGACTCGCGCAACACGGCCAGTTTTTCCCTGAGTTCGTCACGGGTTCGATAGAGCACGATGTTGTGCATATCGACAAACCCCAGCGCGCGATTCTCTGCTTCCCCTTGATCGTAAGCAAACAGCACACAACCACAGGCCATGGCCTCGAAATTCTTGATCATGTATTCGCCCATGCCGACGTCGGCACTCACGAAGTAACGGATCCGGCTCAACGTCTCGCAGTATTCCTCACCCGACTTGGTGCGGGTGATCAGCAGATTCTCCACTTCAGCCACGGACTCGAGCATGGCCTTGCGTCCGGCATACGCCACGCTGTTGAGACTGCCGACAAAACCCAACTCGATATCTCGTTCACGCTGGCAGTTTTGCAACAGTGCCTGATCGTAACCCTTGGGCACGAAATGCGCGTCAAACCCTTCCTCACGCAAGCGCTGGCTGACCATGAAACCCGAGCTGATCACCCGCGCCCAAGGCAGCTTGCGGTAATGGGCGCTGAACTTGCCGGTGTACTTGCACGGGATGTAATTCTGGTACGCATCGTGTTCCAGAATAACCAGATTGGGCAGGGTCTGGATGAACCTCACCTGTCTGATTTCTTTTTTGAAACGCAGGAAAAAAACAATCCGGTCGTAGCGCGTCACATCGACATGCTTGCGAAAATATCCACGCAAGTCGTCCTGCTCCGCGCTGGTCAGCTCGCGCTTGTCGCAGTCGCAGTGCTCGGCGATACCGTCATACAGTCGATCGAGGATCGCTCGCTGTTCTTTCTGCACCAGAAACAGAACTTTCAATTGGTCTCTCTCTTTCCAGACAGCTCTTGGACCCAGAATAATTCGTGGCGTCGCACCGCTTTACGGAAGAACTCGTTTTCGCCGAAAGCCGGCCAGTGTCGGGCCGCCAGACAACGTTGGATCGCCCGGCGAAGTAGACGCTTGAGGGGAAGTCGGGGCTGAAGGTCGTGCATCATGCCCAACGACATAGCCTTGTGCCACTGCTTTTCGGCCGACAGACAAAGCGCCCAGGGCCGCAACGGTTCGTGATTATTGATCTGTGGCGGCAGTGTCACACCGGTCCCGGCATCACCCATGGGCCAGCGATCGTTGTCGTGTAGATGATTGGCGTAATGCAATAAGGTTTCGGGCTGCCAGGCTGTACCGTTCAGTGCCTGCATCACCGCCTGCTGTGAGCATAGATGGTCTGGGTGCGGGTCGAAACGCGGATGTGGCAAAACGATGACCTGAGGCTGGATACGCTCGATCAACTCACTCAGGTCGGCCAGCAGATTGTTCCAGGACGGTATGCCATCGGCGTCACTGCCCAGGGCAAACGGATTGAACCGTCGAAAATATCGGGTATCACCAAGTTGTGCCTCACGGGACACCACGGCCTCGGTCGGCGTGCTTTGCATGGCGGGCAATTGCAGACAGAAATACCCCAACTGAATGCAGCGTTCCTGAGGTACACCGCCCCACAGCGGCACGCTGAGACTGTCCCAGGCGCGAAGCGAGCCTTTCAACCGGGACGCTTCGACGCCATTGAGCCCCATCTGCTGATAGTGCCCGGCCTCGATTTCACCGGCGGTCAAGGTCACGATCCAGCTTTGACTGGCGCTGCTGTACAACCCGAAGGCGGCCAACTCGGCATCGTCGGCGTGGGGCGCGATCACCATCACCCGTTGACGGCTGTAATCCGGATGCTCGAACGCCCTGAGCACCGGCTCACCCAGCAGTCGGCAGAAACACCCGCGCAGGCGTAACTCACCTTGCGACAGAACCCGCGCCTGACCACTGAGGTTGAGGTAACGCAGGCCGTTCACACCACGCTCGAAGGTTTGTCGGTCCGGGTTATCCCCCCCCGACAACTCGACCACGGGATCGATAAAGCGTCCCAGCCAAGTGCTTTTTATCCGCAGCGCCAAGACCAGAGTGGCGTCGTCGACCAGCATGACACCTTCGTCAAGGCGCAAACGCTCACCGTCAAGGTGAACCTTGGGCTGCTGGGTGTACGGTGGAAAACTGTACTGATAATCGTCTTTGGGCGAATAAAACAAATGGTCGGCAAACCATGCCTCGTGGGCAATCCAGCCCAGAACCGCGAGCACCAACGGCAGCCACCAGGCCACCAGCACACCCATGGCAATCAATAGCACCAGCGCGATGAGCAGACCAATGCGTTTGTTGCGTCGATGGCGCTTGAGCAATTGCTGTTTGCGGTTCATGGGCTGGCTCATACGGTGAACACCGGCACAGGATTGCACCAGCGATCCTTGTACTCACGGTCGGCGCGACCGAAAGAAAACCGCAACGGTTTGTCCAACGCCCGGGCATGCTCCCAGGCGCTTTGCGTATTGAGAAAACTCAGCACGCTGCCCGGACTGAATTCTCGGGTTTCGGGATCGACGCCGCCATTGATGTACTCGACGCTGATCCACTGCGGTGTCTCGACACGGTAGACCAGTTGAATCGCTATCGGCGCATCGTTGAGAAAAATCACCGAGCCGATCAGCAAATCACGCAGCAACTCGATGACCTCAGCCATGCGCTCGGCCCCCGTCGCCGGGAAGCCCCAGCGACGCTGGAACAGGTCGCAATAGATCGCCGCCAGTTCACTGCTGGAAAACTCCGCGACCGGCCGAACCACTCCGCCCGCTTCTTCCAGCAATCGCAATTCACGGCGCTGGTTGTAGCGAAACTTCTTCGACAGTTCTTCGGGAGTGCGGGCCATCGCCAGCTGTTCAGCCTGCAACTTGATGCCGGTGAAGCGGCCTTCATTCAGCACCGACAGGTAGCGTCCACGATGACGCAACGGCGCTTGTGCATCGGCAGCGGCCGGCAGGATGAACTCGGCATTACCGAGGTCGAACAGACCTTTTTTACCGCAGCGTTTGAGCACATCCTTGGACAAGGCAAGGTCGCGGCCCCAGGTCGGGATCGCCGCTTTGACTTCACCGTTTTGCTCCCAGGCCAGGTAGCGCACAGGAATGTCGGCCAACTGCGCAAGCCGCTCGACCACCATGGGATGAGTGGCGACGCTGCCGCCATATCGTTGCCAGGCTTCAGCATATGTCGAGGCGTCGACTACCGCCCAGCCACGTTCGCGCCAGCCTTGAAATCGGTTGAGCATCAGCCCCTCGGTGCCAGTTCGGTAACGTGCGGCAAACGCCAGAAAGCATCGCGCACCGCGCGGTCGGAGAAGCGCTCACGCAAGCGATCGAGCATCAGCTCGGCACACTGGTGACGTTGCTGCTCGTCCATCGCGGCCAGATGTTGCAGCCCTTGAGCCAAGTGTTCGGCATCGCCCAGCGGGAACAGAATACCGACGCCCTCGACCACTTCTTTCGCCCCGCCACACGCCGTGGCGAGCAAGGGCACGCCGGCAGCCATGGCCTCCAGCAGCACCATGCCGAACGGTTCGTGATCGGAACTCAGGGCAAACACATCGAAGGCACGGAAATAACGTCGGGCTTCAGGCACCTGACCGAGGAACAGCACGCGGTCGCCGATACCCAACTCACGGGCCAGGGCCTTGAGGTCCTGTTCCAGTCGACCGGCACCGAGCATCACCAGTTGGCTGCTGGCCGGCAAACCCGGCAATGCCGCGGCAAAACCGTGCAGCAGCGTGGTCTGATCCTTGTCCGGATGCAGCCGTCCGACATTGCCGACAACCCAGGCATCCGGCGCCAGGCCGAGGGTTTCCCGGGCCTCGCGAACCGACACCTGGCTGTCCTGCAAGGTCTGCACATCGATACGGTTATAGAGCGTCTGAATCCGCGCCGCCGGCCACTTCGGCAGGCAATGGCGCATGTCGTCGCGCACGGCATCGGAAACCCCGAGCAGGCTCAGGCGCTTGCGGAAAATATTCGCGAAGAGTTTGCGTGTGCCGCGCTTGTAATCGTCAAACGCGTGATGCACGCCAATCACCGGCAACGAGGTGCCGAGCAAGGCGATATAAATAGGTTTGAAACGGTGAGCGATGCAAAAACTGAAATTGCGCGAGGCGGCGATCTTGCGCAGATCGCCGATGGCGCCCAGCTTCAGGCCACGAATGGCCTTGGAGCTGTATTCCATGAACAGCACTTCGTCGGAAGCGCAGCCCGCGGCGACTTCGGCATCGGCAGCCCCGGTCAAAAACACCGTGGTCACTCGATAACCGGTCCCCGCGAACAGGCTGGCGTACTGCCGGGCGCAGTCCAGAAACGGCCCGTCATAGCCGTGACAGAACTGCAGCACATGGCGTTCAGCCGAGCGTGTCATATGCGTCCGCGCCCTCTTTGACCACCAGGATGTCTTCCATGATCAGATACTGTAGATCGGAACCGAAGAACATGTTCAGGGCATCCGTCGGCGAGCAGATCATCGGTTCGCCACGACGGTTGAGCGAGGTGTTCAGCGACACACCATTGCCGGTCAGCACTTCCAGCGCCTTCATCATGTCGTAGTAGCGCGGGTTGTATTCGCGCTTGAGCACCTGGGCCCGGGACGTACCGTCTTCATGGACGACTTCAGGCACGCGGGTCTTCCACTCTTCCGCCACTTCGAAGGTGAAGGTCATGAACGGCGCCGGGTGATCGATCTTGATCATCTGCGGTGCAACGGTGTCGAGCATCGACGGGCAGAAAGGCCTCCAGCGCTCGCGGAACTTGATCTGGTGGTTGATGCGGTCAGCCACGCCCGTCGCACTCGGGCAACCAATGATCGAACGACCGCCCAAGGCGCGCGGACCGAATTCCATGCGGCCCTGGAACCAGGCCACCGGGTTGCCATCGACCATGATTTTGGCGATGTTTTCCGGCATGTTCTCAAGCTTGCGCCATACCGGCTTGCTCGGGTGACGGGCGCATGCAGCGAGGACGTCTTCGTTGGTGTACGACGGACCGAGGTAGACGTGTTCCATCTTCTCGACCGGCACACCACGGGCGTGGGACACATAGGCCGCCGCGCCGACCGCGGTGCCGGCATCGCCGGACGCAGGCTGCACGAACAGCTCTTTGACGTCATCGCGGGCGATGATTTTCTGGTTCAGCTTGACGTTCAACGCACAGCCACCGGCGAAGGCCAGCTTGCCGGTTTCCTTGAGTACGTCGCCCAGGTAGTGGTCGATCATCTGCAGCGAGATTTTTTCGAACAGCGCTTGCATGCTCGCGGCGTAGTGGATGTACGGCTCGTCGGCGATATCGCCTTCGCGCTTCGGACCCAGCCACTCGATCAGCTTTGGCGAGAAGTAGAAACCCTTGCCCTTCTCTTTATAACGACGCAGGCCGATGACGTTGGCGTAGTCGGTGTTGATCACCAGCTCGCCGTTCTCGAACGAAGCCAGGCGCGAGAAATCGTATTTGCTGGCATCGCCGTACGGCGCCATGCCCATGACCTTGAACTCACCGTCGAGCATCTCGAAACCGAGGAACTCGGTGATCGCGCCGTACAGGCCGCCGAGGGAGTCCGGATCGAAGAATTCCTTGATCTTGTGGATCTTGCCGTTTTCGCCGTAACCGAAAAAGGTCGTGGCGTACTCACCCTTGCCGTCGATCCCGAGGATCGCGGTTTTCTCTTTGAAACCGGAGCAGTGGTAAGCGCTGGAGGCGTGAGCCAGGTGATGCTCGACCGGTTCGATCTTGATTTTCTTCGGATCGAAACCCAATTGCTCGAGGCACCAGACAATCTTGTTGCGATAGCGTTTGTAGCGACGGTTACCCATCAGGATCGCATCGAGCGCGCGGTCCGGGGCGTACCAGTAACGCTTGGCGTAATGCCAGCGAGCCTTGCCGAACAGGCTGATCGGCGCGAACGGAATCGCTACCACATCAACGTCGGATGGCTTGATGCCGGCCTGCTCGAGGCAGAACTTCGCCGACTCGTAAGGCATGCGGTTCTTTGCATGTTTATCGCGCACAAAGCGCTCTTCCTCAGCCGCCGCGACCAGCTTGCCGTCGATGTACAAGGCTGCGGAAGGATCATGGCTAAGGGCGCCGGACAGGCCAAGAATCGTCAATGCCACAGGGGTCTAGCCTCTTTAGTCTGCATGCAGGCGCAAGGCGCCTCAAAGATTAATGTGCCCTCGCAAAGGGCGAGTGGCAGCTAAAGGGCGGGATTATAGCGTAAACATGGCGGGAATGACCCAGCGCATATTGCCCCGTAAAGATGATCCGGGCGAAAGCAGGCGGCACTGCTCATCCGCGGCCTGACCTCCAGTAAATACTGATATTGCCGTCGATAGCTTGGCGGTAAACCGTATAGGGCAGGAGGACGGTGTCGAAAACACCCGACAGGGTGAAATCCACCAATACAAACGGCAAAAGAATACCCGTGGGATCAGGCGCTGCGTTTAATACGCAAAAGTCGTAGGCCAGACCGCTGTAGATGCGCGGGATGGATTGACAGTAGGTCTTTTGCTTTCTAAGGCTACGAGCCGCATCCTCGTCATCCTGCAGTACCGTAACAGCGGTCCCGCAGCCTGATAAAACCAGTGCAAAAGTGCTCAGTAACACCGTCATTTTCATCGTCAAAATCTGCCCTCCGTGAACGTCAGGCAAACTAGCATCGCGGCTATTCAGGGCACAGTTCACGGCATCCCTGTTTCGCGTAGGACAATTCATAAGAATCTGTCCCTTAATCTCGAGTGGCTGTTCTGGCCCCATCGCGAGCCTGCTCGCGAAGGGATTCAGGCAGCGCTAGAGATATCTTTGGGTACGCGCTGATCAATGACCCGATACAGCGCACTGCTCTCAGGCCAGTTACGCATGAACCTTGCCCGATCCCGCGCATAGGCCGGGGCGAAGCTGCTGAGCGAGGCATGCTGACACATCGAATCCAGATCAATCAGCGCCCAGCGATCGTGCTGCCAGAACAGGTTATGCCCCTTGAAATCCCCGTGACTGATCCGCTCGCCAATCAGCTCGGCAAACAAATGATCCAGCGCCAGCAATTCGGCTTCCGGTGCCTCACCGTTTTCAACATAAGGCGCAAACCGCTCGATGATGTCCGGTCCCGGCAAATACTCGGTCACCAGATAAGCCCGACTGCGCAACCAGAGAAAACGCTTCTCCAGCAACGCCAACGGCTTGGGCGTGGCGATGCCGAGAAACGCCAGGCGATTGCCTTCACGCCAGGAATGCCAGGCACGGCTCGGACGCCAGAAGCGTTTGAGCCAGTGGGCAAAACCTTTGATGTTGTAGCGCTTGATCACCAGCGTACGACCAGCCACCTCGACCTTGCCGACGCTCGCCGCGCCGCCGGTCTTGTACAGATGGCCCTGATCGAGCAACGCATCGGCCTGCGCCAGCACCGGCAGCATCGCCGCTTCTTCCTCGCGGCGAATCGCCCGCAAGCCGAACGCTCCGCGCTGGACACTGAACAGCGTGCATTCGCGGCCGACCTTGATCAGGAAGTCCTTCAGACGCCAGGTGCGAACCTTGTTGATCTGCTTCTGCAACGCTTCCATCGGTAAGGCATGCTCGCCGTTGCTCAACAGGTAATACACCAGCAACTCTTCGGTGTAGGGCTCCAGCGATTTGGGCAACTGGGCGAAAAACACGCCGAGGTTTTCCAGGACTTTCTGCCGCGAGAGCGGCTGGCCTGGCGTCTCCGTGCGGATTCCGGCACCGTCGATCAAATACAGCCGACCGCCCTGGCGCAGCAGGTTGTCCAGGTGCAGGTCTTCCTGCCACAGGCCCTTGCGGTGCAATTGACCAATCGCACCCAGCGCATCGGCCAATACCACCGATTGCTCATCCGCCAGCATCGGCAAGTGTTCGACCTGTTTCCAGGCATCCCCAAGGCTGTCGGCGCCTTCAAGGAAATCAAACAGCAGCCAACCACCCTCGCCGTCCTTCAGGCCATCAGCCAGCAGCAGCGGCGTGGTCAATCCCTGAGCCGCCAGCAACCGCACGCCGTCCAGCTCACGCTGAAAATGCCGCGCCGCTTTGCTGCCGACCAGCAACTTGGCCAGCACCGGCCGCCCACGCCAGACGCCGGCACCGACATAACGCTGCCCCGGCAATACCCGCAACAAACTCAGCAACTGCAGCTCGGCAGGGCCGGCGGCATCGGCCAACGGAATGTTCAGCGGCAGGCTCGGGCTGCGGCCAGCGTTTTTTAGTTCGGACAAACGCATCAGCGCGCCTCCTTATGACTGCGCCGCGCGGTCAGTCGCGCCAGCCAGCTGTCGATCAGCGAACTGTCTTGCGATTGATCCAGATAGGCGACCAGCAGCTCGCGCAACTGCGCTTCGCTCCACTCAGGCGCCCGACGCAGCAACGGCTCCAGGTCTTTGGCCCGATCACGCAGACCAAACAGCAACGGCCGGGTCTTTTCCAGGTCGATCAGTTGGGCCAGGTAACCGTCGCCGGTGGCCTGGAGAAAAATGTGCTTGGGGTAGAAGCAACCGTGAACCTGACGCGCGCCGTGCAGGCGCCGAGCCAGTTGTCCACAGGCCTTCAGAATGGCCGAATGCTGCGCCGAACTCAGGTCTGACCAGCGCCGCAACAGCGAATCCAGGTCATCCCAACCGTCCAGGGCTCGGGTCAGCAGAATCGCCCGGACTTCGCCATCGATTTTGCGCTCACCGAAAAACGCCGCTTTCAACGCTGGAATTCCGAATCGCTCATAGCGACTGATATTGCGAAATTCACGGGCAAAGCTCGGTTCGCCAAAAGGCGCATGCAAGGTGCGCATCTGGTAGTTGCTCTGGCGTTTGAGGTAGTAGCCATGACCTTCCAGATCCAGCCGAAACACGCTGCTCCAGCCACCGCGAGCGGTGTTGGGCTCGTCCACAGCGTCGAGCTGCTTGGCCCAGAGTGCGTCGAAGGTGCCGAGGCCGTGACGCTCAAGCAGCGCACGGTCTTCAGCGGCCAGAAAATCAGTCATTCGCGTCCCTCGAAAAATCTAATCACGTGCCGGATCCGTTTTTTATCGGCGGCATTCAGCCGATCACACTGGCGGTATTGCAGGTAAAAGCGCAGGCGCTGGGTAGCCGACAAGTGATACTTGGCGACCTTGTCCAGGCACGCCAGGTCCTTGGTGATCCGGTACTTGAGCCAGAAGCCGCGCCAGAAATCGCCATTGGGGCAGTCGATCAAAAACAGCCGGGGCTCGTTGTCGATCAGCAGGTTGCGCCACTTCAAATCGTTATGGGTGAAGCGGTGGTCGTGCATGGTCCGGGTATAACCCGCCAGCTGCCGGCTGACATTGTCGACCCAGGCGCGGTCCGCCAGCTTAGGGTCATGCCGCTCGGCCAGGGCCGACAAGTCTTCGGTATGCGGCAGTTCACGGGTGATCATCGCCCCGCGATCGTACGCCGCGCCGCGACGCTCCAGCCCCCAGGCCACCACTTCGGCGGTGGGAATGCCCCACTTGGCGAAGCGCTTGAGGTTCTGCCACTCGGCCTTCACCCGGGGTTTACCCAGGTAACGGCGCAGACCTTTGCCGGCACCTACGTAGCGTTTGACGTAATAGTTGACGCCATTGCGCTGGACGCGAATGACCTCGGACAACGGGTCGCGGGTCAAGCGCTCGCCCTGAAGCGAAAACACAGCCTCAAGACTGCCGAAATCTTCTGCCAGATCGCTGTACGCAGGCTCCAGTGTCCAACCCGCCATCAGAGCGCATCCCCGTATCGCTGTTTACGGTCGTAGAGTTTGTTGGCCTTGCCTTCGAGCCAGGCGAGCAACCCGGCTTCCTCGCCCAGGATCTGGCGCAGGGGCCGCTGGAAATAGCTCTTGAGGAAACGCAATTTGTCGCGACGGGTCAGGCCAATGTCCAGTGCCGAAAAATACAGCGCCGCCAGGTCCTTGTTGCGCCAGCGTTGGGTAATCGTCGGACGGGTCTGGGCACGGTGCAGGTCGATCACCGAGAGTTTGAAATCGTCGGCCGTCACCGGTTTGTCGGTGTGCAGCAGAAAGTGGCAGATGTAGCAGTCGCGATGGTTGACCCCGGCGCGGTGCATCATGCCGGTCATGCGCGCGACTTCGGCAATCAGCGCGCGCTTGAGTCTTGGCTCGGGCGGGTGCTTGACCCAGTCGATGCTGAAGTCTTCGAGGCTGACAGTGGGCGCCAGCTCTTCGGTGACGATGAACGAATGCTGGTCCGCCGGGTTGCTGCCCTTCTCGCCATAAGCCACGGCGGTCATGGTCGGCACGCCGACTTCTTGCAGGCGCTGGATAGCCTTCCATTCCTGGCCGGCACCGAGCACCGGCAACTTGGCAGTGAGCAGGTTCTTGAAGATCTCGCCCCAGCCGATGCCACGGTGGATTTTCACGAAAAACCCGTTGCCGTCAACGACGGTACGCAGGGTCCGGCGCGCTTCCAGTTCGCGGTACACCTCGCCCTGGAGGCCCTCGACTTCAGCGAACGGGTCGCGTCCAGCCCAGAGGCTCTTGAACGGTTCAGCCAGCATCAACTTCATTAAGCGTGCTCCGCCAGAATCACATCGGCCGCGTGCTGCGGCATGCTGTAGAGGTCGGCCGTCTCCGCGAAGGCCAGACCGTTGCGGCTCCAGGCCGCCCGTGCTTGAGCGTCGTTCAACATGCCGATCAGGTACTGAGTCAGTTGCACCTGATCGAAAGGCTCGTCCAGCACCAGACCGGCGTCGGCCTCGGCGATGTAATGGGCGTAACCACACACCGCACTCACCAGCACCGGCAACCCGGCCACCAGGGCTTCGAGCAACACAGTCCCGGTATTTTCGTTGTACGCCGGGTGAATCAACAGATCGGCGCCGAGCAGAAAACGCGGGATGTCGCTGCGACCCTTGAGGAACGTCACGTTATCGCCGAGCCCCAGTGTGGCGCTCTGCATCTGGAACAATTTGGGGTCGTCCTGGCCAATTACAAACAGCCGGGTGCGTTTCTTCAGATCGGCGGGCAATGCAGCCAGCGCCTTGAGGCTGCGATCCACGCCTTTGGTCTTGAACCCGGAGCCGATTTGCACCAGCAGCAGATCATCGTCTTTCAGGTTGAATTCGCGACGGAATTCGGCACGGATCTCGGCGGCATTGGCCGGCGCACGACGGTCCTGAGAGATACCCGGCGGCAGCAAATGGAAGCGCTCAAGCGGCGTGTCGTAATGCTTGATGAACAGCGGCTGCTGGACTTCGGAAATCATCAGCACTTCGGTCTTGGCATCCTTGGCGAACACGGCGCGCTCGTACTCGGCGAAGTGCCGGTAGCGGCCCCAGCGACGGTACAGCGAGTTACGCAGGTTCTGCGCCTTGTCTTCGAAGCAGCCGTCGGCGGCGTAGTAGACGTCCAGGCCCGGCATCTTGTTGAAACCGATCAGGCGGTCCACCGGACGCTTGGCCAGATCGGCCTCCATCCATTCGGTGAGCTTTTCGTTGCGTCGATGGTTGAAGAACGCTTTGACCGGTGCCACCAACACTTCGAAGCCCGGTGGAATGTCGCCTTCCCAGATCAGCGTGTAGACCCGAATCTGATGGCCGCGCTGCTGACATTCCAGGGCAATGCGCATGAAGTCGCGCTGCAAGCCCCCGAATGGAAAGTATTTGTACAAGACGAATGCCAATTGCATCAGCGCAGCTCCTCAGCCAGTAACAACGTGCTCAGTCGGGTCGCGACACGCTCGGGATTCAGACGCGTGAAGCACAGGGGCCACTCGCGTTTAAGGTCAAACTGACGGGCATCTTCGGCCGTCGGTTGATACGTACATTTCTTTTGCATACACGGCGCACAGGGGAAATCGCTGGCGATGTGAATCTGCGCTTTACCGTAGGCACCGGTCAGGCCCGGGTTGGTCGGGCCGAACAGCGACAACGTCGGCACGTCCAGCGCAGCGGCGAGGTGACCGAGACCGGTGTCCACCGCCACGCAGGCTTGCGCGCCGGCCAGCACTTTGCCGACACCCGCCAGATTCAGCTTGGGCAGCACTTCGACGTGCCTCATGTCTTTGGCGATGCGCTCGGCCCGGGCTTTCTCGATCGGGTTACCCCACGGCAGCTTCACCGCGACACCGAGATAGCCGACGCGCTCGGCCAACTCGCGCCAGTAGGCTTCAGGCCAGTGCTTGGTGTCCCACGTGGTGCCGTGCAGGAACACCACGTAAGGATTCTTGCGCGGCAATTCCACCAGTCGCTCGACGTTCAGGCCGTAATCGCCCAAGCCTTTTGGCAGGTCGTAACCCAGGGCCACGGCGAACAACTGACGCACCCGCTCCACCGCGTGTTGCCCACGGGCCACGGCCAGACGCCGGGAATAGAAGCGTGCGGCAATCGGCTCGCGGGCCGAGTTTTTATCCAGCCCGGCCACCGGGGCTTTGGCGTATCGGGTCAGCAACGCACTTTTCAGCAGGCCCTGGGCATCGATCACCAAATCATATTTGTTGGCGCGAACGCTTTGCTTGAAGCGCTTCCACTCGCCACTCTTGATGGTCTGCCAGATGTTTTTGCGCCAGCGACGGATCGCCACCGGAATCACCTTGCCCACGGCCGGGTGCCAGGTCGGGATTTCGGCGAAGCCTTCTTCCACCACCCAATCGAACTGGATGCCGGGGATCGCCCGTGCCGCGTCGGTCAGCGCCGGCAACGCGTGAATCACGTCGCCTAGCGAAGAAGTCTTGATCAGCAGTACCCGCAAACTATTTGACCTCGACCACAGTGCCCTGCAAACGTTGCAAGGCTTCGTTCACCGCTTGCGGCATGAGCTGGCGCAGGCAGTTGTAATGACCGAAACGGCACGTGCGATCGAAGCAGGGGCTGCATTCGATGCCCAGGCGCACGATCTCGACGTGCTCGGCCAGTGGCGGTGTGAAACCCGGCGACGTCGAGCCGTAGACTGCCACCAACGGGCGATTCAGCGCAGCGGCGACGTGCATCAGGCCGGAGTCGTTGGACACCACCGCGTCGGCGCAAGACATCAGGTCGATGGCTTCGGCCAGGGAGGTGCCGCCGCTGAGGTTCACCGACTCTTCACGCAGACCGGGAATCAGCCGCGAGCGGATGTCTTCGCCGACGGCGTGATCGTTTTTCGAACCGAACAGCCAGACTTGCCAGCCTTCGCGGATCTTCGCTTCGGCAACCTTGGCATAGTGCTCCGACGGCCAGCGCTTGGACTCGCCAAACTCGGCACCGGGGCACAGCGCCAACACCGGGCGGTCGAGAGCCAGGCCGAACTTGGCCATTGCCGCTTCGCGAGTGACCGGGTCAATCTGCAGGCTCGGCCGTGGATAAGGTGTCGGCAGCTCGGCACCCGGCTCGTAAGCCAGGGCCATGAAGCGCTCGATCATCAGCGGGTAACGTTCTTTATCCAGCGTGCGCACGTCATTGAGCAGGCCGTAGCGGAATTCGCCACGCCAGCCGGTGCGTTTAGGGATGCCGGCGAAGAACGGCACCAATGCCGACTTCAGGGAATTGGGCAGCAGGATCGCCTGATCGTACTGGCCGGCCAGGGATTTGCCGATGCGCCGACGCGTCGCCAGCTCCAAAGCACCGTGACCGAGCGGAAAGCTCAAGGCCTGGCGTACTTCGGGCATGCGCTCAAGAATCGGCCGGCTCCACTCGGGGGCCAGCACGTCGATTTCGCATTGCGGGTGGCGCTGCTTGAGACACTGAAACAGTGTCTGCGCCATCACCATGTCACCGACCCAACTGGGCCCAACGATCAGAATTTTCATGTGGTTTCCATAAACGAGCCGGGGAGGCATACGCCTCCCCGCCTCGAGAATCACTGCGGGAGCAGGGCTGCTTGCGATGGGTCATCACCTTCAACATTATTGTCGACTGTCATTCCGCTATCGCGAGCAAGCTCGCTCCCACATGGGTATTGGTGCACATCCAGTGCGGTGCAGCTTAGCTACTTCAATCTACCAAACACCACAAATCTACTGTGGGAGCGAGCTTGCTCGCGATGAGGGCATCACATCCAACATCGATGGTGACTGTCAGGCCGCTATCGCGAGCAAGCTCGCTCCCACAGGGGTGTTCAGTGCTGCCACTATCCGGGTTCAGCTTAATCCCAGCTCCCGCCAGATCCGCACTACCTGCCGCCGTTCGTCCACGAACTGGTCGCCCGGTATCACCCCGGCGTCCTTCTGCAAGGCCTGCCGGTGAGCGGCTGAACGGTAGGCTTTATAGGCCTCGCGCAACAGGCTGGCGTCTTCGGCGGGCATCAGCCCTTCCTCCTCCAACCCTTCCAGAATGCGGATATTGTCAGTCCAGCGCAGCAATGGCGGGTGCGATTCGGACCACGCCAGGGCCGCGTATTGCACCATAAATTCAATATCGACGATACCTCCGGCGTCCTGCTTGAGATCGAATGGCGCCGTGGCCTCGAAGGCATTTGCCCCGGTGCCCGCCGCGGTGCTCTTGCTGCCAAGGTTATCGCGCATTTTGGCGCGCATCTCGCTGACCTCCTGGCGCAAGGTCGCCAGGTCCCGCGGCTTGCCCAATACCTCCGCGCGGACTTTCTCGAACGCACGGCCGACGTCCGGACTGCCCACCAACACCCGCGCCCGCACCAACGCCTGATGCTCCCAGGTCCAGGCTTCGTTTTCCTGATACCGGGCAAACGCCCCGAGCGAACTCACCAGCAACCCCGACGCGCCGGACGGCCGCAGACGCATGTCCACTTCATACAGCTGACCGGAGTTGGTCTGGGCCGTGAGCAAGTGAATGATCCGCTGCCCCAGCCGAGTAAAGAATTGCGCGCCGTCGATAGGCTTCGGCCCGTCGGTTTCCGCCTGCGGGTCGCCATCGTGGATGAACACCAGGTCCAGGTCCGAACCATGCCCCAGTTCCAGACCGCCGACTTTCCCGTAACCGACAATGATGAAGCCGGGATCGCACAAGGTGCCGTCGGTACGCAGCGGCGTACCGTATTTGGCCACGGTCTGGCGCCAGGCGAGGGCCAGCACTTGTTCCAGGATCGCTTCGGCGAGCCACGTCAGGTAATCACTGACCTTCATCAACGGCAGGCTGCCGGCGATTTCCGAAGCGGCGACCCGCAAGCGGTGCGCCAGTTTGAAATGCCGCAGGGCTTCCATTTGCTGTTCGAGGTCGTCTTCGGGAATCCGCGTCAAACGCTCGCGCAACTCGGCGGCCAGTTCCGGCGCCAGTGGCGGTTTGAACAGCCGACCTTCGTTGAGCAATTCGTCGAGCAGCAGCGGGAAGCGAGTGATCTGTTCGGCGATCCACGGGCTCGCGGCGCACAAGGTCAACAAACGTCGCAGCGCGCCGGGATTCTCGGTCAGCAACACCAGATACGCGGAACGACGGGCCACGGCTTCCACCAGCGGCAATACTCTTTCCAGCACCAGATCCGGATTGGCGTGCTCCACGGCCTGAGCCAGCAACCGCGGAATAAAGGCATCAAGGCGCTCACGTCCCAAGCGTTGCATCGCCCGCAACTGCGGGCTGCTGCGCAAACCGGCCAACGCTTTCAGGGCTTTGGTGGCATCAGCGAAACCGCCCTCTTCCAACTGACGGCAAGCGGCCTCTTCATCCTGAGCCTCTTCCCACAACGGCAGCCATTCGCCGCCGACCACCACTTCGCTTTCGGTGCCTTCCTCTTCGTCGGGGTCGGCAATCACCTGACCGAAGTGCCACGCCACGCGACCGCGCCAATACATAAGCTGTTCGTGGAAAGCGGTCCAATCGGCGAAGCCCAACATAAAGGCGATGCGCGACTGATCCTGAGCGCCGTCCGGGAGCATCTGGGTCTGGCGGTCGGCGATAGCCTGGATCGCGTGCTCGGTGTACCGCAGGAATTCGTAACCTTCGCGCAGTTCACTAATCACCGCCGGCGGCAGGTAACCCTGACCTTCCAGCGTGCTCAGTACTTTTAATAGAGGACGTTGCTGCAAGCTCAGGTCGCGGCCGCCGTGGATCAGCTGGAATGCCTGGGCGATAAATTCGACTTCACGAATGCCACCGGAGCCGAGCTTGATGTTGTCGGCCATGCCCTTGCGCCGGACTTCCTGCTGAATCAGCTGCTTCATGGTGCGCAGCGCTTCGATCGCCGAGAAGTCGAGGTAACGCCGGTAAACGAACGGCCGCAGCATGTCTTGCAATTGCGCGCCGGCCACTTGATCGCCGGCCACCACCCGCGACTTGATCATCGCGTAGCGTTCCCAGTCACGCCCCTGATCCTGGTAATACTGCTCCAGCGCGTTGAAGCTCAGCACCAATGCGCCGGCCGAACCGTAAGGCCGCAGGCGCATGTCGACGCGGAATACAAAACCGTCGACGGTCATCGGGTCCAGGGCCTTGATCAGGCGCTGACCGAGACGAATGAAGAACTCCTGGTTATCCAGCGAGCGTTTGACGCCGACGGTTTCGCCGCCCTCGGGGTAGGCGAAGATCAGGTCGATGTCCGACGACAGATTGAGCTCCACCGCGCCGAGCTTGCCCATGCCGAGAATGACCATTTGCTGCGGCTCACCGCTGCGCCGACCGGTCGGCACGCCGAACTGCTGACAATGCCGTGAGTACAACCACTGATAGGCCTGATCGATGCTGGCATCGGCCATGTTCGAGAGGTCGCGACAGGTCTGGGTCAGATCGCACTGACGCGTCAGGTCGCGCCAGATGATCCGCACTTGATGACGGGTACGTTGACGACGCAGGGCGCGACCGAGCCCATCGTCGGTTTCCGCTGCATTCACCGCTGCCGCAATCTGTGCGCACAGCTCGCCGGGCGCAAAACTTCGGTCCAGCTCACCGGACTGCACCAGCTCCAGCAACATCAGTGGGTCGCGCACACTCTGTTCAATCACGAAGTCGCTGGCAGCGGTGACGCGGGCGAATTGCGCCCAGCGTTCAGGCGTCCAGCCGGCCAGGCCATGGTCGTCGGGAAGCACCGCGACGGCCGCACGGAACGACTGCTCGGCGCGGGTGACAAACGGCAGGAGGATGCCAGGCAGTTCGGCAAGCGAAGGGAGGCTCATGGTCTATCCTTGATCGGCGTGTAGAGGGCTGCATGTAGTGATTCGCGAGAATGCACTACCTGATCGACTGTCGAACAAAGGTTAGAAATAGCTGAAATTTCTTTATTTTTGGCAGACAGCATCAAGCTTTCACCTTTTCTGGTTGGCAAAAGACCAACCTTAACGATTATTCTCACAACGCAGCTGGAGGCCACAAGCCGCTCATCTGTAGTTTTACTACTCGTATATACATTCGAAAGGCTGAAATGCCCGATGATTTGTAGTAAAACTACACGCCGCCGGAACAACCTCTCGGCAATCCAAGAATTTATATCGTCTGCCCACAAGGCCAGTCGCAAACTCAGGCAACCGATTCTGGAAGCCTTTCCGCCCTGGAGCAAGCCATGCAAGACCTCGATCCCGTCGAAACCCAGGAATGGCTGGACGCCCTGGAATCGGTTCTCGACAAAGAAGGCGAAGACCGCGCTCACTATCTGATGACCCGTATGGGCGAACTCGCAACCCGTAGCGGTTCGCAATTGCCTTACGCCATTACCACGCCATACCGCAACACGATCCCCGTTACCCACGAAGCACGCATGCCTGGCGACCTGTTCATGGAACGCCGCATTCGCTCGTTGGTACGCTGGAACGCGATGGCCATGGTGATGCGTGCGTTCCTGACAGATTCTGTCGTGG
>NZ_JBIWAM010000025.1:0-80649 GCF_044760065.1 Pseudomonas sp. NPDC098740 | reverse complement strand
ACACAACCCCTATTATGTATCAGGAGTCTGTACATGTAAAACCTGGATGCGCTCGACTCTCAAGCACTAGAGGCTGAGACAACCGATGAAGATATCAATGCCCTGGAGCAAAACCGGGTTCACTACCTTGGCAAAAAGGGTGAATTGACTCAGGTGATGAAGACCCTGGGGAATTTGCCGGCAGAAGAGCGTCCGCAAGTGGGCGCCCTGATCAACGTTGCCAAGGAGCGTGTCACAGAGGTTCTCAATGCGCGCAAGGCACTGTTTGAAGAGGCCGACCTGGCCGCCAAACTGTCCGCCGAGTCCATTGACGTGACCCTACCTGGCCGTGGCCAGACCTCGGGTGGTCTGCATCCGGTTACTCGCACTCTGGAACGTATCGAACAGTTCTTCACTCACATCGGCTACGGCATTGCCGAAGGCCCTGAGGTCGAAGACGACTATCACAACTTCGAAGCACTCAACATCCCAGGCCATCACCCGGCCCGGTCGATGCATGACACCTTCTATTTCAATGCCAACATGTTGCTGCGCACCCATACCTCGCCGGTACAGGTCCGCACCATGGAATCGAAACAGCCGCCGATCCGCATCGTCTGCCCAGGCCGTGTGTACCGTAGCGACTCCGATATCACCCACTCCCCGATGTTCCACCAGGTCGAAGGCCTGCTGGTCGACCGTGATATCAACTTCGCCGACCTGAAAGGCACCATCGAAGAGTTCCTGCGCGTGTTCTTCGAAAAAGAACTGGCCGTGCGTTTCCGCCCTTCGTATTTCCCGTTCACCGAGCCGTCCGCTGAAGTCGACATGGAATGCGTGATGTGCAGCGGTAAAGGCTGCCGTGTCTGCAAGCAGACTGGCTGGCTGGAAGTGATGGGCTGCGGCATGGTTCACCCGAATGTGCTGCGCATGTCCGGGATCGACCCGGAAGAGTTTTCGGGCTTTGCCTTCGGCATGGGTGTTGAACGTCTGGCCATGCTGCGTTACGGCGTGAACGACTTGCGTCTGTTCTTCGACAACGACTTGCGGTTCCTCGCGCAATTTCGCTAGTCGTAACGAATTCTTAGGAGAGCAGGATGAAATTCAGTGAACAGTGGCTGCGTGGCTGGGTAAGCCCGCAGGTAAGTCGTGACGAGCTGGTTGCTCGTCTGTCGATGGCCGGTCTTGAGGTCGATAGCGTTACGCTGGCCGCCGGCGAATTCACCGGTGTGGTGGTGGGCGAGGTGCTGAGCACCGAACAGCACCCGGACGCTGACAAGTTGCGCGTTTGCCAGGTCAGCAATGGCTCGGAGACCTTCCAGGTCGTTTGCGGTGCGCCTAACGTGCGCCCGGGTCTGAAGATCCCGTTCGCCATGATCGGTGCCGAACTACCAGGCGATTTCAAGATTAAGAAAGCCAAACTGCGCGGCGTTGAGTCCAACGGCATGCTGTGCTCGCAAGCCGAGCTGCAAGTCGGCGAAGGCAACGATGGCCTGATGGAATTGCCAGCCGATGCGCCGGTCGGTCAGGACATTCGTGAGTACCTGAGCCTGGACGATGCCAGCATCGAGGTCGACCTGACCCCGAACCGCGGCGACTGCCTGTCCCTGGCCGGCCTGGCCCGTGAAGTCGGCGCGCTGTATGCCGCTGAAGTCACCCGTCCGGTGGTTGCTGTCGTTCCAGCTGTACACGATGAAGTGCGTTCGATCGAAGTGCTGGCACCAGCCGCTTGCCCGCGTTACCTGGGTCGTGTGATCCGTAACGTTGACCTTTCCAGGCCGACGCCGCTGTGGATGGTCGAGCGCTTGCGTCGTGGCGACGTGCGCAGCATCGACGCTGCCGTCGATATCACCAACTACGTGATGCTGGAGCTGGGTCAACCGCTGCACGCGTTCGATCTCGCCGAAATCAATGGCGGCATCCGCGTACGCATGGCCGAAGAAGGCGAGAAGCTGGTTCTGCTCGACGGTCAGGAAGTCAGCCTGCGTAGCGATACGCTGGTGATTGCCGACCACACCCGCGCCCTGGCCATCGCCGGCGTCATGGGTGGCGAGCACAGTGGCGTCAACACCGCGACCACTCGTGATATTTTCCTGGAAAGCGCGTTTTTCGATCAGATTGCCGTCGCCGGCAAGGCTCGTTCCTACGGCCTGCACACCGACGCTTCGCACCGCTACGAGCGTGGCGTGGACTGGCAACTGGCCCGTGAAGCCATGGAGCGTGCCACTGGCCTGCTGCTGGAAATCACTGGCGGCGAAGCTGGCCCGATTATCGAAACCGTCAACGAGCAGCACTTGCCGTCGATTGCGCCGGTTACTCTGCGTGCGCAACGCATCACTCAGATGCTGGGTATGGAAATGGATTCGACCGACGTCGAGCAACTGCTCAGCGGCTTGGGTCTGAAGATTTCTGCCGATGGGGCAGGGCAGTGGCGCGTTGAAGTTCCAAGCCATCGCTTTGACATCAGCCTGGAAGTCGATCTGATCGAAGAGCTGGCTCGTCTGTATGGTTACAACCGTCTGCCGGTTCGCTACCCGCAAGCTCGTCTGGCGCCGCAGGCCAAGGCTGAAGCGCGTAGCGATCTGCCTGAGCTGCGTCGCCTGCTGGTGGCTCGTGGTTACCAGGAAGCGATCACCTACAGCTTCATCGATCCGAAACAATTCGAGTTGTTTAATCCGGGGGTCGAACCGCTGCTGCTGGCCAACCCGATCTCGAACGACATGGCGGCCATGCGCTCGTCCTTGTGGCCGGGTCTGGTGAAGGCGCTCCAGCACAACCTGAACCGTCAACAGGATCGCGTTCGTTTGTTCGAAAGCGGCCTGCGTTTTGTCGGTCAGCTGGAAGATCTGAAGCAAGAGCCGATGCTGGCGGGTGTTGTTTGCGGTAGCCGCCTGCCGGAAGGCTGGGCGCAAGGTCGCGATGTCGTGGACTTCTTCGACGTCAAAGCCGACGTAGAAGCGGTGCTCGGCTTTGCCGGTGCACTGGATTCGTTCACTTTCGTACCGGGCAAACACCCTGCGTTGCACCCGGGTCAAACCGCACGCATCGAACGTGAAGGTCGCTTGGTCGGTTTCGTCGGCGCTATTCACCCTGAATTGTCGAAAACCCTCGCTCTCGACCGTCCGGTCTTCGTTTTCGAGCTGGTTCTGGCCGAAGTGGCATTGGGTAAAATGCCTAAATTCCAGGAGTTATCGCGTTTTCCTGAAGTGCGTCGTGACCTGGCACTGATTGCGGCCAAGGACGTCGCGGCCAGTGCTGTACTGGACGTAATCCGTGAAAATGCAGGCGAATGGCTGACAGACCTCAGGCTATTTGACGTGTATCAGGGTAAAGGCATTGATCCTGATAGAAAAAGCCTTGCAGTCGGCTTGACCTGGCAGCATCCATCGCGCACTCTTAATGACGATGAGGTGAATACCACGACGCAAAACATCCTCACCTCGCTCGAACAAAGGTTGAACGCCACGTTAAGGAAGTGACGTATGGGGGCTCTGACGAAAGCTGAGATGGCGGAACGTCTGTATGAAGAGCTGGGCCTGAATAAACGGGAAGCCAAGGAATTGGTCGAACTGTTTTTTGAAGAAATCAGGCACGCTCTTGAAGACAACGAACAAGTCAAATTGTCCGGTTTCGGCAATTTCGACCTTCGGGACAAACGCCAGCGGCCTGGCCGCAATCCGAAAACGGGTGAAGAAATCCCGATCACGGCTCGCCGTGTGGTCACCTTTCGTCCAGGGCAGAAGTTGAAGGCCCGAGTTGAGGCTTATGCTGGAACCAAGTCATAACGACGAACTACCCGTCATCCCAGGCAAACGCTACTTCACCATTGGTGAAGTCAGCGAGCTGTGTGCGGTAAAACCGCACGTGCTGCGTTACTGGGAGCAGGAGTTTCCTCAACTCAATCCCGTCAAACGCCGCGGAAACCGCCGGTATTATCAGCGACAAGACGTACTGATGATCCGGCAGATCCGCGCGCTTCTTTATGATCAGGGGTTCACCATCGGTGGTGCACGCCTGCGTTTGTCAGGCGATGAAGCCAAAGACGACACGACCCAATACAAGCAAATGATCCGCCAGATGATCGCCGAGCTGGAGGATGTTCTGGTGGTACTCAAGAAATAAACTCCTGCTTTTAAATACTTCCAGTTTTCAAAAGCTTGCGATATATTCTTGAGCGTTCTTCGAGAAGAGGAACGGATTTAACGCCTAGTCGGGGCGTAGCGCAGTCCGGTAGCGCACTAGCATGGGGTGCTAGGGGTCGAGTGTTCGAATCACTCCGTCCCGACCATATAGTTCAATGACTTAGGCCAGTGTTCACAGCACTGGCCTTTTTCATGTGCGTGACTTTTGCGTGACTTCTCTATTTTTCACGCCTGCTTCCTCTTCAAAATTGTCAGACCGGTCCACGCGAATCGGTTGCAGATACCATGTTCGCAGCTTCAATCAGATGCCCGAGCTCAGCGCCGGAGTAGTGACTGGTGATGCTGCCGTTCTTGTGGCCAAGAAGAGTCTTACGGTCTTCCTCGGTTACGCCAGCTGCGCGCAGCCGACGGCCAAATGTGTGTTTGAGGTCATGGATCCTTATGGATGCATAACCTGGGTGAGCGGGGCGAAGGTTTTCCTCCTGCCAGAGCTTCGCCGCTCTCACCCGAGCCTTCTTCCAAGCCGTGTCATTCATTCGATGCATCGGGTGCCGTTGTAAGGGAAAACCCATTCCTTGCTCACGCCGCGTTGTTTCTCGATGATCGACTTAGCTACGTTGTTGAGCACGACCAGTCGCTCGTCACCGTTCTTCACTCCAGACCGTTCGTGTCTGCCGCCAAAATCAGCCGGAATCAGAAACACGCTGGTCCCGAGCTCTGGCACCGAAATCTCCCAATCCCATCGCAGTTTGCAAACCTCCTGCTCCCGGGGGCCGGTGTTCACTTTGAACAACGCCATCGTTTGCAGGTGGGCCGGCAACTCCCCGAAAAAGAATCGATTGCTCCGGCCACGACATCGGGTACGGCTTGCGGCTCGACTTCTTCTCTTCCAGTTTCGTGAGCATCGGCACGCTATCCAGCCACGGCCTGCGCTCAAGGGCTGGTCGTGAAGATGGGAGAGCAGCTACTTCCACCTGTGGACGAACTCATTGTGACGACTGGATTCCGCCCCTACATGAGCCTGCTCGCAGAGCTGCGTATCGCCCTTGATCCCGCAACCCAAAGCGCAGTGTTGCTCGCTCCAATGATCGATCCCAACGAGCACAGTTGCGGTACGGTCAGACCCCATGGTGCGGTAGAGCTGGCCCATCCTGAGGAAGGTTTGTTCATTGTTGGGATGAGGAGCTATGGTCGGGCGCCTACGTTCTTGTTGATGACTGGGTATGAGCAAGTTCGCTCTGTCGTCGCGGCGCTGGCGGGTGATTGGGATGCGGCCAAAAGGGTTGAGCTGGTCCTCCCGGAAACTGGCATTTGCAATTCGGATTTCGATGAAGTCGATGATCGCTTGAAGGCTTCGGCAAGTCAGAGGTCTTGTTGTGGCGCCGGAGAGACAATCCTTGAGGCCGCGCCTCGTACCTCGCCGGGTTGTTGCAAAGCCTAGTGCGCAGCAACCGACCCCGCCCTCGATGACCGGGGCGGGTTAGGGGCGACCTTCTTACTTTCTTCTGCATGTCCAGGTAGTCCTTGAACCAAGGAGCGACCTATTTCTGCGTGAGTGACAGGTTCATTACAGAAACCATATATACACTGCTGCAGATATTTGAAGAGGCACGGAAGGCGATTTACCTGGCTAACGCCGTAATACAGGGCTTTCATTGAAGGTGGTCGGCGGAGTCCAATCGTTTTGATGGATTAATGTGTCGTTGGATCTTTACCTTGTATACGGAAAAACATATATTCGTTACGCCGTATGTGAGCTGAGGCTTCACAATGACCAGCAAAGCCCGTGTCCTGTTCGTCTGTACCGCCAACGCTGCACGCTCCCAGTTGGCCCAAGCGTTGCTGAGGCATACCGACTCAGAGCATTTCGAGGCGTTCAGCGCAGGCACAACTCCGACTCAGGTAGATCCGCGCACCTTTGAGGCGCTTTCACACATCGGTGTGAGCACCGAAGGATTACGTAGCAAGTCGATAGACGAGTTCCGTGGTGAGCGTTTCGATTACGTCATCACCTTGTGTGATAAAGCCGCAGCGGAATGCCTGTCTTTACCAGGAGCAGGTGAGGCATTGGCCTGGAGTTTTGAAGATCCGGTGACCAGCATCAAACCCGATGCCTTCCGTCACACCCTTCACGAAATTCATGAGCGCATCAAGATGTTCGTCTTGGTCAAAAACAAACACTGAGAACCGATATGGCAGACCATCTGACACCGACCACTGTTTTCAAATGCCTGGCCGACGACACTCGGGTCCGCACGATGATGCTCATCACCCGTGAAGGAGAGCTTTGTGTTTGCGAGCTGACCTGCGCGTTGAACGAGAGTCAGCCAAAAATTTCCAGGCACCTGGCGCAACTGCGTACTTGCGGCCTGTTGTCGGACCGTCGGCAAGGCCAATGGGTTTATTACCGACTGCACCCGAATCTCCCTGACTGGGTTCATCAAGTGCTGACCACCGTGCTGGAAAGCAACAAGCACTGGTTGAGCCCTGATGCCAAACGCCTTGATGAAATGGGTGACCGTCCTGAATGTGCAGCCGTGTGCTGTGAAAGCAAAATCGCCTGATTCCGTCTTAGACTACGAGATCGCTCGATGAAAATCCTGTTTCTCTGCACTGCCAATAGCTGCCGCAGCATCCTTTGTGAAGCGGTCTTCAATCACTTGGCACCGGAAGGCATGAAAGCCTACAGCGCTGGCAGTCAACCCAAAGGCGAAGTGCATCCGCTGAGTCTCAAGACTTTGGAAAACGCTGGTATCTCGACGCTGGGGCTGTTCAGTAAGTCCTGCGATGTCCATGTGAACTTGGTACCTGATTTCGTCATCACGGTGTGCGACAAGGCAGCCGGTGAAGCCTGCCCGGTGTTTTTTTTGCCGGCCGTTAAGGCGAAACGCGGCTGGTTCGATGAATCCAAGAGCGCCGTTGCGCAGGACAAAGACTATGTTTGATGACCCTATCCCCCAACTCGATACCGAACTGGTTGATCTCCCATCGACAGACAAACTAGGTATCGAAAAGACCTCCATCCATAAGCCGCGCATTTTGCTGCTGTACGGATCGACCCGTGAGCGCTCCTTCAGTCGCCTGATGGTAGAGGAGGCCGCTCGACTGCTGGAGCACTTCGGCGCCGAGGCGCGGATTTTCAATCCGTCAGGTTTGCCGCTGCCAGATGACGCCCCTGATGATCACCCACGAGTTAAGGAACTGCGCGAGCTGATGCTGTGGTCCGAGGGGCAGGTCTGGTGCTCTCCAGAACGTCACGGCTCCATGAGCGCGGTCTTCAAGGCTCAGATCGATTGGGTGCCACTCGCGATGGGCGCAGTACGCCCGACCCAAGGCAAAACCCTTGCCGTCATGCAGGTGTGCGGTGGCTCGCAGTCGTTCAACGTGGTTAATCAGCTGCGAGTGCTGGGACGTTGGATGCGCATGTTCACCATCCCGAACCAATCCTCCGTGCCGAAGGCCTATATGGAATTCGACGACAACGGCCGGATGAAGCCTTCTCCGTTCTACGACCGTGTCGTTGATGTGATGGAAGAGTTAGTGAAATTCACACTGCTGCTTCGTGACCGCCAGGACTATCTGGTTGATCGTTATTCCGAGCGCAAAGAGTCAGCGGAAGAACTCATGAAACGTGTCAATCAGCGCTCAATCTGAGGATTTTTCACCGTGCCACAACACCCATATTCCGTACTACCCCTGACACAATTCAGTGGCCAATTGATCTTCACCCCGTGCCCAGGCACGAAGGGCACCAAGCCTTTCGACGCGGTGCAAACCCTCAAGGATGCGGGGGCACCGGCGTTGCGTCCGCGCGCCATTCAGCATCCTGCCCATATCGAATACATCGGCCAGTTCGACAAGCAGTCGAACTCCCACTGACAGCAGATACAGAGCACAACAACATGACTATTAAAGTTGGCATCAATGGTTTTGGTCGGATCGGTCGCCTCGCTTTGCGAGCAGCCTGGAGCTGGCCAGAGTTCGAATTCGTGCAGATCAATGATCCAGCTGGTGACGCGGCGACTCATGCGCACCTGTTGAACTTCGACTCGGTGCATGGTCGTTGGAATTACCAGGCCGACTCCGAGGGCGATAGCATCGTCATCGACGGCAAACGAATCAAGGTAACGGCCAACAAGGCAATTGCCGACACTGATTGGTCGGGCTGCGATCTGGTGATTGAAGCCAGCGGCAAGATGAAGACCGTCGCGGTGCTTCAGGCTTACCTCGACCAAGGCGTGAAGCGCGTAGTGGTCAGCGCCCCCGTGAAGGAAAAAGGCGCGCTGAACATCGTCATGGGCGTTAACCATCAGCTGTTCAATGCGGCGGAACATCGCATCGTCACGGCGGCCTCATGCACCACCAACTGTCTGGCGCCAGTGGTGAAAGTCATCCACGAGAAGCTGGGCATTCGCCATGGTTCGATCACCACCATCCACGACCTGACCAACACCCAAAGCATTCTCGATCAGCCCCACAAGGATCTGCGCCGTGCGCGCGCTTCAGGCATGAGCCTAATTCCAACCAGTACCGGCTCGGCCACCGCCATTGCCGAAATCTTCCCGGAGCTGCGTGGGCGCCTGAATGGTCACGCCGTACGCGTGCCGCTGGCCAACGCTTCGCTGACCGATTGTGTTTTCGAGGTCGAGCGTGCCACCACTGTTGAAGAGGTGAATCAGTTCCTCAAGGACGCTTCCGAGAACGAGCTGAAAGACATCCTCGGTTTCGAGGAGCGTCCATTGGTGTCCATCGACTACCGTACCGACCCGCGCTCGTCGATCATTGATGCGCTGTCGACCATGGTCATCAACGGCACCCAAGTCAAACTCTATGCCTGGTACGACAACGAATGGGGCTACGCCAACCGCACCGTCGAACTGGCCAAAATGGTTGGTTTGGCAGTCTAAGGAGCGGTCATGAAAGCGTTGCCAGCCCTCGCTCCGGAAGTGCGGCAGTACCTGCTCGTGACGGGCAACTACTGGGCCTTCACCCTCACCGACGGCGCTTTGCGCATGTTGGTGGTGCTGCACTTTCACGCGTTGGGCTACAGCCCACTTCAAATCGCGGCATTGTTTCTGTTCTACGAACTCTTTGGCGTGATCACCAACCTGGTGGGGGGTTACCTCGGCGCTCGGCTGGGTCTGAACCGAACCATGAACATCGGGCTGGGCCTCCAGGTTGCGGCGCTGCTGATGCTGACGGTTCCGGTGGCCTGGCTAACCATCCCATGGGTGATGGGCGCTCAGGCGCTGTCGGGGATTGCCAAAGACCTGAACAAGATGAGTGCCAAAAGCTCCATCAAGCTTCTGGTTCCTGATGGGCAGCAGGGCAAGCTCTACAAGTGGGTGGCGATTCTCACCGGCTCGAAGAACGCACTCAAGGGTGTCGGCTTCTTTTTTGGCGGAGCCTTGCTGGCACTGATCGGCTTCAAAGGCGCCTTGCTGGTCATGGCGGGTGTCCTGGCGCTGATCTGGATCAGCAGCTTGATCCTGTTGAAGAAGGACCTGGGCAAAGCGAAAGCCAAGCCCAGGTTTCGCGACATCCTGTCCAAGAGCCGGGCGATCAATATCCTCTCAGCGGCGCGGATGTTCCTGTTCGGTGCCCGCGATGTCTGGTTCGTGGTGGCCTTGCCGGTTTACCTGAGCAGTATCTTCGGCTGGGACTTCTGGAAGGTTGGAGGCTTCCTTGCAGTCTGGGTGATTGGCTACGGCATCGTGCAGTCCTTCGCGCCCTACATCACCGGAAAGAAACGTGGTCATGTACCGGATGGTCGTGCGGCGTTTCTGTGGGCACTTGCACTGACGGGCCTGCCTGCGGCAATCGCTCTCGGGCTGAACACCGAGGTGTCACAACCGGTGGTGCTGCTCGGCGGGTTAATGGTCTTTGGCGCGCTGTTCGCGGTGAATTCGTCGCTGCACAGCTACCTGATTGTCTCCTACGCCAAGGAAGACGGCGTGTCGCTGGATGTCGGTTTTTATTACATGTCGAACGCCATGGGTCGTCTGATCGGCACGGTGCTTTCCGGTTGGGTTTATCAGGTGTATGGACTGGAAGCGTGCTTATGGATATCGAGTGCATTCGTGCTGCTCGCAGCTTTAATTTCAATTGCATTGCCTCGTCACGCGCTTAGTGAATGACTGCTTTTGGCTGTGGATTCAGCCGGTCGATGCAGTCATTGGCCTGAGCCTTAGCGGGTCGCATGCATTGATGAGTGAACTGCAGGGCAGCGCGCAGATGATCGAACATTTGCCCAGAGATCACACAACTGGCGATCTGCGGTTAAAACAACATCATGGGTCGGACGGCATCAGCGAAGGTCTGTAGAGCATGAGCAAGCCGATCACCGAAGGTTACTACGGGTGCCCCCGCTGGACTTTCATCCGGATCTGCGCGCGTTGCGCATCGGTTGACCGTCCAGCGGGGTCGGATGGCTTATTGAATTAAAAAGCAGCCACCAACCCGTCTTTGCGCGGGTCGGTGCCGCCGACATAACCGTGGGCCGTGCGCTGGATGATCTGTGTACCGCCGAAGGCGAAGACGCCTCTGGGCGCTTCGACGACGACATCATGGCCTTTGGCGCGCAGGGCTTCGACGACCTGAGGATCGAATGAGCGCTCCACTGCGACTTTAAGTCCTGACTCGATCCTCCTTGGGTCACCCATTAACCCGAACGATATCAACGGTGTGCCGTCAGCGTTCATCACAAAGCCGGGAATGATGGTGTGGAACGGGCGTTTGCGCGGTGCGACGACGTTCACGTGCTGCGGGTCCAGAGAGAACCCGGCGCCACGGTTTTGCAGGCTGATACCGGTGCCGGGCACGACTACGCCTGATCCGAAGCCCATGTAGTTGGACTGAATGGACGAAACCATCATGCCGCTCTCGTCGGCAGTCGACAGGTACACCGTGCCACCGGGTTTTGGTGAGCCATGGCCGGGGTTGGCGGCCTGTTCGCCCACCAGCCCGGCGCGGTCCATCAGGTAAGAAACATCCAACAAGTGTTCGCTGCTCAAACGCATGTTCTCGTTGTCCGCAACATGCTCGTTCAGATCGGCGAGGGCCAGTTTCATCGCTTCCAGCACCGGGTGCACGGTTTCCAGGCTGTCCACCGGGTGCTCCCCGATGCCCAGCGCTTCGAGCATGGTCAGGCCTGCCAGAGTCGCGATGCCCTCAGGTCGCGCCCAAGTTCATCGGTGCCCAGCCAGTAGATCAGCGACGGCGCCTTACGCACTGCCAGGAAGTTAGGTTTCACAGGATCAAACGGCGCGATCCACGGCGCGAACGCGGCCGCAAGGACAAACAGCAGTAACACCGCCGCGCCCAGTACCGCACCTTTGTTGGCGAAGAGCTTCCGGGCGAAGGGCGAGCGGCTGCGACGGCCATCAATGAAATGACCGGTGCCGCCGAAGATGTTGCACGCAATGCCATCTCTACTTCCGATGCCATACGCGAATCGGATCAGACCGCTCAGCTCGGTCGACAGCAGGTTCTGCGTACAGTCGATGCCATCGGCGAACTGATCACCGGCGTAACGACTACCGCCGGCGAGGTGGAGGATTTGGTAGGACGCGTTCGTGACATCAGCCAGGTGCTCGACGTCATTCGCTCGGTGGCCGATCAAACCAACCTCCTGGCACTCAACGCGGCCATCGAGGCCGCCAGGGCAGGGGAAGCAGGGCGTGGTTTTGCCGTGGTCGCCGACGAAGTTCGTGGTTTGGCCCACCGAACCCAGCGTTCAACCCAAGAGATCGAACAACTCGTCGGGAACTGTCTCGATTGGCAGTGTCGCTCAACGGTCTTGTGTCGCGCTTTTCGGTATGACGCAACATTAGTAACTCCGGTGCAAATTCACCGAGGTTGTTCATATGGAAGAAATACGCGCTATCGCGATCGCCCCACGGATACCGATAGAAAAGCTGACCGACACACCGTCCTTACGGACTGAGATTCGACCAGTCAGATTGCCATCCTCCCTGAGGATTCGGCCGGCATCGTTGGCGGTCAGCGACTCGAGTTCCTTGATGGTAATTTTGGCCACAAAATAGACTCCCCCCTACTTTTTCCCCCCGCAAAACGAATGGCTCTAGGTGGAATCCTCACTGCGTTCGCTTGAATTGATGTCTTGTTTGGCAGCCTCCATATGGGTAAGGCGCAAAAAATTTACGTTTTTTTTACGATGGGTTTTGTTACTCGCAACGATACTGGCCGGCAAAATTGACAGTGCTTTTATGCCTCGCAACCCTCAACTTCTTCGGTTTTTCCCACAAGATTTCCTTGGACTGATCAATGCTGTTTTCAGGGGAGCAGAAGGTGGTGCGAGTCGGTCGCAGGCCCTTCAGAAAGAGTGAACACTTGGCTGTGCAAGGACTACTGTCTTTATTACTCATTTGAATCTGATGGCAGTTTCAGTGAAGTCCACAACGGCCTTGAAATCTCACGGAATGCGTTTTCGGCCCTCAATATTCGAGACGTATAAAGTGAGCGAAACAGCGCCCCATGCAATTGAAGAACCCCATCGCAAAACTTCAGCGGTAGGACTGCTCGTCGCTGCTGTTGGGGTGGTGTACGGAGATATTGGCACCAGCCCCCTGTACACGCTTAAGGAAGTGTTTGCCGGTCACTACGGTGTCCAGGCCAACCACGATGGCGTGCTGGGCATTCTGTCGTTGATCTTCTGGTCACTGATTTGGGTGGTCTCGATCAAGTACGTGCTGTTCATCCTTCGCGCCAACAACCAGGGCGAAGGCGGCATCATGGCGCTGACGGCATTGGCCCGTCGGGCGGCCGCCCCTTATCCGTACATGAGTAAAGTACTGGTACTGCTTGGTTTGTTCGGTGCGGCACTTTTTTACGGGGACAGCATGATCACCCCGGCCATTTCGGTACTCTCTGCGGTTGAAGGACTACAGCTGGCGTTTGACGGAATAGAGCACTGGGTTGTGCCCTTGTCAGTGATCGTGCTGGTGGCGCTGTTCTTGATCCAAAAGCACGGCACGGCTCGCATCGGTATCCTGTTCGGCCCAGTGATGGTGCTGTGGTTTGTCGTGCTAGGTGCGCTGGGGATCTATGGAATTTTGCAGCGCCCGGAAGTACTGCAAGCGCTCAACCCATACTGGGGAGCGCATTTCTTTATCGCTCATCCGGGGATCGGTGTGGCCATCCTTGGTGCAGTGGTGCTCGCGCTTACGGGCGCCGAAGCGCTGTATGCCGACATGGGCCACTTCGGTCGCAAGCCCATTTCCCGCGCCTGGTTCATTTTGGTATTACCAGGACTGGTACTCAATTATTTTGGCCAAGGCGCCTTGATCCTGGAGAACCCGGAGGCGGTGCGCAATCCGTTTTATCTGCTCGCGCCTGGCTGGGCACTGTTGCCAATGGTCGCGCTCTCCACACTGGCCACCATCATCGCTTCTCAAGCCGTGATCTCCGGTGCTTTCTCCCTGACTCGCCAGGCCATCCAGCTAGGGTATGTCCCTCGCATGTTTATCCAGCACACCTCCAGCCAGGAGCAGGGACAGATCTATATCGGTACGGTTAACTGGGCGTTGATGGTCGGTGTCGTGCTGCTGGTGATTGGCTTCGAGTCGTCCAGTGCGTTGGCCGCAGCCTATGGAGTCGCGGTGACGGGGACCATGCTGATCACCACCATCCTGTCCTCGGCTGTCGTCCTGCTGCTATGGAAAACGCCGCGCTGGCTGGCCATCCCAATGCTGTTTGGATTTTTGCTGGTAGACGGCCTGTATTTCGCGGCCAATGCGCCGAAGATTTTCCAAGGAGGTGCGTTCCCGGTGATTGCCGGCATCGGCCTGTTCATTCTGATGACGACCTGGAAGCGGGGCAGGAAGATTGTTGTTGAGCGGCTGGATGAAACCGCGCTTCCTCTACCGCTATTTATCGGCAGCATCCGTACGCAACCTCCCCATCGCGTACAAGGCACGGCGGTGTTTCTGACGGCCAGGGCGGATGCTGTTCCTCATGCGCTGCTGCACAACCTGCTGCATAACCAGGTTTTGCATGAGCAAGTGGTATTGCTCACCGTGGTGTCTGAAGACAGCCCTCGCGTCAGTGCTGAACGGCGGTTCGAGGTCGAAGCCTTTGGTGAAGGCTTCTTCCGGGTCAGTCTGCATTTTGGTTTTATCGAGGAGCCCGATGTCCCCTTGGCGTTGAGTCTCTGTCATTTGGCTGAGCTGGATTTCAGTCCGATGCGCACGACCTATTTCCTCAGCCGAGAGACGGTGATCCCGACCAAACGCATAGGTATGGCCCGTTGGCGAGAAAGCCTGTTCGCGTTTTTGCTCAAGAACGCCAACAGCAACTTGAAATACTTCAAGTTGCCGCTGAATCGGGTGATTGAGCTGGGCACACAGGTCGAAATGTAGAAACAAACAAGGCCGCAAATGCGGCCTTGTTTTTTTAGGGGTTACTCGTGTGCATGGCCGTGCTCAGCGCTTTCGGAGGTTGTGCCTTTTTCACCGCCGCCGCATGCCGTCATCAGGCCGAGGAAGCAGATCAGAAGCATCGAACGGATCAGAGTTGTAGGGGTTTTCATGGGAAGACTCTTCATAAAACGGATGAAATAAAATGGCCTGTGTTCAGGCTGAGCACCGCATTTTCGGCAGTAGGACAGCCATCGCTGCTTCGAGCTACTGTTTGACGCCCAAGTAATTGCCAGTCGTTTTTAGTGAGATGGTCACGTCGTTGTTGCTGCGATTACGCCAAAACCAACCGTGGGTGCCGTCAAAAATGGCGGTGAATTCACCTTTGTCACCTTTGACTTGCTTGCCCTTGGTGTAGCTGTGGAAGTAACCCTTTTCACCGTTGTAGGGTTCGCCATGGGTGTCGTAGTTCACAGGCCCACCAGCCGTTGTCCATTCATATGTGACGGTTTTGTTCTTCAACATTTCCAGTTTGATTTCTGTCCCTTCACCTGGCTTGAGCGTGACGGTCATTTGATTCGTCTTCAGAGCAGGGGCAGGTGTCGCCACTGGTTGAGCAACAGGTTTCGCAATAGGTTGGACTTGAGCAACCTGCGGAGCTGGAGCTGGAGCTGCTGGTTGAGGTGGCGCGGTATCCGCCAAAGCTTCCTGGGCAAGGGTGATCTTCAATTCGCCCATCTGGGTCAGTCCCAGTGCTCGGCCCACACCCGTTGGATCAACGGCGTATTCCGAGGGCATAACAACGGTCACCAACAGGCCGACAGCAGTCAGCAGTGCAATGACAGTCGAACGCACGAGTTTGCGAGTGCTAGGCAATTCATTAACGGTGGGAAGCGGAGTATTGAACATGGTCAGAATTCCTTACGCGGAGACAAATAGGCCGATGATCTGGTAACCCATCAGGAGGAAGCCGGCACTCATCATGGCGACGTTGGCGGTATAGGCGTGGCGCCAGAAACTGCCGGAGCGCCGCCAATACCCCATCAAAATGAGAATCGCGCTGAGGGCCAGTAATTGGCCGATCTCGACACCGACGTTGAAAGCGAGCAGGTTGGGAATCAGGCCATCAGGCGAGATCTCGTACTCCTGAATCTTGGTGGCCAGACCGAAACCATGGAGCAGGCCGAAGATCAGCGTGGCCACCTTGGTGTTGGGTTGGAAACCGAACCAGCGCTGGAATGCGCCCAGGTTATCGAGCGCCTTGTACACCACCGAGAAACCAATGATGGCGTCGATGATGTAGGAGCTGATGCTGATCTCGGTCAGCACGCCCAGCAGCAGCGTGACCGAGTGGCCTACAGCGAATAGCGTGACGTAGAGCCCCACGTCTTTCAGGCGGTAGAGAAAGAAGATCACTCCGAACAAAAACAGCAGGTGGTCGTAGCCCGTCATCATGTGCTTGGCGCCCATATAGATGAAGGGCAACAACATGACGCCGGAGCTTTCTTGGATGAACCCCTTGTCACCTTCCGCGACGGCATGAGCCATCGCCTCGGGCATTGCGAGGAAAAGTGTCGCGACAAATAAAAACAACAGCAGTAGCAGGCGACGCGAAGGCGCAGTAAATGCGTCAACGCCGCTCATCGAGTGCGAATGCATAGATCAATCCTACGTTGCGGGGATCAAAGGCCGCAGTGCGGCCATGGTCAGGATTTGAACGAAGGACGGGGTGGACGCTCGATCAAGAAAATCGGCGGACGAGGAACGGAATAGGACGGGGCTTCGAGTCGCATGGACAGCTTCGGCTGCGCAGACAAAGTCAACACAGCACTGAGCTGTGGCGTTTCGTGCTGGTGGTCAGGGGTCAAAGGGGAGTGATAGTGATCCGAACAGCTCGCACACGACATCTCAGCTTGCTCTTCATGAGAGTGATGAGCGTCTTGCGCAATCTCCCAGGCCGGCTGTTTCGACATCACTGACAACGTATAGGTATGCCCGGCCCAGGCCACAAACATGGCGAGAGCAAGCGCGATTACCACCGTCGTTGTCAGTGTTCTGCTGAACATAGCGTGCGGGTTTCAACTCGTTTTGTAGGGCTTTGATGCGTTTGACCCATCCTCCTAGGGGGGATAGGATGCCAGCGTAATTCATTGAGGCCTGAGGCTCAAGTCATGAGTGAGCACGAACACGAACACAGCCACCCCCACACCCACCAAAGTCACGAGGCGATCATTAAACGCCTCAAACGGGCGGACGGCCATTTACGCGGCATCATCACCATGATCGAAGAGGGTCGTCAGTGCGTGGACATCGCCCAGCAGCTGCATGCTGTTGAAAAAGCGGTGTGCCAAGCCAAGCGCACGCTCATTCAGGATCACATCGATCACTGCCTGGAGGACACCGTCTCGGCGTTGAACAATGGCGAGCGCGCACCACTGGAAGCCTTCAAGCAAATCACCAAGTACCTCTAGGTCTGACATGCCCATCCACGGCTGGATTGGTTTGAACGCAAAAGGTGAAGATGAGTGTTTGAACTCACCAGCTACGTCGGTCTGTTTCTGGCGGCATTCGGTGCCGCCACGCTGCTGCCGATGCAGTCTGAAGCGGTACTGGTTGGAATGTTGCTTTCCGATCAGTACGTCGCTTCAACGCTCTTGGCGGTCGCCACCCTCGGCAACGTTCTTGGCTCTGCACTGAACTGGATTCTCGGTCGCTCCATTGAGCGATTGCGCCACAAGCGCTGGTTTCCGGTGAGCGAGAGCAAGCTTGAAAAGGCCCGGAATTCCTACCTGCGCTACGGGCGCTGGTCGTTGCTGCTGAGCTGGGTGCCGATCATTGGCGATCCGCTGACAGTCGTCGCCGGAGTCATGCGCGAGCCACTTTGGAGCTTCCTGCTGATAGTCTCCCTGGCCAAGGGCGTGCGTTATCTCGTGCTGGCCGCCGTCACACTGGGGTGGGTATGACAACTGTTCATACGACCCAGCATGCCTTGCTCAAGCGCCGAAGCAGCAGCCTGGATCTGATCAAGTGGGTGGCGATGCTGACCATGGTCATCGACCACCTTCGGTTAGTGTGGCCGGAGATGAGCACTCTGTTCATTCCGGGGCGGCTCTCTTTTCCGTTGTTCTGTGTCGCTATCGCGGCCAACGTGGCGCGTTCTAAATCGGGCGAACTGCTGACGCCTGCTAATGGTCGTTACCTTCTCTCGATGCTGTTGTTCGCCGTTATTTCAGAAGTGCCGTATCGCTACATCAGCACCTTGGGATCGTTCAACGTATTGGTTACGCTGGTGTTGGGGCTGGTGATTGCCTGGGGTTGGCAGCATCGCACCTTGTTGAGCGGCGCTATGGCGTTAATTGCCACCACAATTGCTTATGTGCTGGATGATCCACTGATGTATGGCTTCTACGGAGCACTTGTTCCAGCGGCGGTCTTGTTAGCGATTAAGAAGCCCGGTGTTCTTTGGTTGCTGCCAGCGGCTCTATGCTTGTTAAGCAATACCCGCAGCAGCATCGTTATCAGGGCGATGGACTTAGAAATTTATTCCTTGCTGGCTTTAAGCACTGCGTTCGCGGCGCCCCTAATCGGACTCTGGCTTTTGCGTCAGACCTTCTCCTTCAAGGTCTGGCCGGTCGGGCAATGGGGCTACTGGTTCTATCCGGGGCACCTTGCCGCTCTGCAAGCCCTTCGATTCCTGGTCTGAATGCCCGCCAACTAGCCCTAGTAAATATTAGAAACTCACGATCACTGGCTGGGCCATCGGCGATGCTGATCATCGATCACGTATGGGTGTTCGTGATCCACACCGTCCTGGCCATCGAGGTGCGTGTGATCGCCCGGCAGACCCTTATGGGTATGCTTGATCGACTCTTGGTCATGAGCTGGACGCCAGATTACGATGCTGACCACTAGCGCACTACCGGCCACGACGGCGAGCCCTACAAACGACGCAGCGAGGCTGATATTGGCACCCAGCCATCCTGCCAATGGGTAGGTAATCAACCAGCAGGCATGGGATAGAGCAAATTGGGCGGCAAACAACGCCGGGCGATCTTCGGCATGCGCCGAGCGACGCAACAGTCGACCGCTCGGAGTCTGGGCCAGGGAGTAGCCCACCCCGAGCACCACCCACAGCGGCAACAGGATGTTATAGGTGGTCAGGTTGATACCAACCGCTAAACCCGCAACCAGTATTCCTCCACCAAA
Source organism: Pseudomonas sp. NPDC098740 (assembly GCF_044760065.1). Classification (NCBI taxonomy): domain Bacteria; kingdom Pseudomonadati; phylum Pseudomonadota; class Gammaproteobacteria; order Pseudomonadales; family Pseudomonadaceae; genus Pseudomonas; species Pseudomonas sp. NPDC098740. The sequence goes on along the minus strand of NZ_JBIWAM010000025.1, from coordinate 61,946 downwards.
CAGCATGGCCGTTCGGTCTTTGATGTTTTTTAACAACCGAGGCAAGACCAAGGCCGCGACCATCGAGCCGCCACCAAACGCAGCCAGCGCCAATGCTGTAGAACTCTGAGGCAGAGCGAAGTGCGACTGCACCAGCACCACCGTATTGACGATGACCATGGCACTGGCAGCGGCCACTGTCAGATTAAGAGCCAGCAGCCCCCGTAGGCGAGGGGTGGCCAGGAATATGCGCATGCCACGGGTAGTTCGTTCGTAGATGCTGCGTCGTGGCGTCGGCTTCGCCTTTGGCAGCACCACTGTGGCGACCAGGGCCGCTGAAGCGAGGAAACCGATGACAGTGCCGGCGAACAGATTATGGAAGCTGATAACGGTCAGCAACGCGGCGGCGAGCATAGGGCTGGCGACACTTTCAAGATCATAGGCGAGACGTGATAGCGACAAGGCGCGGGTGTAGTCGTCTTCATCCGGCAGGATGTCTGGAATGGTTGCCTGAAATGTCGGGGTGAACGCCGCCGAGGCTGACTGGAGAACAAAAATCAGCACGTAGATCTGCCAGACTTCCGTCACAAATGGCAGAGCGAGCGCGACCAGTGCTCGCACCAGATCCAGCGAGACCAGCATCGCTCGACGGGGTAGACGTTCAGCAAAAGCCGCTGCGATCGGTGCAACGCCAATGTAGGCCGTCATTTTGATCGCCAGCGCTGTACCGAGGACAGCACCTGCTTGGGCGCTCGCAAGGTCGAACGCCAGCAGGCCCAGCGCGACAGTGGCGAGTCCAGTCCCTACGAGCGCGATTACTTGGGCGAGAAAGAGATGACGGTAGGTTCGGTTGGCTAGGATTTTCAGCATGGAAGATCTCAGGTGGCGAAGTGCGTGACCAGGCGGTTACCTAACTTTTCACGAAGAGACGCAATCAGCTGGTTTCGTCTCTGTTCAGTGCGAATATCCCCCCTGGGGGGATACGGTTCGATCCTAAATCATAGTCCATGGCAGCTCAAGAAATAGGCGCTACGCCATCTATCGAATTATTGAAGTGCGGGCCCGCCCGCCGGTTTGTATTGGTTCTGTACGGCGAGGCGACGTGCTCAATGTTTCGATTGCAGCATTCAAATGCTGCGACGCTGCCGGTCGGATGTATTTCCTCCCTGGCTTGTATGGCTAGTTGGAACGTGTGATCATACTTTCATTATAGGTAGGGGGGGTATGGTATGGGTCATGTGAGATCGAGCAAAGACAATCTTCTTAAGCGCGTAAAACGCATCGCCGGGCAAATCCAGGCAATTGAGCGAGCGCTCGACTCTGACGATGACTGCTCAAAAACCTTGCTTTTGGTCGCTTCGACCCGTGGCGCGATCAATGGGCTGATGGATGAAATCATCGAAGACCACGCTCGTGAACATGTCGCGAATCCGACACTCAGCAACGAAGAAAGAGCGAAAGGCGTCGACGAGCTCCTCGAAGCTATTCGCCGCTATTCCAAATAGGATTTACCCAGATGAGTAATTCGTACACGGACTATGCCCACGACCATATGTTCTTGGGGGCATCGCATGAAGAAAACGCCAAGCGAACCTTGTGGGTGGTGGCACTGACCGTCGTAATGATGGTCGCTGAGATCACCGCAGGTTATGTCACAGGGTCCATGGCGTTGCTTGCCGATGGATTTCACATGGCAACGCACGCAGGAGCACTCGGTATAGCCGCGGCTGCTTACGGCTACGCAAAAAGGCATGCATCAAGTGCTCGCTACAGCTTTGGAACTGGCAAGGTTGGAGACTTGGGCGGTTTCGCTTCTGCTCTGATTTTGGGGTTGGTCTCCCTGGGCATTGGCGGGGAATCGCTATTCCGCCTCTTTCAACCGACTCAAGTGCAATTCGGGACGGCGACTCTTATCGCAGTCGTCGGACTAGCAGTGAATGTCGTGAGCGCGCTTTTGCTCTCCGGCGGTCATGACCATCACCATGGGCATGACCACGGCCACGATCAATCTCACCATGCGCATGGTCACGACAATAATTTGCGCTCTGCTTACGTTCACGTCATTGCAGATGCCCTGACCTCGGTTCTGGCCATCGCTGCTCTGCTTGCTGGCCGATACCTTGGTTGGGTATGGCTCGACCCTGCAATGGGGATTTTGGGTGCAATTGTCATTGCACGCTGGGCTTGGTCGTTGATGCGGGTGACTGCGGGTGTATTGCTCGACCAGACAGATGATCATGTCGCCCAAGAAATTCGTGAACTGGTTGAAACGCCTGGAGATGCTTCGATCATTGATCTTCATGTCTGGCAGGTAGGGCCTCAGGCCCGAGCCGCGATTGTGAGCGTCCTCGGCAGCCCCGCAGTGAATGCCGAAGACATACGAGGACGGCTTGCTACGGTTCATGAAGTCATGCATCTGACTGTTGAATACCGCACGAAGCTGGGAGCTGACTCACCGGTACAAGTCTCCGTTCCGGCTTAGAAATGAACGCATAGTCGACTGAAATGAAAATAAGGATCGAGATATGCTTTTGAGCAAACGGGATCAAGCGCAAATCGAACGTCGTCTGATTGCTGCTCTGACCAAGGCCTGCGAGACGGCCAAAGCAGAGATAGTGGGCTTCTCTTGGTTGACTCACGATGTGGATTACGCGCGATTTCCCTCCAGTCTGATGGTTGTTTGGGTCTTCGACACCGATGCCAACAGGGATGAGGTGCTTGCCAATGGGCAAGACAAGCGGATGCTCGAACTGACGACCCTGGCGTTAAGTGAAGCGAATGTTCACGTCAGTCAGGTGTCGGCCAACGTGCATCTCGATACTGAAGAGCAATGTCAGCGGTCGAATGCCGGTGACTGGCGGCAGCGTTTAACCCGTACACGATCCACGCGGAGTTAAACCATGGCCAAGGACATCGAAAACCCGTGTATTTCCGTTTGCCAGCTGAACAGCGAACTATGTTTGAGCTGCGGTCGCACCAAGGAAGACATCAGAAAATGGAAGCGGATGAAGCGTCCAGAAAAGATGGCCGCTGTACAACGCGCGACCCTGCGCCTGAAAAGCTTGCAAAAAAAGCATAATTGAACGCCGCAGTTTAGGCCACAGTTGTAATGCGTCCTCCCTTGCTGCTGTCCTCGGCCCCCTTACAACTTCTTCTACTGCTTGAACACCTAATGGACAAAGCATTTCTCGCTGCATGGCCAGGGTGGACGGTAGCCATGCAGCGTTAGATGGACAGGGCCAGATTAATTGCCGGGGTATTCAGCAATGACCTGGTCTGCGCCTGCTTTGGACAAGCCGATTACCTGGTAAGCATCACGTTTTCCGTTGACTTCCATGCCTGGAGATCCAGCCGGCATGCCAGGAACGGCGATCCCGAGAAGGTCGTCACGTTTGCTCATCGCAATGATTTGCTCGGCGGGCACGTGACCTTCAACAAACTTTCCATTGATCATTGCTGTGTGGCAGGACGAGAGTCGTGGAGCAACACCGAGATTCTGCTTGACCGCGCTCATGTTGGTTTCTACATGATCAACGACGGTGAAGCCGTTAGCTTCAAGGTGCTGGATCCACTTCTTGCAGCATCCACAGATAGCGTCACGATGGACGTCGATCGTCAGCGACTCTGCTGCATGACCAGTTGAACTGATAAACAGAGCCGCGAATGCAGCGAGGCGAAGTGCCCGACCGGGACGAAGAAAGTTATTTCGCATGGGTATGCTCCTTCCCATCAGCGTGGGTATGAGTGTTTGGCTGAACGGCCGGAGTTGCAGGAGCGTCATGTGAAGCCTCCACAACCAGAGGATGGGCGTGTTCGGTACTTTCATCCTGAGAAGGCGGTGAGGCCGCCTCATGGGCATGGTCGCTGTTACTCTCGCCATGATGGTCGCCTGCTTCGGCTATCTCTTCGGCTGCACCCGCATCATGATGCCCGGCGACAGCCCCTTTTTGGCCCTCATGCTCGCCTTCATGGTTATGCATTTTGCTCTCGCCGCCACCGTGTTGATGACCGCCGCTGCTGGTTGCTAGAGCGTTGTATTGCTCTGCATCCAATGAAGGCAGCTGTTGGAGAAAAGCGACCATTTCCCATATGTAGGGATCGGCCATGCTTTTACCCCAAGCGGGCATGCCTGTGGATTTGATTCCATGCTTGATGATCCAGAAAGCTGCGGCAGGGTTTCCATCAACGCCCAGTTTTGAAAGATTTGGAGGTGCAGGGTAAAGGCTATTACTTAACTCGGTTCCTGCAATACCCGGGGCCAGATGGCAACCGATGCACATAGAGTTGTAGTTGCCAGCACCTGCGCGGATGAGAGCTTCTTCGCTCAGGTCGGGGACTTTAATGTCGCGTGAGCGCACTTCGATCGAGCGATCCCGAGCGGTGGAAAGTAGCGCGTAAACGGGATCGGAATGTGGATCATCCGCCCCAACATTAATCACACCAAAATACACCACGCCGGCACCTACTATTGCGGCGACCACCCCGGCAGCAGTCAATGTTTTCAATGTTCTTTTCATGTCAGGCCCTCAAAACCACATCCGAATACCGGCGACAAATCGCGCTTCGTTCGCATCGTCTCCTTCATCGCTGGCCAGGTCTGCCGTATTGCCGTAGGAGCGGCTCCAGCTAACCCCAATGTAAGGGGCAAATTGGCGAACAATCTCATAACGCAATCGGAGCCCTACTTCGGTGTTTGCCAATCCAGACCCAATGCCGCGCTGAGGATCATTTTTTCCGTAAAAATTGGCTTCGGCCGTCGGCTGCAAGATCAGGCGATTGGTCAGCAGAATGTCGTAGTCGCCTTCCAATCGAGCAGCGGTTTGACCGTTCTCACCGATGTAGGCAGTCGCTTCGGCTTCAAAGTTGTAGAGGGCCATGCCCTGAATACCGAGCGCTCCCCAAGTTTGTGGTGACCCGGGCTTGAAGTCTTGTCGTACGCCGGTGACGACATCCCACCATGGACCGATGGAGTGCCCCCAAAGTGCTGAGAGTTCAGCGTTTTCAGTTACGCCATTGGTACGTTCGCCTTCCGAGCGCAACCACAGTCGGTCAACGTCACCGCCGATCCATCCTTTTGCATCCCAGGCCAATGCACTACCGTTGTCAGCATCCTGGTACTCAAACTTATCCAGCAGCATGAAGGAGTTGAGTTTTTTGTCGTGGACACCATGACCAGCAACATCTGGAAAGGCGGCTGCACGGTCAGCGTCGGTAAGTACGGGGACTGGGGTTCGACTGGTGGTAGTCGCCCCTCTATCCATACTTTCCATTCCGTCCATTTTCCCGTCATCCATACTCATCTTGCTGTGATCCATAGCCCCCATCTTGCTATGGTCCATAGCTCCCATTGAGCCGTGGTCCATCTTGGAGTGATCCATTTCTTCAGCGGCGTGAGCCACGACAAAGAAAGCAGGACTGGTAGAGACTGCCAGTGCCATCAACGTTGGGCGTAAAAACTTACTGGTCATGATCTCAATCTGCCTTTTTGGTTTTTTGGTCATGATCCATCGACTCATGGCTCATCTTGCTGTGATCCATTGACCCGTGATCGGGCTTTGACTCGGTTGCCGTAGTTGCGGGCTGGTTCGTTGCTTTCGCAGGAGTCGCAGGTGAATGGTCACTACTATCATCCCCTGCCAGTCCCACGGACGAGTGTCCACCCAACAGGCCAATGGCAAAGAGGCAACCCACCAGCGATTTACGATTTAGGTATGTGCTCACAGATCGTCTCCTTTACTCATCAACCCGCACTTCACGAAACATGCCCATTTCCATATGGAAAAGCAGATGGCAGTGATAGGCCCAGCGACCTAAGGCATCAGCGGTAACTCGATAGCTGCGCTTGGTACCTGGTGGCATGTCGATTGTGTGCTTGCGCACCATGAACTTGCCGTTCTCATCCTCAAGGTCGCTCCACATGCCGTGAAGGTGGATGGGATGGGTCATCATGGTGTCGTTCACCAGGGTGATGCGAAGACGCTCCCCATACTTCAGACGAAGCGGCTCGGCGTCAGAAAATTTGATTCCGTTGAAGGACCACGAAAACTTCTCCATGTGACCGGTCAGATGAAGCTCAATGGTGCGATTGGGCTCGCGGCCGTCAGGGTCTTGGAACGTGCTTTTCAGATCAGAGTAGGTGAGCACTCGACGACCATTGTTCCGCAAACCGATGCCTGGATCGTTTAGCTTTGGCGTTGGGTTCATGGCTTGCATGTCAACCAAGGGGTTGTTGGTTTCGGAGGCTGGGTGAGTCTGCATTTCGCCACCCATACCGCCCATCCCTGCCATCTTGCTGTGGTCCATGCCGGCCATGTTGGACATGTCGCCTTTGTCCATTCCCGCCATCTTGCTGTGGTCCATACCGGCCATGTTAGTCATATCACCGCTGTCCATGCCGGTCATCCCGGTCATGTCACTTTGGTCCATGCTCGACATCTTGCTGTGGTCCATGCCAGCCATGCCTGACATGTCACCTTGTTTCATATCGCCGCCGCCCATACCAGCCATGCTGCCATGGTCCATGCCCGCCATACCGCCCATTCCCATGTCATCCATGGTCAAAAGAGGCCGAGGATCGGTCGCAGGCACCTGTGCCTGCAATCCTTCGCGAACCGCCAGGGTACCGCGTGCATAACCGGTTCTATCCATGGACTGGGCGAAGATGGTGTAAGCCTCTTCGCTGGCAGGTTCTACGATCACGTCATACGTTTCTGCCACGGCGATGCGGAATTCATCGACGCTGACTGGTTTGACATGTTGGCCGTCAGCCGCCACAACGGTCATTTTCAAACCAGGGATGCGGACGTCGAAATAGCTCATACCTGAGCCGTTGATAAAGCGCAGGCGCAGCTTCTCGCCCGGCTTGAAAATACCGGTCCAGTTACCATTCGGCGCCTGGCCATTCATGAGATAGGTGTAAGTATCCCCACTGACGTCTGCGAGATCGGTGGGGTTCATTTTCATTTCAGCCCACATCTTCCGGTCGGCCACGGCAGCAGACCAACCTTGCTTGCTGACGTCGTCGATGAAGTCGCCCACGGTACGTTTGTGGTGGTTGTAGTAGTCCGATTGCTTCTTGAGCTTGGCCATGACGCGACTAGGGTCTTCATCGGTCCAGTCAGTCAACATCACCACATAGTCGCGGTTGTATTGAAAAGGTTCAGGCTCTTTCGAGTCGATGACGATTGGACCGTAAACGCCTGCCTGCTCCTGCAAACCAGAGTGGCTGTGGTACCAGTACGTACCGTTCTGATGCACCTTGAATTTGTACTCGTACATGCCATCGGGCGCGATGCCATGGAAACTCAAACCCGGTACACCGTCCATGTTGGCGGGCAGAATGATCCCGTGCCAATGAATGGAGGTGTCTTGGTCTAGGCGATTTTTCACACGCAGTGTGACCATTTCGCCTTCGCGCCAGCGCAGCAAAGGTCCGGGCAACGAACCATTGATGGTCATGGCTGTGCGCGGCGAGCCAGTTATGTTTACAGGGGTTTCACCAATAAACAGATCAAATTCGTTACCGGTGAGAACGCTCGGCAGACCAGGGCTGGTCACTGCCCATACAGGAGTGCGCCACAGACCAAGGCCGCCGAGAATGCCACCAGCGGCCAGGCCTTTAACGAATGTCCGCCTAGAGGTTTTGGAATGCATGCCGTTTATGTCCGATCAGTCAAAAGGGAAGCCGTGCGAAGCAACCAATGAGTTGCTCAAACAGGTTGAAGGCACTCTCTCGGGGTTTTGTGATGAGCCCGAATGAGCTTCGCTCGCCGTCACTAAAAACGAGTACTTACGGCAAGCGAGCTCAGAAATTGCCACATTTGAACCACCACAGTGATTACATTTCTGTCAGCTTGGGAACGCAGCAAGCTATTCAGCAATTCTTGTGGTCCATCGCTTTGGGTTGGCTTTCTGCGATGGGAGGTTGGGTGCTTTGCTTTTGGGCTACTTGATACGATTCCATTGAATTATTCCTGGCCGCTTCCATACGTGCGAACGCCCGGTCACCACCGCCTTCAGCCATAGCCAAAGAAGAGACGGTCAGGGCTGCGACGACAAACAAAGTTTTGATGGGTGTCATTTGGTATTCCTCGGATGAGTATTGGTAACCCCCGAATCCACATCAGATGATTCTTCGGGGTGAGCTTGATGCTCAATAGGACTATAAGACTCATCCCCTGTCAGGAACCTTAGGCCAATATTACAGTTGTGACAGGTTGCGATATTCTCTTGAGGAACACGCTAGTTACTCCGTAAGGTCTCGATCATCCAGCGATCGCATAACCGCCATTTACCGAATAAAATTTTAGCTATGTATTTTTGTAAGCTTCCGTTCACGTTCAAGGTGGCGAGAGGCTTTTAGTTCCTGTGCTGAAATTGAAGTGCGTCGGATTGAACGCACGCGGTCAGCATTGATTATTCGGTATCGTGGTAAATAGTAGCGTTACTGAAGGTGATTAGGTTTGAGTATTGATTTTGAGAAAGCGCTTGGCTCCGCAGAAAGATCGTTAATTTACCGTAGCCAAAGAGCTGAGTTGCTGAGCAACAATATCGCTAACGCCGATACCTCGAACTTCAAGGCCCAGGATTTAGGATTTTCTGCTGTGCTTGAAGGCCAGACAAAAGGTGCTCTTGTTACTCCGTTCTCTTGAAAACAATAAGGCTACTTCATATTGCCGGAGAAGAATTAGCAGGTGCCATTTACAGAGGTTCTTTTCTTTACAGCACACCGGATCAACCTTCCATTGATCAAAACACTGTCGATCAACAGGTCGAAGTCGCAAAGTACGCAGAAATCGAAATGCGTTTTTATGCCGCTTTTACTAGGTTGAATGGAGTATTTAAAGCTTTGCTTAAAGTTTTACGAGGTGACTAATAAGCAAAGGCCGGCCCAAAGGGTCGCTGGCAGCAATTTCACCGTCCAATTCCCAGATTTGAAGTGGTTTATTTTTGAGCCTCACCGACGTATACGCTGCACGACCGACTTTACCCTTTTATAGTGCGGCTAAACCCTGCCACGGCAAGATCTGATCCATCTGAATCTGGGAGCGGTCGCGGGTCTGCTTGGGTTACCGGCATACTCGGTATTGGCGAAGGCCATCTGTTTTATCGGGGTTCAACCGTTCAGGTCGTGCGATACGGGTATTCCCCAGCGATGGAAGTTTTTTTCAGTTCCCTAAGGGCTATTCGCCACGAAATGCTAACCAACTAGAAGCTGACAGGAATGTAATATTGATTTCTGTCGACTGTTCGCCTAGCGTGGTCTAGGGTGAAATATGAACCCTGAGCACGCATTTTCTGACTGCTATGAAACAGCATTTTGCTCGCATTAAGACTGGTATTTGTCTGCAATATCCTAATTCGCTATCTATCCGAAATGATCAGCTTTTTTAACCGAAACTGTCGAATCTCGATGGTCCCAACACCACTGCTAGCAAGGAGAACATAGCTATGACCAACACTCCGATGCCCCTCACATGGCGCCTCAGCAGTGGCTAAGGCTAGTCGGGCCCCAATTGCAGGTACAGAAATGGCGATTTCTGTACGCAGGGGCAATGGTATGTATATGCCAATCTTCCGCCTTCTAACAGGAGATTCACAATGTCCAAGCATATCAAGCACAACAGCTCTAGCCGGTTCACTTTATCGGTAAGGGCGGTCGCGATGGCTGTCGCGGTGATGGCAACAGCGCCGACGTGGACCAGTGCCGCAGAGCCCGCGAAAAGCGAAACAATGCCGATGTCTTCCGAGCATATGGATCATTCGAAGATGGACGGCATGAAAAAAATGGGTGGTATGTCCAAGACCGGCGATGTGGATTATGACTTCGCGGCAAACATGCGCATGCATCACCAGATGGCAGTCAAGATGGCGCAAGCCGAACTCAAGAGCGGAAAAAATCCAGAGATGCTCCGTATGGCCAAAGACATAATTGCCGCACAGGAAAAGGAAATCGCCGTACTTGATCAGTGGATTAAAGCTAATAAAAAACCATGACCATGACCATGACCATGGTGATGTCGATCTGTGCACTGCATCTTCGACAGAAATAGCCGCACCAGTTTGGCCGGTAATTCGCCGCCAGTGCACATTACCTTGAACGGGTACGGGACGAAAAACCAAGCTCCGCTTGGTCCATGGCTTGAAATGAACCCAAGGGGAGCCTGGGCATGCGGGGCTCTTACCCTGGGAGAGAATCAGCGCGCTCAGGCGCTGATCTGGGAAGGAAAACCTAACGCCTCGACAGCTTTACGAACCTGCTCTGGGCTTTGGCTGCTTTCAACGCTCACCTTACCGACTGCCCGATCCACGGAAACCCCCCGGTGTCAGGATAGTTGTAGCCTCTCCGGTTGTTCCTAAAAAAGCACATCGGGGAGCGGAGCAGCATGGGCGTGACTGTGGTCGTGGTGGCTCGATATGGGAGGCATGGCTATTTCCCTTTTTCGTCCTTGTGGGTTGCTGCCTGATCGCCATGGCTATGTCCGCCGTGTCCATGTCCAAAAAAATGCATCAATGGACAGATCAACAGAATCAGATAAGGCCAAAATGGATAAACGTGGCTGAAATGCTCCCGCACCACGTAGAAGGCACCAATCGCAATGAGCATGATCAGTACGACGCCTGTTTTGCTCCTCCAAAATGGTGCGGTGGTGTTTCCATCCGGATGCTGATGGTTATTCATGATCTAAACCCCACTGTGTGAGCGTTGCTGTGATCTCTGCGACAGAGCGTAGCCAACTCTTGCGTCGAAGCGGTGTTAGCAGCCAGCTCCGGCTTACTTCAGGTCAAACTGACCAACCATCCCTGACTGATAATGCCCCGGCACGTTGCAGGCAAACTGAAGCCCAGTGCTGTTGTTGAAGGTCCAGATCAGCTCCTGGGTTGCGCCTGGCTCGATCAGGACGCTGTTCGGGTCGTTGTGTTCCATTCCGACCATCTTCATTCCACCCATGCTGTGGCCCATGTCGCTCATCGTTTTCCCTGTACCGGTGGGGTTAAGCGTCCCGTTCTGGAACATGCTTGCCATTTCTTTTTGGTGCGCTGCATGAGCAGCGGCTTTGCCGATGTTGAACTCGTGCAGCATCGAACCCTCATTGCGAAGGACAAATCGAATGGTTTCACCAGGTTTTACGTCGATGCTTTCAGGCTTGAAGAAAATATCACCCATCTCCACCACCACCGTACGGGTAACCTCAGAGGCGACTCCAGGCTGGCCGATGCCCTCTTTCCCATGACCTACGTCGGCCATGGCCGTAGCACCGAATAGTAGAGTGATTGCTGCGATGACAGGGGTAACGAGCTTATCTTTCATAGTGACCTCGAGAGTAAGAGGGGGAACACTGGCTATGCTAAAGACACGGAGCTGCCAGTTAACTGACCTGAACACTACATTTCTGTCAGTTTTCGAAATAAATACGGCGTCCAGATGACGCCGCATTCAACAAGACTGTTCAAAAAGCTCTTTTCAGCGAGTTGCTCACTGGTGATTCTCTGAAAGCATCAATTTGTGCTCGCGCTGCATTTGGCTCAAAACGTCGTCGACAATTTTGTCGTGCTTTTCCATCCAGGCCAGGTGCTGCTGGGGTGACATTGAGGCGTCTGGATGATCTTTATGGAGTTGGCTCATGATGTCGCCGAGCATCTTCATATGCTCGGCCATGTGGACATGACGCTGTCCTTCAGGGGCTTTTTCAGCTTGAATCAGTACGGCTTCAGCTTTGTCGCGCAGGCCTTCCATACGTTCTATCACCCGGTCTCCACCACTTTCAGCCCATACAGAAGCTGAGACGAGTATCGAGCTCACAAAAAACAGCATTTTCAGGCGATTCATGGGGTAACTCCTTATGGAATTGTTTTCCGGCTCCCAAACGTTTCATGCTGAAGAGACGGTCGAGCACCAGGAAGTACTCATGCTTGAACCCTAGACAGCGCTTGCTGACATCTACCTGAAGCCAATATTACTTTTCTGTCAGTTGCTGGTTGGCCGGCGTGTTTCGTTGCAGACTGCGCTTCATCATTATCCGAGAGCCACCCTCATGAGACTTCTGGTTGCTGAAGACGAACCCAAAATAGGTATCTATTTGGAGCAAGGACTCACGGAGGCGGGGTTCAATGTGGATCGCTTTACCAATGGCAAAGTGGCGCTTCAGCACGCTTTGAGCGAGGCCTATGACCTGCTGATTCTAGACGTCATGATGCCTGGGCTGGATGGCTGGGAAGTACTTCAGAAGGTTCGTGCATCCGGAAAAGATGTTCCCGTGCTCTTCCTCACGGCGCGAGACCGCGTTGAAGATCGAGTGAAAGGACTTGAACTCGGGGCAGATGATTACCTGATCAAACCCTTCGCATTTTCTGAACTGTTGGCTCGTGTCAGAACGTTGCTGCGTCGGGGTAACGGCGCTCCCTCTCAAACCTATATGAAATTGGCTGATCTGGAGGTGGACCTGCTCAAGCGTCGGGCCATTCGTGGAGGTAAGCGTATAGACCTTACGGCCAAAGAGTTTGCGCTGCTTGAGCTGTTGCTACGTCGTCGAGGGGAGGTGCTGCCAAAATCACTTATCGCCTCCCAGGTTTGGGATATGAACTTCGACAGCGATACCAACGTTATCGAGGTTGCAGTGAGACGGTTGAGGGCCAAGATAGATGACGACTTTGAGGTCAAGTTGATTCATACCGCAAGGGGAATGGGTTACATGCTCGACGCACCTGATTCGGAGTCGGAATGAACCGAATGTCCCTGACAGCTCGCATGAGCCTTATGTTCATGCTCGCGGTAACGGCCGTTCTCACTGTTGCCGGACTCAGTTTCAATAACCTCAGCCGGCATCACTTCAAGATGCTGGATCAGCAGGCGCTGAACGAAAAGCTCAATTCGACTCAAAGAATTCTGACGGGGTTGAACAGCATTGATCAATTCAGTGATGTTAAGCCTGAGCTAGAGGCGCTGCTTGGCGCTCACCGTGATTTGACTGCTCTAATAATCGATGGTGGCGGCAAACTACTGTTTGCTGATCCCGGTCCCGTCGATGTACCGGAGGAATTTCGCACCATTCCAAACAACAACGTCTGGGAGTGGCGAGATCAAGAGCAGATGTTCCGTGGTGTGACGGCACAAGCCATTGTGACGGGACAAGACAAGCCATTGACCGTCATGTTGATCTTTGACGTTACTCAGCATATGTCCTTTTTCGAGACGCTCGAGCGATGGTTTTGGATAGGGCTGGTGATCAGCGCGCTGGTCAGTGCAGCGTTGGGCTGGATGGTCGCGAGCAGTGGCCTGCGGCCTATTAGCCAAGTCACTCAGGTCGCGGCTTCAATGTCAGCTAAATCACTCAAAGAGCGTATTCCATTAGCACCGGTTCCCAAAGAGCTTCAGCAAATGGTGCTGTCATTCAACGCAATGTTATCTAGGTTGGACGATGCGTTTGTTCGTTTATCGAATTTCTCTGCGGACATTGCTCACGAGTTACGGACCCCCGTCAGCAACTTGATGACCCACACGGAAGTGGTGCTTTCTAGAAAAAGGAATATCGAGGACTACGAAGACAATCTGTACTCAAATCTTGATGATTTGAAGCGTATGGGGCGAATGATCGATGACATGCTTTTTCTGGCGAAGTCTGACAATGGTCTGATCACGCACGAGAACAAACCGATAGACCTGGTGGAAGTCGTAGAGAAATTGCTCGAATACTACCGCCTGTTGGCTGATGAGCGAGGCATTGAGCTCACGGTTTCAGGAAGGGGCAGTGTTCGAGGCGATGTTCTTATGCTCCACAGAGCCATTTCTAATCTGCTCTCAAATGCGCTGCGCTACACCTATGAAGGGAAGTCCATCAGTGTCGATATTCAGCAGAAGGATATGTCGGTATTGGTCGTTGTGGAGAACCAAGGAGAGCCCATTGCTCCCGAACATCTTGAAAAGCTGTTCGATCGCTTTTACCGGGTGGACCCAGCTCGGCGAGAAGGCAGTCCCAGCAACGCGGGGCTAGGTCTGTCAATTACCCGATCAATAATTGAAGCGCATGATGGAAAGATATGGTGTACGTCCTTTAATGGAAGAACGGCCTTTCATCTAGAGTTTCCTAGTGTTGACTTGAGGGTTAGCTGAACAACGGCGCATTTGCGATCAACGGCGATCTCTCAGCCTGCGCCCAGCGTCCACTTTCGTTATTTTTGAATGAGTGAAAACCCAGGTGTCGCGGGCACGCGGTCTCGTCTTTAAGTCTCGCTACGCCCGCCAATTCGAGGCCAAACACCGCGTCAAGCTGACTGAAATGTAATCGAACAGTTTGCGTTCGTGTGGCATCGTGGTCTTGCACTGTGACGTTGGGGCCTAGTGAGTTTCTCGTGTTCAACCTGCCCTAGAACACGGAGGCTACTAGCTAATCATCAGTGGTTTTAACAAGAATCGAAAAGTAAAAACTAGATATTCCCAAACAAACCTCGAATCAACAGCTCTTGCTGTGAGGAGTCTTGCATGTCATTCCTTAAAACTACCACCGTAGCTGTTGCACTTACCGCTGGTTTGCTTCTGAGTGCAGTTGCTCAAGCACATCCAAAGCTCCTTTCTTCCACTCCGGCAGAAGGCTCGGATGCGGCGGCCCCTTCGAAAATTGAACTGCACTTTTCTGAGAATCTCACCACTCAGTTTTCCGGTGCAAAACTGATCATGACCGATATGCCTGGCATGCCGAACTCCCCAATGGGTGTTAAGGCCGCCGTCGCTGGTGGCGGTGATCCGAAAACGATGGTGATTACACCGGCAGCACCTTTGACCACCGGTACCTACAAAGTCGAATGGCGTGCGGTCTCCTCGGACACTCACCCGATCACCGGCAACTTCTCATTTAAAGTGAAATGATTTATGAGCGACTCAATAAATATTGTGGTTCGCTTTGCTCTTTATTTCGACCTGATGTTGTTATTCGGATTGGCAATTTTCGGCTTGTACAGCCTCAGGGGAAAGGAAAGAGTATCGGGCACGGTCTTGAATTTTGAGTCGCTTCTTTACGGTACTTCTGTCGCAGGTGTAGCTCTATCCCTTGTCGCCATGTTGTTGCTTGCGAAAGCAATGAGCGGTGTGTCGGAGCTTATGGAGCTACATCACCATATTTTTGAAATGGTCCTCATGGGGACCGACGTCGGGTTGACCTGGATGGTCCGAATAGCTGCCTTGGTGATGGCAATTATTGGCGTCGCATTGAATAAGCGATTTCCGACACCCAGTCTCTGGATCGTCACCGTATGCGGAGCGATTGCGTTGGCGACGTTGGCTTGGACAGGGCACGGTGCCATGGATGAAGGCAGCCGACGCTACTGGCATTTCATCACCGATATATTCCATCTTTTAGCCGCAGGTGGCTGGTTGGGTGCTCTATTGGCATTCGCTCTACTGCTGCGGTTGAAATCGCTAAAGGGCGAACAAGAAGCTCGAATTCTTGCACGGGTGCTGACTGGTTTTGAATCGGCCGGCGCTGTGATCGTAGTGATCATAAGCATCACAGGCGTAGTGAATTATCTGTTTGTCATCGGTCCAAATCTCGATGAAGTGATGCTCAGTACGTACGGTGTCCTGCTGTTTTTGAAGATCCTGCTCTTTGCCGGGATGATCGTGTTAGCCACGCTGAACCGCTTTCACCTAAGTCCGGTATTGGAGCGGTCAGTTCGGAGTGGAGAATACTCTGCCGCGGTCAATGCCTTGCGCCGCAGCATGACACTCGAATTTTTAATGGCAGTCATCATAATTTGTCTTGTCGCATGGTTAGGCACTTTAAGTCCGGAAATGGAAATGAGCGCAGGATAGAGGTTGGTGACAGCCGACTAAGGAGTCTAGTAGGTGAATTGTAAGGGCCATTTCCACCGGCTACACTCCAGCCCATGAAACGCTACCTACGGTTTTGCCTGATTTTCCTGATTAGCCTGGCGCTTCCCCTCAGCGGGATGGCGGGTGTCCAGGCGTCGACTGAACCCTGCCCCATGAAAACCATGGGCATGGCGATGATGAACGGCATGGGTCAAGACTGCTGTCATGACATGAAAAGTCCCACCGAGCACGGTAAACCCTGTAAGCCAGGCCAGGAGTGCAAGACTGGTGGCATGCTGCAAGTCTCCATCATCAAGCCTCCTATCACCTTATCCAGCCCCCTCATACTGTCCTTCTCCCTAGATTCCCATCCAGTACAAACCCCGTCAGGGGTATGGCGACCGCCCCGCACTTGATTCCTGTACCACACTGAGCCTCATTCCGCGTTAGCGGGATGGCATATCTGCGTGCATGTCTGATGAAGCGCGCAGTGGATGATCACAGGAATCGTAAACATGAACTCCAAGTGCTATTGCACAGGCTGGTCCCTCGTGGCCGGTCTGGCGGCAAGCGTACTGGCATTGCCGAGCCTCGCTGCCGCATTGACACTCGATGAAGCGTTGCGGCTGGCCGAAAACAATGCACCGTCGCTGACCGCACAAGACGCCAGAATTCAGGCTGCCAGCAGTGCAGCTATTCCAGCCGGTGAACTACCTGACCCCAAACTGCTGCTGGGTGTGCAGAACTACCCCATTGGCGGTCCGGATCGCTGGAGCATCGACCAGGACTTCATGACCATGCAAATGGTCGGGGTCAGGCAAGAGATGCCCAACAGCGACAAGCGCAAAGCGCGCATTGAGGTCGCCGATGCGGCCGTTGATCGCGCCGCTGCGGAGCGTCGAGTCGAACGTCTGAAGGTACGCCAGTCCACGGCGTTGGCATGGATCAGTAGCTACTCGGTTGAGCGTAAAGATGCGCTGTTCCAGGACTTCTACAAAGAAAATCGCCTGCTGACCGATACCGTCCGGGCCCAGATTGCCGGCGGCCGCGCTCAACCCGCCGATGCGGTGACGCCCAAGCAAGAAGCGGCTCAACTGGCGGAGCAACAGGATGATCTGATTCTCCAGAGAGCGCAGGCCCGAGCAGCCCTCAAACGCTGGATTGGCTCAGCCGCCAACGACAAGCCTGTGGGCAGCTTGCCTGAATGGCCCGTCGATACCTCAAGCTACTCTCATAAACTGCAACACCATCCCGAGTTGGCAGCGTTTGCGCCGATGACCCGTGAAGCGCAAGCCAAGGTTCGTGAAGCCGTGTCGGAGAAGCAGTCGGACTGGAGCTGGGAACTGGATTATCAGCGCCGTGGCCGTGAGTTTGGCGATATGGTCAGCGTGCAATTTTCCTGGGACCTACCGCTGTTTCCTGACTCGCGCCAAAACCCCAAAATCGCAGCCAAACAGGCTGAACTCAGTCAGCTTGAGGCCGAGCGCGAAGCCCTGTCACGCGAGCACACTCAGCAACTAGAGAGCGAACTGGCCGACTATGAGCGCCTGAATCGTGCCGTGCGCCGAAACCAGGAAAGCCTGTTACCACTGGCCAAGGAAAAGGTCGAACTCAGCATGGCCAGTTATCGGTCCGGCAAAGGCGATTTAAACGCCGTTGTTGCCGCCCGACGTGAACTCATCGAAGCCCGCCTCAAACAGATCGACGTGGAAGAGCAGCGAGCGCTGACCAGTGCGCGTCTGTATTTTGCTTATGGGGAGTCCAGCCAATGATCCTTAAAAAATGGAACGGGGCATTGCTGGTAGGCATCTCGCTGGCATTGGGTGTTGCCGGTGGTTACTGGTTCGCTCACCAGCGCATGAGCGGAGTACCAGCTACCGCCCCAGATCAGAGCCTCAATCCACCGGATGAACGCAAGGCTCTGTATTGGTACGACCCCATGTACCCGCAGCAAAAGTTCGATAAGCCGGGAAAATCCCCCTTCATGGACATGCAACTGGTTCCCCAATACGCCAGCGGCGCAGGGGACCGTGCGACCGTCAGCATCGATCCGAGTCTGACCCAGAATCTCGGACTGCGTTTTGCGACTGTCACCCGTGGAATCTTTGATTCCAGCCTCGACGTGACAGGTGTCTTGGTGTTCAACGAACGTGATGTCGCTGTGATTCAGGCGCGCACCACTGGCTTTGTGGAGCGGGTCTATGCCCATGCTCCCGGCGATGTGCTCAAAGCCAACGCGGCGTTGGCGGATATCCTGGTGCCCGAATGGGCAGCCGCCCAGACAGAGTTCCTTGCCCTGAAGCGCAACGGTGATGCTGACCTGTTAGCTGCGGCCCGCCAGCGACTGCGGCTCACCGGGATGCCGGCAGCACTGATTGCTCAGGTAGAGCGTGGCGGTAAGGTTCAGCCGTACCTGACGCTCACCAGCCCCATTGCCGGTGTGCTGCAAGAATTGAACGTACGTGCGGGGATGACCGTGGCGACCGGCGACACCCTGGCACGCGTCAATGGCTTGAGCAGCGTCTGGCTCGCCGTGGCCGTACCAGAATCGGATGCCGGATCGATCACCGTGGGACAGGGAGTCGAAGCGCACCTGCCAGCTTTCCCAGGGACAATGCTCAACGGCAAGGTCAGCGCGATTTTGCCAGAGACCAATCCGGACAGTCGCACCCTTCGCGTGCGGGTGGAACTACCCAATCCGGACGGACGCCTCAGACCGGGTTTGACGGCGCAGGTACGCCTGAATCGTTCGACCGGGCAAAGTGTGTTGTGGGTGCCGAGCGAAGCCGTCATTCGCACGGGCCGACGTGCTCTAGTGATGCTTGCCGAAGACGCGGGCCGCTACCGTCCCGTGGAGGTGCAACTCGGGCAGGAAAGCGATGGCAAGACGGCGATAGTGAAAGGCCTGGAAGAAGGACAGAAGGTAGTTACCTCTGGCCAGTTCCTGCTCGACTCGGAGGCCAGTCTTAAGGGCATTGTTGCCCGCTCAGAGGAAGAGTCATCACCCAGCGCAGCAGCCTCCAGCTTTCATGAGGCGGATGGGCAGATCGTTGAGATCAACGATAAAGAAGTCACGCTTGCCCATGGTCCCTTCAAGACGCTGGGCATGCCTGGTATGACGATGATGTTCCCACTCGCTAGTCCGGCGCTGATGCAGGGCCTCAAAACGGGCGATAATGTTCGGATTGCGGTGAGCCAGACCGATGATGGTTTGCGTGTTGAGCGTCTGGATAAATCGGGGAGCCAGCCATGATCGCTGCCCTGATTCGTTGGTCAGTGGCCAACCGATTCCTGGTGCTACTGGCGACGCTGTTTGTCACGGCTTGGGGCATTTGGTCGGTGCAGAGCACGCCCATCGATGCGCTGCCAGATCTCTCGGATGTCCAGGTGATCATCCGCACCCCTTATCCGGGACAAGCGCCGCAGATTGTCGAGAACCAGGTGACCTATCCATTGGCCACCACCATGCTCTCGGTACCGGGAGCCAAGACTGTGCGTGGCTATTCCTTCTTCGGTGACAGCTTCGTTTACGTGCTGTTCGAAGACGGCACTGACTTGTACTGGGCTCGCTCGCGGGTGTTGGAGTATCTGAGCCAAATACAAAGTCGGTTGCCGGCCAGCGCCAAGCCGGCGTTGGGGCCGGATGCGACGGGGGTGGGCTGGATCTATCAGTACGCATTGGTGGATCGCAGTGGAGGACACGACCTGGCGCAGCTACGCGCACTTCAGGATTGGTTCCTCAAGTTCGAACTCAAGACCCTGCCCAACGTTGCGGAAGTGGCCACCGTGGGAGGCATGGTCAAGCAGTACCAGGTCCAGCTCGATCCGCTCAAACTGGCCAGCCTCGGTATCACTCAGGCTGAGGTGACCGAAGCGATCGGCAAGGCCAACCAGGAAACCGGTGGTGCCGTGCTGGAGATGGCAGAGACCGAGTTCATCGTGCGCGCTTCCGGATACTTGAAGACGCTCAATGACTTTCGGGCGATCCCGCTCAAGCTGGCTTCGGGAGGAGTGCCGGTGACCCTTGGCGATGTCGCCACGATTCAGTTGGGACCGGAAATGCGGCGTGGCATTACTGAACTCGACGGCGAAGGCGAGACCGTCGGCGGCGTGGTGATTTTGCGCAGCGGCAAGAATGCTCGCGAGACCATTGCAGCGGTCAAGACCAAACTCGACGAACTGAAAAGCAGCCTGCCGGCCGGGGTGGAAATCGTCACCACCTACGACCGCAGCAAGCTGATCGACCGCGCTATTGAAAATCTCAGCCACAAGCTAATCGAAGAGTTCATCGTCGTCGCGTTGGTGTGTGGGATCTTCCTCTGGCACCTGCGCTCATCCCTGGTGGCGATCATCTCCTTGCCTGTTGGTGTGTTGATTGCCTTCATCGTCATGCGCTACCAAGGGATCAACGCCAACATCATGTCCTTGGGCGGGATTGCCATCGCCATCGGCGCCATGGTCGATGCCGCCGTGGTGATGATCGAGAACGCCCACAAGAAGATTGAGGCATGGCACGTGGCCAACCCGGGGGAAGAACTGAAGGGTGAGCGTCATTGGCATGTAATGACCGAAGCGGCGGCAGAGGTAGGCCCTGCGCTGTTCTTCTGTTTGTTGATCATCACCCTGTCGTTCATTCCGGTGTTCACCCTGGAAGCACAAGAGGGGCGGTTATTCGGTCCATTGGCTTTCACCAAGACCTACGCCATGGCTGCAGCGGCGGGATTGTCAGTGACCTTGGTGCCAGTGCTGATGGGCTACTGGATTCGAGGACGAATTCCCAGTGAACATCAGAACCCGTTGAACCGGTGGTTGATTCGGATCTATCAGCCAGCCCTGGACGCAGTCTTGCGTCGACCAAAGATCACGCTGCTGGTGGCGCTATTGGTTTTTGTCAGTGCGCTATGGCCAATGTCTCGCTTGGGTGGCGAGTTTCTCCCCCCGTTGGACGAGGGTGACCTGCTCTATATGCCTTCAGCTTTGCCGGGACTGTCGGCGCAGAAGGCCGCGCAACTGCTGCAACAGACCGACCGCCTGATCAAGACCGTACCAGAGGTTGAACACGTCTTTGGTAAAGCCGGCCGCGCTGAAACCGCCACCGACCCGGCACCGCTGGAGATGTTCGAAACCACCATCCAATTCAAGCCGCACGAGCAATGGCGTCCAGGCATGACCCAGGAAAAGTTGGTGGAAGAACTGGATCGAGTGGTACGAGTCCCTGGGCTGACGAATATCTGGATACCGCCGATTCGTAACCGTATCGACATGCTTGCCACGGGGATCAAGAGTCCCATCGGAGTGAAAGTTGCCGGCACCAATCTATCGGAGATCGATGCCGCGACTCAGGCCGTCGAGCGAGTGGCCAAGGGCGTACCCGGCGTCAGTTCGGCTCTGGCCGAGCGACTAACGGGTGGTCGCTATATCGATGTGGATATCGACCGCAAAGCCGCCGCCCGCTACGGGCTGAATATTTCGGATGTGCAGTCCATCGTGGCCAGCGCTATCGGCGGTGAAAACGTCGGGGAGACCATTGAAGGACTTGCACGCTTCCCGATCAACGTGCGTTACCCACGGGAATGGCGTGACTCGCTCGGCGCCTTGGAGCAATTGCCGATCTACACCCCTCTTGGGAGCCAGATCACCCTCGGCACCGTGGCGAAGGTCAAGGTCACGGACGGTCCGCCGATGCTCAAGAGCGAGAACGCACGACCCTCTGGTTGGGTTTACATCGACGTGCGTGGCCGGGACATTGCCTCGGTGGTCGCTGATCTACGCCGGGTCGTCAATGAACAGGTCAAGTTGCAGCCCGGCATGAGCTTGAGTTATTCAGGGCAGTTCGAGTTTCTCGAAAGGGCTAACGCACGACTCAAACTGGTGGTGCCCGCCACGCTGCTGATCATCTTCGTGTTGCTCTATCTGACGTTCGCACGCTTTGATGAGGCGTTGTTGATCATGGCCACGTTGCCATTTGCACTGACTGGCGGGGCATGGTTCCTCTATCTGTTGGGGTTCAACCTGTCGGTCGCCACCGGAGTCGGCTTTATCGCGTTGGCCGGTGTTTCTGCCGAGTTTGGCGTGATCATGCTGCTCTACCTGAAGAACGCCTGGGCCGAACGTGAAGACCTCGGTGACAACACTGAGCGCGGGCTGGTTGCGGCCATTCGTGAAGGCGCTGTGCAGCGCGTTCGACCCAAGGCCATGACCGTGGCCGTGATCATTGCCGGCCTTTTACCCATCTTGTTGGGCAGCGGTACTGGTAGCGAAGTGATGAGCCGCATCGCCGCGCCTATGGTCGGCGGCATGATCACGGCACCCTTGCTTTCCCTGTTTGTCATTCCGGCAGCCTATCGCCTGATGCGTCGCCGGCACCTCATAGTTGAACCCATCAACCCTCAAGGAAAATTCATATGAAACTGACCCTGATTGCAGTTGCAAGCACCGTGTTTACGCTGTCTCTTTCGGCCCACGCAGAGGATATGCCGGGCATGAAAATGGACGGAATGGAGGGCATGCAGATGAAGCAGGAAACAACGCAGACTCCAGTCGCCACCGCCGACGGAACGATCAAGGCTATCGATACTACGAAGCATACGGTGACCATCTCTCACGGCGCTGTTCCAGCTGTGCAATGGCCGCCGATGACCATGGCCTTTTCCGTGACGGAAGATCAGCTGACAGGGCTGACGGCTGGAGACCGAGTGTCGTTTTCATTTCGAGTAGAGGGTGGCAGAGCGACGATTGTTTCAATAAAAAAGTGAATTAGCGGTGGTGGAAGTGACCGGCGCACTATGTCGCGCCGGTCGTTACCAGTAAATCGTCTTGTTCAGGAAACCCGGTACTTCGGGATGTTGCATCGACCGGTTGAATCCACAGCCGATAGCTGCCGCAGGCGAGTGAGTCATGCCCAGATGCATTTTTCTCAGTTTTTTGGCTCGCCTTGTTTCACCATGGCGCGCCATTCCTGGACGCTTGATCGCTCGTGCATTTTGGCATGCCATGCACGCAATGCTTCACATTCATCAGGTATAGGCAGTTTCACCAGCGAGGCGAAAATCATGCCGCCCAGTACCGCAATGTCGGCCATCTCGCGATGAGCGTACCGTCGGCCAACTCGAGGACGGGAAGTGTTCCGGAGTAGTTGATGGCTAGAAACGCTGGCTTCTTGTGCTCGCCTGTCCATAGATTGACCGGCACAAACTCGATCCGGGACAGCAGGCCTTTCTCTGCTAACGCGATTCGGACCCGCGCCGGGGAGGGCCCGTTGTACCAGTCGTAAATTTTCATAATTAGGAATTTCGACGCGTCGGAGTGTTGCTGCTGAAAAGTCATGATTTATTTACCTACCTATCAAGTGGTAGGTAGAGGCTGCGGAATACCAGGACCTGCCCGAGGAGGTGAAAAGTGAAGTGCTGGCGTTTGCAGACATCAATGTGGCATGGCTGACGAAAGTACTCTCTGATATCGGTCTGGGAAGCATTGAAGTGTGCGAGCGACGTGCCCGCGCCATTTACACCGCCGTTGCTGGCGCTCAATTGATTGCCCGAACTCGCTTCGATATCGGTTTATTCGACGAACTGGTTCAGAGCTATCAAGAGGCGGGACTCCTTCCGACATAACTGGCTTAACGCGTCATGTGGGCCGTTTCCAGCCTGACCGAAGGGGTGAAAGCAGTACGTCACGAATGGCTGCTTACAACCCTGGCTGTTTGAAAACGTTTTAGAAACAGTTCGACAGTCAGAATCGGCGATCACCGCGTCTCGCGGATGCGGCATCAGCTCGCCGAAGACCGCACAACTCCCTTGCGACGGTTGGACTTTTCCTCGAGTTGGATGGCGAAATCCATGGCCTCTCGGTAGCTGAAACGGTAGGCCCAGGTCTTGCCAGTGTATCGCTCGATGACCTGGAAGATGCCGAGCTGCATGGTCACCACCTGGAAGCGAACACCGCGGCGCGACTTCAGTCGATTAGTGCGCCGGAAGAAATCGATGCGTGCTGCATTGGAGTGGATGAGCAGGGCGCCGAGCTCATCGATGCGCTGCAGAAAGGATGGATGCATGTCTGATCCTCGAAGTGGGGAGCATGTATTCGTAAGCACTCGTGCCGCTAGCTGCTTGTCTATGGATGCAGAGGTAGTTCTGACGGATAAATGTAGTCGTAAAAAAGCCACATCGAAACCTGACTTTTCTTTTTGCGTTAAACAGACTTCTTCGCGAACCCGAGGGTTTTCTCTCACAACCCTTGCTGGGCCTGCGTGGATCGACTGCCGGGAAGGCGAAAGTCACCCTCCATCTATTCAAGGCAGATTCCAGGCGTTGCGGGCAAGCTATCGAGAAATGCGGCAATCTGCCGGGTACCGCGCAAGTGCACCGTAGAAATTTTCGGGCCTATGGCCAGGCGCACCGCCTCGATACCTGGGCGATAGCCACGATCGAAATTCAACACGAAGTTCAGAAAGGTCAGGAATGCCCGGTCGAGCTTCTCTGTACAGCCAGCTGCAAGGTCAGGGCGAGGGCGGTTCATTACGCTGCGCATGATCACCCGGGTGAAACAGGTGAGCCGCGACGTATCGAGCCAGATGATCAGGTCGGTACGGGGCAGGCGCAGGTCGAAGGTTCGCCGCGCATAGTTGCCTTCACAAATCCAGGCATCCGGTGCGATCGCTTCGCGGACCCGTGCGCGGAACTGCTCAGCGTCGGGTTCGACCCAGCCGGGCTCCCAGAACAGTGTGTCCAGGTGCACCACGGGCAGGCTCAGGCGCTTGCCGAGCGCACGGGCGAGGGTGGATTTGCCGCTACCGGCATTGCCCAGAATTACAATCCGTTGCTGCATGAGGACTTCCTGTCGCGAAAAAAGCCGGCAATTGTGCAGGTTCTGGAGGGCCAGTTAAAGGCCCAAGCAGATCACCCGATACAACGGTGGGGCCTGGGGCTGGTATTTGAGCTGAAGCACCGACCGTCTATTTCAGGTACCACCCCCACGGCTGGTCGCTGACGTACTCGGTCACTTGCTTGACCTCCAGGTAATTGTGCAAACCCCACTGGCCGAGTTCCCGGCCAATACCGCTGTGTTTCATGCCGCCCCACGGTGCCTCGACGAAGGTTGGTTGCGAGCAGTTAACCCAGATAATCCCGGCGCGCAGTTGGTTGGCGACGCGGGCGGTACGTTGCAAATCAGCACTCATCACGGCGGCGGCGAGGCCGAAGCGGCTGGCGTTGGCCATTTGCAAGGCTTGCTCTTCGGTCTTGAAGCGCTTGATGCACAGCACCGGACCGAACACCTCTTCGCGCCAGAGGATGCTGCTGTGTCCGGGCTCGTCGAAGATGGCCGGTTCGATGAAATAACCCTCTGGCAGATACGCCGGCTGCCGACCTCCGGTGAGCAGGCGTGCGCCGCTGGCCAGTCCCTGATCGATAAAGCCGAGGACCTTGTCGTGTTGACCTCGGCTGACCAAAGGGCCCAACAACACGCCGGGTTCCAGCCCTGGGCCGATGGTGATCTTGCGGGTTTCCTCAACCAGTCGCTCGATCAACCGCGAGGCGATGTTTTCCTGTACCAGCAAGCGTGAAGTGGCGCTGCACACCTGGCCCTGGTTCCAGAAAATCCCGAACAGAATCCACTCCACCGCCGCTTCGACATCGGCATCGTCGAACACAATGAACGCAGACTTTCCGCCCAGCTCCAGGCTGATGTTCTTGATGTCGCGAGCGGCCGCCGACATGATTTTTGCCCCGGTGGGCACGCTGCCGGTGAAGGCCAGTTTGTCCACGCCAGGGTGTTCGGTGAGCGGGCCGCCGGCGTCGGCTCCAAGACCGGTCACGACGTTCAGGACCCCGGCCGGCAAACCGATGCGGTCGGCGGCCGCGGCCAGTTCCAGCGCCGTGAGTGGCGTCAGCTCGGACGGCTTCAACACCAGCGTCGCCCCGGCAGCCAGCGCCGGTGCGACTTTCCACGCGGCCATCAATAGCGGGTAGTTCCAGGGGATGATCTGCCCGGCAACGCCGATCGGTTCATGGCGGATGCGACAGCGAAAACGCTCGTCCGGCAGCGCCAGCGGTTGGTCCTGCTGTTGATCCAGTTCCCGGGCCAACCCGGCGTAGTAACGAAAGCAACCGATCGCATCGCCGACGTCCCACTGCGCTTCGGGCAACGGTTTGCCGTTGTCGCGCACTTCCAGTTCAGCCAACGCCTGTTGACCACTGTCCAGTTCATCAGCCAACGCTTCCAGCCACTGCGCGCGCTCGGCGCCAGTGGTTTGGCTCCAGCCGTTATCGAACGCTCGCCTGGCGGCGCGCACCGCATGATCGACATCCTCTTCGGTGCCCGCGGCTATCCGATGGAAAGCCTCTCCGGTGGCCGGGTCGATGACGTCCAGGTAACCGCCCAGATCCGGGCTGACCCACTCGCCGTTGATGTAAAGCTGATCACGCATGGTGAGACTCCTGGACGCCGGTGCGGCGGTTTTGCAGGTGACGGGAAGTGAACAGCAGCGCCAGCGACGCGCAGATGATGACGGTCGAAACCGCGTTGATCTCCGGGGTCACGCCGCGGCGGATGGATGAAAAGATGTAGATCGGCAAGGTTGTTTCGGAGCCGGCGACGAAGAACGCGATGATGAAGTCGTCGAAGCTGAAGGTGAACGCCAGCAGAAACCCGGCCATGATCGCCGGACTGATCTGCGGCAGGGTGACCCGCCAGAACGTTTGCATTGGGGGTGCGTAGAGGTCGGCCGAGGCTTCCAGCAAGGCCTTGTCCAGTGAGTCGACGCGGCTGCGCACGATCACCATGACCAACGCCATGGTGAACAGCGAGTGCGCGGCGATCACGGTAAAGAAGCCCATGTTCAACCGTGGAACGCTCGGTATCCAGCTCGCCAGCAACGGGTTGATCAGGTCGAACAGGCTAATGAACGCAATCAGCGTCGAGATGCCGATGACGATCCCGGGCACGATGATTGCGCAATAGGTCAGCGCATCGAACAGCAACCGCACTTTGGCGCCGGCACGTTGTAAACCGAACACCGCGAGCGTGCCGAACAGCGTGGCAATCACCGCTGAAGTGAAGGCAATGAACGCGCTATTGCCCAGCGCCTCCATGATGAACGGGTTACCAAACGCGCGACCAAACCACTGCACCGAGCAGCATTCGAACGCCAGGCCACTGCGCCCGGCGTTGAAGCTGAACAGCACGATCAACGCGATCGGTGCGTAGAGAAACAGGTACAGCGAAGTCGAATAGCTGCGCAGCCACATGTCACAACCCTCCGTCAGCAGGGCGGCCGCCATAGCGCGCCACCAGTTTCAAATACACGCCGATGATCAGCAGCATCATCGCCACCAAGGTCATCGCCAGCGCGCTGCCGAAGGGCCAGTTGCGCGATTGCAGAAACAGGTCGACCAGTGCGTTGCCGACGAAGAACACTTTGCCGCCACCGAGAATGGCCGGGATCAGGAACTCGCCCATCAACAGGATGAACACCAGCATCACCCCGGTGATGATCCCGGGTGCGGAGAGTGGCAGGGTGATCCGCCGCAAGCTTTCGAAAGCGCTGGCACCCAGGTCCGCCGAGGCTTCGAGCAGACGCTTGTCGAGTTTTTCCAGGCTGACGTAAATCGGAAACACCATCAGCGGCAAGTAGCCGTAAACGATGCCGATCAGCACCGCCCACGGCGTATTGATCAGCCGCACGTCTTCAAGGCCAAGGCTGGCGAGCAAGGCCGGAATGCCTTTGCCGCTGAGGATGAAAATCCAGGCGTAAGTGCGGATCAGGAAACTGGTCCAGAACGGCACAATCACCAGCGTCAGCAACAGTGAGCGGTTCTTGCTGACCTTGACCGCCAGAAAATACGCCAGCGGGTAAGCCGCCACCAGGCACACCAGCGTGCCCAGCGGCGCCAACATCAGCGTGTTACTGAACGCCGCGCCACGGGAACCGAGGTTCAGGTAGTTGGCCAGCGTGAAGCCACCGGCGTAACCGCCCACGGCACTGCGCTCGCCGAAACTGAAGACCAGGATGATCACCAGCGGCATCAACAACAGCAGCAGGAACCACAAGGTCGAGGGCAAGAGCATCAGCAGGGTGATCCGCCGGCCGAGGCTGCGCCGTTGTCGAACCTCGACCGACAGGGCATTGCCCGGCTGCACCGTTTGCGGGTGGGTGGTGGCGTTCATGGGGGACTCCTCATTGGCCATGGCCAGGCGATCAGGCGGACTTGAAACGAGCCATCAGTTCGGCGCGCGCCGGGCTGGTGAGCGTCGCCGCGGCACCGAACTCCAGAGGACTGAGCGCTTCTGCGGCCGGGTACATGATCGGATCGTCGAGCATGGCGGTGGGCAGCAACGCATCGACGCGTTTGTCGCCGCTCGGGTAGCCGTGGCTTAACACTTCGAGCTTGTTGTGCTGCGGATCGAGCAAGTAGTTGATGAAGGCGTAGGCCGCGTCCTTGTGCTCCGAGCTTTTGGGAATCGCAAAGAAGTCACTCCACAGTTCGCCGCCTTCCTTGCCCAGTTCGAACTGCATCTGCGCGTTGTCGCGGTGCAACTGAGAGGCATCGCCGGTCCAGGACATCGCCAGCCAGGCATCGCCGCTGCGCATTGACGGCTGGATGTCGGAGTTGATGGCGAACAGGTGCGGCTTGACCTCAATCAGCAGTTTTTCGGCATCGGCCAGTTCTTTCGGGTCCAGGGAGTTGAAGCTATAGCCGAAGCTTTTCAGCGCGTTGCCGATGGCGGTCAGTTGGTAGTCGTGAACCATCGTCCGGCCGCTGGCGGGGCCTTGAGCGGCAACCCAGAATTCTTTCCAGCTGGAGGGGCCGTTCTTCAGTTTGCCGGTGTCGTAGAGCATGCCGGTAGTGCCCCAGTTTTTCGGCACCGCATACACCTTGCCGTCCACCGTTCCTTGGGCCATGAACTTTTGCTGGAAAGCCGACGCCTCAAAGTTGGGAATGCGCGACAGGTCCAATGGTTCGATCAGGCCCAGGCCAACGTAAGTGCTAATGGTGTAGTTGGTCGGCACCAGTACGTCCCAGCCACTGCCACCGGCCTGCAATTTGGCAAGCATCTCTTCGTTGGAACCGAACACGCTCATCGAAACGCGCGCACCGGTGGTTTTGGCGAAGGTGTCGAGGTTTTCCTGGCTGTGGTAATTCGGCCAAGTCGCCAGCGACAGGCGATCGCCCAGTTTGGCCTGCTCGGCGGCCTCGGCGGTGGAGGTCAGCAGGCCGGGCATGTTGGTTGCGACCACCGCTGCGGCGATTCCCAGGCCTGTGCGGCCAAGGAACTCGCGGCGGCTGATCGAGCCGTTCTGCCAGCTACGCAGGGTTTTGATAAACGTCTTCCGGTCCATAGCACGCTCCACATTCGGTTGATGAAACGAATCGATGATTTACAACGCCATGGCCAGGCCATTGGCGTGATCCCAGCCGACGCTCACTGCAGCGCCGTGTTCGAATGCATTGGCGCCGTGATCCTGCTGGCGCGGCACACGCACGCAAACCACGCCAAAGGCTTGGGTGCGCACGCGATATTCGGTGGAGTTGCCGAGGTAGATGCGGTCTTCCACGTGGCCTTGCAGCTTCACTTCGCGGGTCATGTCGGCGTTGGCGCTGGCGATGCTGATCAGCTCCGGGCGCACCGCGATGCAACCGGCGACGTCTGCGCTTAAGGCTTTGCCGGTGGGCGTCAGGGGGCTGGTCAGCTCCAGACCTTGCTCGGTGCGCAGCACGACTGAATCGCCCTGCATTTGACGAACCGTGCCGTTGAACAGATTGGATTCGCCGATAAAGTCGGCCACGTAACGGCTGGCCGGCGCTTCATACAGTTGTTCCGGGGTGGCGGTCTGGATGATCGAACCGTTGTGCATCACGCTGATGCTGTCACTCATCGACAAGGCTTCTTCCTGATCGTGGGTGACCAGCACAAAGGTGATGCCGACTTCGCGTTGCAGGCGCAGCAATTCGGATTGCATTTCCTTGCGCAGCTTGCGGTCCAGCGCCGCCAGCGGCTCGTCCAGCAGCAACACGGTCGGCTTGTTGACCAGGGCCCTGGCCAGGGCTACACGCTGCTGTTGGCCGCCGGAAAGTTCACTCGGCTTGCGTTGGCCGAAGCCGCTCAGGCGCACCATTTCCAACGCTTCATCAGCCATGCGCAGTTGGGTTTTTTTGTCGGGTCGCGGGGTGCGATATCGCAGCCCATAGGCGATGTTCTGCGCCACTGTCAGGTGCGGGAAGAGGGCGTAATGCTGGAACACCATGTTCACCGGCCGCTCAAACGCCGGCACTCCGGCAACGTTCTTGCCCGACAGGCGCACTTCGCCGCTACTGGGCTGTTCGAATCCGGCGATCATGCGCAGGGTGGTGGTTTTGCCGCAGCCGGAACCGCCGAGGAAGGAATGGAATGAGCCGCGGCGCACCGCGAAGTTCAGGCCATTGACGGCTGACACCTCGCCATAGCGTTTGACCACGTTGCAGAATTCGATATCGCTTGGCGAAGTGTCGTTCACGCTGTTGTTCACGAGGCGGGCTCCCTTGCAGTGATGAATCAGTGCGTTGGGGGCCAAACTAGCAATCGGGGTTTTGCGCTGTATATATCCCTTGGGGGATAGAGTCGGTTTCAGGTGTCAGGCTTCGACGACCAGTTCCTGGCCGGTAAGGTCGCGGATAAACAGCCCGAGCAATTCGGACTGGCTGCCGATGCCGAGCTTGGCGTAGATGTTCTTGCGGTGAATCTTCACCGTGCCAGGACTGATGTTCAGTTGTTCGGCGACCGAGGCGCTGGAGTGACCGCGTAGCAGCAACTGCACGATCTCTTGTTCGCGGCCGGTGAGGATGTGCGCGCCGAACTGATCGAAGGCTTCGCGGATCTTGAAGTCCAGATCCTGCGCCGGGCGTGGTTGCTGGGCTTGACGCAAACGCCAGGCTTCATTGATGACCTGTTCAACCACGGCCTGCGCGCACTCGATCAACTGCATCTCGTCACGACCAAAAGCACAGCTGGCGGTGGATCGCATCAACGACAGAACGGCCATGGCGCCGCCACCGAGGTCGACGAAAAACGCCACTTCTTCAGCCAGCCCGGTTTGCTGGTAATACGTCAGGTAATACTCGCCGAGGTAGAAGTGGTCGGGTGCGAACTGTCGCAAACGCCACAGTCCAGGCGCTTGCCCGCGAGTGCATGCCAGGTAGAACGGATCAAGCAAATAGGGCCCGCACTGATAGTCATCGACATACACCGAACGCTTGTCGGCTGCGAAGGTGTCGAACAGCGCCAACGGCCGATGATTGCCTTCGTAGACGAACAGAACGAAGTGATCGACCGGGCATACTTGCCGCAACCAGTGACTTAAGCCTGCTAACCGCGCATGCCCGGGAGGAAGGTCCAGTAAATGGGCAACACCGGTAGTCCAGAGTTTCAGTTCCTTGGGGCGCATGGCGGCTTCAAGCAGGATTGGATTGCATTTAGATGCACAATTTACGCCATGGCTGTTTTGGCCTTATAGGGCGGGGCGCGTGATGTCGAGTCGTTGAAACGACGCCCCGTAACGGGGCCGGATGTTACCGAGCGCTACAGGGTTAGTATCAAAAGTGATGGGGTCGGCCGCCCATGGGCCAGGCGTTCAATTCTCGGCGGATCGGCCTCGGCATCGCCCATTCGGACTAGGCAGCCCTGACGATTCTCTCGTGTTCCCCTGGCACCAAACTCGAAGGCCAGAGGGGTGTCGCTTCATGCGTGCCCCGCCTAACGAGCAGAAGGCGCCGCGATGGAGTTTGCATTCAGCGACGAACAGGAAATGATCCGCGCATCGGCCGAGGGCTTTCTCGCCGATGTCTCGGATTCTGCCGCCGTGCGAGCGGCGATGGTCAGCGAGCGAGGTTTTGACGAGGCGCTCTGGCAGCGCCTGTGCCGCGAAATGTACTGGCCGGCAATTCATATTCCCGAAGCGTACGGCGGCCTGGGACTGGGCTTTGTCGAACTGTCGATTTTGCTGGAACAGATGGGCCGACGCTTGCTGTGTTCGCCGTTCTTCGCCACCACCTGCATGGCCACACCCGCGCTGTTGCTGGCCGCCAACGAACAACAAAAACAACGCTGGCTGCCGTTGATCGCCGACGGCAGCCTCACCGCAACGCTGGCCTTCAGCAGCGCCAACGGCTGGGCGGCCAAGGATGTTCAGGCCACGGTGGTGACAGAGGGCGAGGGCTTTGTGCTTGATGGAACCCTCAATCATGTGCTCGACGGGCACAGCGCTGACCTCTTGATCATCGCCGCACGGGTTCCCGGGTCGACCGGCGAGGCGGGCATCAGCCTGTTCGCCGTGGACACGGAGCGGGCAGGGATCGAGCGTCAAATGTTACCGACCATGGACCAGACCCGTCGTCAGGCTCGGATTCAGCTCAAGGGGCTGTACCTCAGCGCTGACTGCCTGCTCGGTGAGTTCGGCGCGGGCTGGCCGCATCTGCAGCGGGTCCTGCAACTGGCTTGCATCGGCCTGGCTGCCGAACAGACCGGTGGCGCGCAGCAGGTGCTCGACCTGAGCGTTGCCTATATGCAGGAACGCCAGCAGTTCGGTCGACCCATCGCCAGTTTCCAGGCGCTCAAACACCGCGCCGCCGACATGATGCTGCAGGTCGAATGTGCACGTTCGGCCAGTTATTACGCGGCCTGCGTGGCCCAGGAAGTCCTCGATCCTGAAGGCGACCCGCAGGTGGCCGCCGAGCTACCGCTGGCGGCGGCGCTGGCCAAGGCGCACTGCTCTGAAACGTATTTCCACTGTGCATCCGAGTCGATCCAGTTGCATGGCGGCGTTGGTTTTACCTGGGAATACGACCCGCACCTCTACTTCAAACGCGCTCGCGCCAGCGAAAGCTTTCTCGGCGCACCTGCCTGGCATCGAGAGCGCATTGCCGTGGCGATTCTTGGGGAGCAACCATGAAAATCAGTTTCAGCGAACAGGACGAGCGCTTCCGTCAGGAAGTAGCCGACTGGTTGAGCGTGAACCTGTGCGGTGAATTCGAGCCCCTGCGTTTTCGCGGCGGCCCGGGTGACGAACATATGTTTCCCGAAGAGCGCAAAGCCTGGGAACGCAAACTGGCAGAAGGCGGCTGGACGTGTGTGGGCTGGGCGCCGGAGCACGGTGGGCGTGGTCTGTCGATCAGCCAGCAAGTGATTTTCCACGAAGAGTACGCCCGCGCTGGCGGCCCGGGACGCATGGGGCATATCGGCGAAGGGCTGGCCGGACCGACCATTGCCGCGTTCGGCACTGCCGAGCAGCAACAGCGCTTTCTGCCGGGCATCGTCAACGGCACGTCCTTCTGGTGCCAGGGCTATTCCGAACCGGGTGCCGGGTCCGACCTGGCCAACGTCAAGACCCGCGCGGTGCTTGATGAAGCCAGCGGCACCTGGGTGATCAACGGACAAAAAGTCTGGACCTCCCTGGCCCATGAGTCGGACTGGTGTTTTGTGATCGCCCGCACTGAACCGGGCAGCGTTGGCCATCGCGGCTTGTCCTTCTTGCTAGTGCCCATGGCCCAGACGGAGATTACCGTGCGGCCGATCGAGCAGCTCACAGGCACCTGCGAGTTCAACGAAGTGTTCTTCGATGATGCCTGCACCGACGCCGCCAATATCATCGGCGCGCCGGGCGAGGGCTGGAAGATCGCCATGGCGTTGCTCGGTTTCGAGCGTGGGGTATCGACCCTCGGCCAGCAGATGCAATTTCACAATGAACTGAACGAAATCATCGCCATCGCCCGGGCCAATGGCGCCGCGCGCGACCCGATCCTGCGCCAGCGCCTGGCCGAGGCCTGGAGCGGGCTGCGGATCATGCGCTACAACTCGCTGCGCATGCTGTCCGGGGCGCAGGACGGTTCGCTGCGCAAGGAGGCGACCATCTACAAACTGTTCTGGTCCACCTGGCACGCCAGCCTCGGCAAGCTGGCGATGGACGTCCTCGGTGCCGAGGCCGAAGTGCTGGAGGCCGCGCCTTACCAACTCACCCGTTTGCAATCGCTGTACCTGTTCAGTCGCGCCGACACCCTCTACGGCGGCAGCAACGAGATCCAGCGCAACATCATCGCCGAGCGCGCCCTGGGAATGCCCAAAGAACCGCGCCCGCGCACCTGACCAAGGAGTTTTCCATGTCTGTTCCTCACTATGTTGCAGGTCACGGCCTGCTGCGTGACAAGTCGGTGCTGATCACGGCCGCGGCCGGGGCCGGTATCGGTTTTTCCGCCGCGGTGCGTGCCGCCGAGGAGGGTTGCCGCGCTTTGATGATCAGCGATATCCATGAAGGTCGGCTGGCAGAAGCGGTGTCGAAGATCCGCGAAACGACCGGTCTGCAACAGGTCTTCGGTCAGGTCTGCAATGTCGCTGACGAAGCTCAGGTTCAACAGCTGATTGCCTGCGCCGAGCGCGATCTGCAGGGCGTCGATGTGCTGATCAACAACGCCGGTCTTGGTGGTTCACGGCTGCTGGTGGACATGACGGATGAGGAGTGGAACCGGGTCCTCGATGTGACGCTCACCGGCACCATGCGCATGACCCGTGCGATGTTGCCGAAGATGATCGAGCGGCGTGCCGGGGTCATCGTCAACAACGCTTCGGTGCTGGGCTGGCGGGCGCAGAAAGAGCAGTCGCATTACGCCACGGCCAAGGCCGGGGTCATGGCGTTGACCCGTTGCGCCGCGGTCGAGGCCGCCGACTACGGGATCCGCATCAACGCGGTGAGCCCGAGCATTGCGTTGCACGATTTCCTGCGTAAGTCCGCCCCTCAGGCGGTGCTTGATCAGCTCGCCGCCAACGAAGCATTTGGCCGTGCCGCCGAGGTCTGGGAAGTGGCCAACGTGATGATGTTTCTGGCCAGCGACTACAGCTCCTACATGACCGGCGAAGTGTTGTCGGTGTCCAGTCAGAGGGCTTGAACATGCCACGTATTTTCGACACGCCCCTCGCCTTGCACGATGCCGTGGGAGAGGTGCTGGGCGTCAGCGACTGGCTGGTTCTTGCGCAGGACCGCATCGACCGGTTCGCCGAGGCGACCGGTGATCACCAGTGGATTCACGTCGATCCGCTCAAGGCAGCCACTGGTCCCTTCGGCGCCTGCATCGCCCATGGCTATCTGAGCCTGGCGTTGGTCAATCTGTTTTTACCGCAGATCGTCGAGGTGCGCGGCATTGCCATGGGTGTCAATTATGGCTGCGAGCGGGTGCGCTTTCCCACGGTGGTGCGCGTTGGCTCGCGGGTGCGCGGCAGTGCGCAATTGATGGCGGTCGAGGAGGTCAAGGGCGGCGTTCAGGCGACCATTCGCGTCAGCGTCGAAATCGACGGCGAGGAGCGCCCTGGCTGTGTGGTCGACACCATCAGTCGTTACTACCCCGCGTGAACCCTTTAGCAGAACATTCGAGGAATCCAGCATGAAAGAAGCCGTCATCGTTTCGACCGCCCGTACCCCGATCGGCAAAGCCTTTCGCGGTGCATTCAATGACACCGACGCCCCGCAACTCGGCGGCCATGTGGTGCGCGAAGCCGTGCGTCGCGCCGGCATCGAGCCGGGCGAAGTGGACGATGTGATCATCGGCGCGGCGGCGCAGCAGGGCACTCAGTCCTATAACTTGGGGCGTCTGTGCGCGATTGCCGGCGGCTTGCCGACCTCGGTCGCCGGGATGGCGGTCGAGCGTCAGTGTTCATCAGGGCTGATGAGCATTGCCATGGCCGCCAAAGGCATCATGTGCGACGAAATCGACATTGCCGTGGCCGGTGGCCTGGAGTCGATTTCGCTGGTGCAGAACAAGCACAAGAACCTGTACCGCAATCAGTCAGGCTCGGTGATCGAGCTTGATCCGTACGCCTACATTCCGATGATCGAAACCGCCGAGATCGTCTCCGCGCGCTACGGCATTTCCCGAGAGGAACAGGACGAATACAGCTATCAGAGCCAGGTGCGAACCGCGCTGGCCCAGAGTGCCGGATTGTTCGACCGTGAACTCGCGCCACTGACCAGCCGCAAGGCGATTTTCGACAAGGCCAGTGGCGAAACCCGCTTTGAGGCCGTCACCTTGCTGCGTGACGAGTGCAACCGCATCGACACCACCCGCGAAAGCCTGAATGCGCTGGAACCGGTGTGGCCGGGCGGTCAGTGGAGTGAAAAGGGCCGCTTCATCACGGCCGGCAACGCCTCGCAACTGTCCGACGGTGCTTCGGCCTCGGTGTTGATGAGTGCCAAAATGGCCGAGAAGCGTGGCCTGGAGCCGCTGGGGATTTATCGCGGGATGGCGGTCGCCGGCTGCAACTCCGACGAGATGGGCATCGGTCCGGTCTACGCCATCCCGAAACTGCTCAAGCGCCATGGCCTGACCGTGGACCATATTGGCCTCTGGGAGTTGAACGAGGCGTTTGCCTGTCAGGTGCTGTATTGCCGCGATACCCTGGGCATTCCCGCTGAACGCATGAACGTTAACGGCGGTGCGATTTCGGTGGGCCATCCTTTCGGTATGTCCGGTGCGCGGATGGTCGGTCACGCGTTGGTCGAGGGGCAGCGCCGCGGTTTGCGTTATGTGGTGGTGAGTATGTGCATCGGCGGCGGCATGGGTGCCGCCGCACTGTTCGAGGTGGTCTGAATGGTCAGTGCACAACAGGTTCAAGCGACCATGGCGCGTTATGTGGAATTGGTGGACGCCGGTGACATCGACCGGATCGTCGCGCTTTACAGCGAGGATGCAGTGGTCGAAGACCCGGTCGGTCGACCGCCGTTGCAGGGGATCGTCGATATAGAACGTTTCTACCGCGAAGGGCTGGGCGCGAGCAAAGTCTCGGCGACCCAGACCGGCCCGGTTCGGGCGACACTCAACGGTTGTGGGGCGATGCCGTTTCGGGTCGATATGGAATGGGCCGGGCAACCGTGCTCGATCCATGTGATCGACGTGATGGAGTTCGATGCCGACGGCAAGATTCGCTCGATGAAAGCCTATTGGAGCGAGGTCAACCTGACCGCCCCAAGCCACGCATAAACTTTGTAGCAGCTGCCGAGCCTGCGAGGCTGCGTTCGACAGCTGCTACAGGGCGCGTTCCTGAGGAGTGGCGTCGAGGAAGTCGCGATTCTGCGTCTGCCCGCTTTCGTAGTACGCCTTGAGGTTCTCGGTGATCTGGCGCACGACGTTGTTGAACGCCTTAGCCAGCAGCATTTCCACCAGTCGTCCACCGCGCAGGCTGTAGCTCATTTGGGTGGTGATGCGTGTCGCGTCACCCTCGGCCTGCAAGGCATAACTGAAGCTGGCCTCGCGGAACGGGAACGGCGCGCCGCCGCTGGCCTTGTGCAAAATCAGCACAAAACCGACACCTTCCTGCCAGTGCACCACGCTCTCATCCAGCCACTGACCACCCTTGCGGAACACCCGGCGACTGGCGCCAACCCCTTCGCGTGCGCCGGGATGAAACTGGCATCCGGTCAATCCCGGCACGTAATGCGGGGCGAGGCTCAGGTCGCGCAGTTTGGCCCACGCGACTTGTGGGGTGAGGTCGAGCAGGACGCTGTGGCTGGCAATCGCGGGCATGTCGGGACTTCTCTGGTTCAATGGGATTGTTCAAAGATCGCAGCCTGCGGCAGCTCCTACAGGTATACACAGTCAATGTAGGAGCTGCCGCAGGCTGCGATCTTTTCAGGATTGTGCCGCATCGAGAAACGCCGGGCGTTCGCCACCGCCGTGCACGGTGATGTCCGCGCCGCTGACATAACGTGCCAGCGTTGATGCCAGGTACAGACAGGTATCGCCGATGTCTTCCGGAGCCGCCAGGCGTTGCAGCGGGATGGTCGCTGCCACCCGGGCAATGCTCGCCTGATCGCCATAATGCATGGCCGCCTGCTCGGTGAGAATCAACCCGGCGGTCACCGCATTGACCCGCACCTTGGGCGCCCACTCCACGGCCAGCGAACCGGTCAGGTTCAGCAGTCCGGCCTTGGCCGCGCCATAGGCGGCAGTGCCGGGGGAAGGACGGGTCGCGCTGACGCTGCAAATGTTGATGATTGCACCACCGTCGGCTTGCGCCTGCATCACCTGATTGGCCTGCTGACAGAGATTCAGCGGCGCCAACAGGTTGAGGCGGATGATCGCTTCGCTAAAGCGCGGCGAGGCAATGGCCGCGTCGGCATTCGGTGAACCGCCGGCATTGTTGACCAATACATCGAGGCGACCGAAACGCTCGACGATACTGTCGATCAACCGGCCGGACTGCTCGACATCCCGCAGGTCGCAGGGCAGAAACAGCGCCTCGCGCCCAGCGCTGGCAGGCAGGGTGTCCGGTGCTTCGCGACCGCAGATCACCACTTCGGCACCACAGTCGAGAAAACGCTGGCTGATGCCGCGGCCGACCCCTTTGCCACCGCCGGTGACCAGTACCACTTTGCCGCGAAAGTCCATTGGATCAAGCATGGTTGCCTCGTTCTGTCGCTCGGTAATGCTGCGATGCTAGGTCCACAGCCTAAGCCGGCCAACGTCCGAAAAGACTAGGGCGGCGTAGTCCTGTCGGACGATGTTGTTTGCCCGGGCGCTCGGAATAATCCGGCGACAACAACAGGCCGGGAGGACACCTTATGAGCGCATCAGCGCAAGGGCACTTCGTTACGCTGCCGCAGGGTTTGCAGCTGCACTACTTGGATATCGGCGGGCAGGACATCGGCAGCGGCGAGCCGGTGATTTTCATTCACGGCAGCGGGCCGGGCGCCAGCGGCCACAGCAACTTCAAGCAGAACTACCCGGTGTTTGTCGCGGCAGGCTACCGGACCATCGTCCCGGACCTGCCGGGTTATGGCGCTTCTGATAAGCCAGACACCCTCTACACCCTGGACTTCTTTGTCGCCGCCCTGAGCAGTTTGCTCGATGCCCTGGATATCCAGCGATGCGTGCTGGTCGGCAATTCTCTGGGCGGTGCGATCGCGATCAAACTGGCCCTCGACCAGCCGCAGCGGGTCAGCCGGCTGGTGCTGATGGCGCCCGGCGGCCTGATGGAAAAAGAACAGTATTACTTGCAGATGGAAGGCATCCAGAAAATGGGTGCGGCCTTCGCCAAGGGTGAACTGCACGATGCGGGCGGCATGCGCCGGCTGCTCGCGCTGCAACTGTTCGATGAGTCCTTGATCAGCGACGAGACGGTCGATGAGCGGGTCGCAGTGGTGCGACAGCAACCGGTCTGCGTGTTGTCGACCATGCAAGTGCCGAACATGACCTCGCGCCTCGGCGAGTTGCAGTGTCCGATCCTCGGTTTCTGGGGCATGAACGACAAATTCTGCCCGGCGTCTGGCGCGCAAACGATGATGCAGCACTGCCAGAACATTCGCTTTGTACTGCTCAGCGAATGCGGGCATTGGGTGATGGTCGAGCACCGTGAACTGTTCAACCGCGAGTGCCTGGCGTTCTTTGAGGAGGCTCGCTCATGAGTAAACAACTGCGCCATCAATACGGCGAAGAGCTGTATCAGGCGTTGCTGAGCGGCACCACCCTGGCGCCGCTGACCGAGCGCTGGCCATCGATCAGCATCGAAGACGCCTACCATATTTCCCTCTACAGCATCGAACGCCGGGTGGCCGCCGGTGACCGGATTGTCGGCAAGAAAATCGGCGTAACGTCGGCGGCGGTCCAGCAAATGCTCAACGTGCATCAGCCGGATTTCGGCTTCATCACCCGGCAGATGTCGTTCGCCAATGACGCGCAAATCTCCCTCGCCGCGAACAAGCTGATCCAGCCCCGCGCCGAGGGCGAGATTGCCTTCAAGCTCAAACACGATCTGATCGGCCCCGGCGTTACCGAAGCCGACGTGCTGGAAGCGACCGAATACGTGATGCCGTGCTTCGAGATAGTCGACTCACGAATTCATGACTGGCGCATTCGCATTCAGGACACCGTCGCCGACAACGCCTCTTGCGGCGTGTTCGTGCTGGGCGATGTTCAGGTCGATCCACGGGCGCTGGATTTGCCCAACTTGCGCATGCGCGTGTTCAAGAATGGCGAGCCTCTCAGCGAAGGTTTGGGCTCGGCGGTGCAGGGTAATCCGCTCACGGCCGTGGCCTGGCTGGCCAACACCCTGGGTGCTTTCGGTATTCCGTTCAAGACCGGGGAAATCATTCTCTCCGGCTCTTTGGTGCCGCTGGAGCCTGCGCGTGCGGGCGACCTTTTTTCTCTGACTATCGATGGCCTGGGCAGTGCCCAGGTGTCTTTCTGCGCCTGACCTGTGGGGTTTAACCGGATGAGCAAGAAACTCAGAGCGGCCATTATCGGCCCAGGCAATATCGGCACTGACCTGCTGATGAAAATGTATCGATCGCAATGGATCGAGCCGGTCTGGATGGTCGGCGTCGACCCCCAATCCGAGGGCCTTAAACGCGCCCGTGAATTGGGCGTGAAAACCACGGCCGAGGGCGTCGACGGGCTGCTGCCCCATGTGCTCGACGATGATATTCGCATCGCTTTCGATGCCACCTCGGCCTACGTACACGCAGAAAACAGCCGCAAGCTCAACGCGCTGGGGGTGATCATGATTGATCTCACGCCAGCGGCCATTGGCCCGTTCTGCGTGCCGCCGGTCAATCTCAAGGAGCATGCGGCGACGTTGGCGATGAACGTCAACATGGTGACGTGCGGTGGCCAGGCGACGATTCCGATGGTCGCGGCAGTGTCGCGGGTCCAGTCGGTGAGTTACGGCGAGATCGTTGCCACTGTGTCCTCCGGTTCGGTCGGCCCGGGCACTCGCCAGAACATCGACGAATTCACCCGCACCACGGCCGGTGCGGTGGAGAAGATCGGCGGCGCCCGACGCGGTAAGGCAATCATCGTCATCAACCCGGCCGAGCCACCGCTGATGATGCGCGACACCATCCACTGCCTGACGGATGACGAACCGAATCAGGACGCCATTCGCACCTCGGTGTTGCAGATGGTCAAGGAAGTGCAGCGCTATGTTCCCGGCTACAAGCTGATCAATGGCCCGGTGTTCGATGGGCACAAGGTGTCGATTTTCATCGAAGTCGAAGGACTCGGCGACTTCCTGCCAAAGTCCGCCGGCAACCTCGACATCATGACCGCTGCGGGGCTGCGTACCGCCGAGATGTTCGCCGAAGAAGCCCACAAGGGCACCCTGCAACTGCCCGTCCGTTGAGTGGAGAATTGCCATGAATTTGCAAGGTAAGAGCGTCCGTCTGCACGACATGAGCCTGCGCGACGGCATGCATGCCAAACAGCATCAAATCAGTCTGGAACAGATGATCTCGGTAGCGACCGGTCTCGATGCAGCCGGCGTGCCGCTGATCGAAATCACCCACGGCGATGGCCTGGGCGGTGCGTCGCTGAACTACGGTTTCCCCGCCCACAGCGACGAGGAGTACTTCGCGGCGGTGATCCCGCGTATGAAACAGGCCAAGGTCTCGGCGCTGTTGTTGCCAGGTATCGGCACCCTCGATCATTTGCGGATGGCCCATGAACACGGGGTGTCGACCATTCGTGTGGCCACCCACTGCACCGAGGCGGACGTTTCCGGCCAGCACATCGGCATGTCAGCGAAGATGGGCCTGGATACCGTCGGCTTTCTGATGATGGCGCATAGGGTCAGCGCGGAAAAACTGCTGGAGCAGGCGCGGTTGATGGAGAGTTATGGGGCCAACTGCATTTACTGCACTGACTCGGCTGGCTACATGCTGCCTGATGAAGTCACTGAGAAAATCGCTGCATTGCGAGCTGGCCTGAATGCCGGGACCGAAGTAGGTTTTCACGGTCACCACAACATGGGCATGGCGATTGCCAATTCCCTTGCGGCGATCGAGGCGGGCGCCGCACGTATCGACGGTTCGGTGGCGGGGCTGGGCGCGGGAGCGGGCAATACGCCGCTCGAAGTATTTGTCGCGGTGCTTGAGCGGATGGGCGTCAACAGTGGCATCGATTTGTACCGGATCATGGACGTTGCCGAGGACCTGGTGGTGCCGATGATGGACCAGCCGATCCGCCTCGACCGCGATGCGCTGACCCTGGGTTACGCCGGGGTCTACAGTTCGTTCCTGTTGTTCGCCAAACGTGCCGAGCAAAAGTACGGCATTGCCGCACGTGAGCTGCTGGTGGAATTGGGTCGACGCGGCACCGTCGGCGGTCAGGAAGACATGATCGAAGACCTGGCGCTGACCCTGTCACGTTCGCGGGGTGTCTTGCCAACCTGATCTGGCGACAGCACAAAAAAACCACCGGCCTTGCTTGCAGGCCCGGTGGTTTTTTCATGGGAACAGATTACGCACCAGCGGGGGATAGCAATTGATGGCACTGGCCGAACAACTGATGAACGCCGTGGTCGGTCGGTAGGCTTCATTCTTGAAGCGCTGACACAGGCTGGCGGTGCTGCTGGCGCAGACGATGATGAACAGGGCACAGGTGGCTTTTCGCATAGCGAGCCTCGACACGGATTTTATTGTTGTAGAGGCAAGGTATTGCGGCGGGCGGGGCGTGGCTTCGTCCGAATGGACTAGGGGCGGATGGGGGAGATCAAAAGATCGTCCGAACGCGGCCCGAACCTTCGGCAGCACCTACAGTGATCGGGTACAACCGCAAATCCCCGGGTGTATGCAACCCCTGTAGGAGCTGCCGAAGGTTCGGGCCGCGTTCGGACGATCTTCTGATCTTGGCGATTTCAGCCACGTCGGGCCAATGCGCCCATGGCCATGAACAGTGCAGCAATGGCCCGCGCTTCGTTGAGTTCGCCGCGGGCGACCAGGTCGGGGATCTG
This sequence comes from Pseudomonas sp. NPDC098740, assembly GCF_044760065.1. NCBI lineage: Bacteria > Pseudomonadati > Pseudomonadota > Gammaproteobacteria > Pseudomonadales > Pseudomonadaceae > Pseudomonas > Pseudomonas sp. NPDC098740. Next base: position 19,420 of record NZ_JBIWAM010000025.1, on the reverse strand, counting down.
CGCCAGCGGCACGCGCAGGCATTCCAGCGGTTCGGGCTCGTCGCCGACCAGTTGGCAGGGACTCAACTGTTCGGCCAGCACCACCCGGTAGCGATGGCACAAGTGACCCGGCGCCAGGGTCAGTTCGCCCAGTTCGCTGAGGCGTGCAGCGCGCATCCCGACTTCTTCGCAGAGTTCGCGTTGCGCCGCTTGCAGATAGTCTTCATCAGGCTCCGCGCCGCCCTTGGGCAGGCCGAGCACGGTTTTTTCCACGCCGACTGCGTACTCACGCACCAGCAATACATGCAGTGGATCGGGCATCGCCACCAGCATCACCGAGCGATAACCGGTGCCGCGCAGACGCTCGTAAACCCGCTGCTGGCCGTTGCTGAATTGCAGGTGCAAAGCTTCGATCTGAAAATAGCCGCTTTCAGCCAGCAATTCAGTCTTGAGGATGGTCGGACAGTTGCGCATGGTCAGGCCCCTGGTTGGGATAAAGCCACTGTGCGCCGTGCCGGGATAGCCGCCATCGTCCGAGCGGACGAGGGCGGAGGTTGAACGCTAACCGAGGGTCGCCACGCTGCGCAGGATTAGCCGCACGAGCATGGTCTGGCGGGTCACGCCGGTCTTGGAGAAGGTTGACCGCAGGTGCGCCCGCGAGGTGTTGCGGCTGATGCCCAGCTCTTCGGAGGCTTCGTCGAGGGTCAAACCGTTGGCCAACAACATGGCCAGTTGAGTTTCGGCCGGGGTGAAGTCGAACAGCGCGCGGACGATCTCCTGTGGCGCGGTGGACTGTTGCTCCGGGTCGCTGATGAAAATCACCACGGTGGGGCATTGTTTGCCTTCGCTCCAGTCCGACAACGGCACCGAGCGCACGATGATCCCCAGGTCCGCTCGCCCGGACGGTCGTTGCACGCGCAGGGCTTCGACCACCGACGGGTTGCTGCTTTTTTGCGAGAGCAGCGATTGCTTCACCAGGCGCCGGAACTCTTGAGTGTCTCGCGCGGTGCCGACTTGCAGGCCGTCGTTGACCAGTTTGATGCCGTCCTTTTCCTGGATCAGCCGATCGGCGACCTGGTTGGTTTGCAGCACTTTGCCAGCCTCGTCGAGGATGATCGTACCGACCGCCAACTGATTCACCGCGCCGGCGTAGAGGTTGCGCTCGGCTTCGATGCGATTGAGCTGCATGTGGATCTTGATCGAGCGTTCCAGGTGCGGAATGAAGTGCGTCAGCAAGGCTTTCTCTTCGTTGCCGAAGGCCTTGTCATCGCGTCCGCGACTGATGCGGATACGGCACTGGGCGCCGTCGCAGGTGTTGATGTCGGCGCCGAGAATGTGGAACACATCCACCGGTTCGAGGAAATTCTTGTAGAACTCCGAGTGCTGCCAATCGTCGTTGGAGACGAACTCGGCGAGGGTCACCACCTGGCGGTTGGGCAGGTCGACAAACGGGTCGAGGGTGAAAAAGTGTTTGTTATACGACGCGGTCGCCTCGGTCGACGTACCGGTGGTGTTGACCATCAAGCCATCCACATGCGCGCTGGGCGGACGCAGGATGAAGGTCACGTACTTGCTTTCCAGGTACACGTTGAGCTGGTTGAGAAAGGTCGCCCAGGGAATGGTTTCCAGCGGTCCCTGATAGAGGTTGCCGATCAAATCACTGAACGTATCGAGGCTGAGGCTCTGCTGCATAGGGAAAACCGTTCTTATTATTAGCGTTGGCGGTGGCCGAGAATAAGCGCCGATATCGACTCCTTGCAACGCTCGGGCTCAAGGCCTGACGGGCGGCTGCCGGTCAGGCGCAGGGAGCGCGACAGGCCGCTGTGTTCAGGCCGGTTCGCTGGCGCGCACGACGAACCGTTTCTGCTCCAGCACGTCGGCCGAGAGCGCCGCGACGTCGGTGTAGAACTGCTCGTACCAGCGGCGCAACTGATAGACCGGACCGTCGCCGTCACACAGCAACGGGTTGTCGACGCGGGTCTTGCTGTGCCAGATCGTCACGTCTTCGTAGAAGGCTTCCTGTGCTTGCTGCACATAGGCCTTGGCCATCGCCTGATTCTGTTCTTCGCTCAGCCCCGGAATCTTTTTCACCAGCACGCCGTAGCGCAGGGTGAAGCTGTCGAGGTCGATCGGCACATGGCAGTTGAGCAGGATCGAATGGATCGGCTGGCCGTTCATCGCGCCGGTCATTTCGGTGATCTGATAGGCCGGGCCGAAGTAGGTGGCCACGGTGCTCAACGCGCTGTCGCCGGACAAGCGCTCACTGCGGGCGCTCATGATCTGGGTGGCCAGATGGCCTTCGAAGACGTTGCTGAATGCTTCGACGGGCGCGCCATGCACCGTTCCGAAGTGCGCCATGTCGGCGATGTTGTCGATCAATTCGCGGCAGTTGGTGCCGATCTGCAACTCGGCAACTTCCCACGCGGCCCACTCGTCACTGAAGCAAGCGTCAATGCGCGGGATGCGCTGCTCAGGAAGCGGCGGGTTGCCTTCCGGGTCATTCCAGACGAACAGCAGCTGGTTTTCTTCCATGAGTGGCCAGCTTTTGAGCCGGGCCCGTGGCGGAATGCGTTTGGCGTAAGGAATGTCATCGCAGACACCATCGGCACCCCAGCGCCAGGCATGGAACGGGCAGCGAATCGAGTTGCCTTCAACGCAACCGGTGCTGAGGTCGGCGCCCATGTGCGGGCAATAGCCATCCAGAATATGCAGTTCGCCGTCTTCGCCCTGAAAGGCCACCAGCCGGGTGCCGAACACCTCCAGACGATGGGCCTTGCCGTCGCGGTATTGGGCAGCCAGGCCCAGACAATGCCAGCCACGGGCGTAGCGGTCTTCCAGCAGTTTGGCTTCGATGCGGTGCAAGGTACTCATCTTATTATTCTCCCAGGGTTCACGGGTTTGGCGCCTGTCACGGATTCTGCCGCCCCTGTAGAAGCGGGCATCGTCTGAATGGACGATGGCCGGTTTACGTCCGCCCGCTCTACTGACGCCATTGGACCCAGTGCAGGAGTTGGCGATGAGCAATGAACAAGGGCCGGTCGCGGTGATTACCGGGGCCGCCAGTGGTATTGGCCGGGGTTTGGCCGAACATGCGGCAAGGCTGGGGATGCGCCTGGTGCTGGCCGATCTCGATGGGCCGGGGTTGCAAGCGCTGTGCGATGAACTACAGACGGGCGGTGCGCAGGCAATTGCTTGCGTCACGGATGTTGGCGATCTGGCGCAAGTCGAGCGCTTGCGCGATATCGCCCTCGATCACTTTGGCGGGGTTGATCTGCTGTTCAACAACGCCGGAGTAATGCAGACCGGCTACAGCTGGGAAATCACTGCGCAGCAATGGCAACGGATGCTCAACGTCAACCTAACCGGTGTGATCAATGGCATTCGCAGTTTCGTGCCGCTGTTTTTGCGCCAGGGACGGGCGGCCCATGTGATCAACACGGCGTCCCTCGCGGGCTTGCTCAGCAGCCCGTTGATGGCGCCTTACAACGTGACCAAGCAGGCAGTGGTCGCACTCTCGGAAACCCTGCACTACGAATTGAGCATGCTCGGTGTGCCGGTATCGGTCTCGGTGGTGTGCCCAGGGCCGGTGGCCAGCGAAATCATGGCGTCGAATCAAGTGGTGGACGCGGCCGGTTCGTCATTCAGTCAACTGCTCGATAGAAGCATCCGCCAAGGCATGACGCCGAGCGAACTGGCGGAGCAGGTGTTCGCCGCCATCGCCGAAAAACGCTTCTGGGTCTTCCCTCACAAAGGTTTCAAACCGGCGCTGGAGCGACGTATGCAAAGCATCCTGGAAGAAACCAATCCGCAGTTTCAAATGACCGATGTAGAGGGAGATGCTCATGCCGCTCGATAAGCAGATCGCCGCAGTGCTCCAGCAGTTTCGCGACCTGCCGGAACCCGACTTCAGCCAGCTCGATGCAAAGCAATATCGGCAGTTTTGCGACAACCTGCTGCCCGCCATCCCCGGCGACCCGATGATCGAAGTGCGTAACTTGCGGGTCGCCGGCGCGGCGGGCGAACTTGATGCGCGGCTGTATCGGCCACTGGAGCAGGACAACCTGCCGCTGCTGGTGTTCTTCCACGGAGGCGGTTTTGTCATGGGCAACCTCGACACCCATGACAACCTCTGCCGTTCACTCGCCAGTTTGACGGAGGCGGTGGTGGTGTCGGTCGCCTACAGACTGGCGCCGGAACACAAATTCCCGGCGGCACCACTCGATTGTTATGCGGCCACCTGCTGGCTGGTCGAGCATGCGTCTGAACTGGGCGTTGATGGCAACCGGCTCGGCTTGGCCGGGGACAGTGCCGGGGGCAACCTCGCGCTCGCCGTGAGTCGTCTGGCGGCGCAACGCCAAGGGCCGAAAATCAGTTATCAGTGCCTGTTTTACCCGGTCACCGATGCACGCTGCGACAGTCAGTCTTATGAGGATTTTGCCGAGGGCTATTTTCTCACCGATGCGATGATGTACTGGTTTTGGCAGCAGTACCTGCAGGATGCCGATCAGGGGGATGATCCCTTGGCCTCGCCGTTACGCGCCGACCGGTTGGCGGACTTGCCGCCGACCACCCTGATCAGCGCCGGGTTTGATCCTTTGCGGGATGAGGGCGAGGCGTTTGCCTTGCGTCTGCGGGAAGCCGGCGTGTCGGTACGCGTGCAGCGCTGCGAGGGCATGATTCACGGGTTTATCAGCATGGCACCGTTTGTCGAGCGCGCTGCACAAGCCTTGTCCGATGCCGCGGCAGACCTGCGCAGGGCGCTATCTGAAGTGAACACATAACCTGTGGGAGCGAGCTTGCTCCGGGCGGCGTTCCGACGATGGCTATCTATCAGACACATTTAGCCCAAAGTCTGCCTCACCCTCAGGCATTTACAGGTCTAGCCTTCTCATGACATCAGCATGAAAGAGGCAAAGGAATGCCTGATTTACCCGCTTCACATCGTTTACGCATCGGCCGCTATCCCGAACCCAACAGGATTTATCTATTGACCACCAACACGCTTGACCGAGAACCCGTTTTCAAGGATTTCGGCTTGGGCAGGATGGTCGTCGACCAATTTCGAAGTGCACAGGAACAAGGCTGGGCGAAGTCTTTGGCCTGGGTTGTCATGTCCGATCATTTTCATTGGTTGATCGAATTGCAACAGTGTTCACTGAGTGAACTGATGCAAAAAACCAAATCATTGAGTACGCGGGCCGTGAACATGTCTACCGGCCGTCGAGGCGGCCTTTTGCAACAGGGTTATCACGATCGGGCGCTGCGGCGAGATGAGGACTTGGTAAAACTTGCCCGTTATGTCGTTGCGAACCCATTGCGGGCAGGGTTGGTAGAGAAGCTGGGCGAGTATCCGCTGTGGGATGCAATTTGGGTTTGATCAGAAACAGTGTCGTCTCCATCGCGAGCAAGCTCGCTCCCACAGGGGATTGGGGTCGTACACGAATACCGAGACCGGCAAAAAACCTGTGGGAGCGAGCTTGCTCGCGATAGCGGTTTGGCAGGCGACATAGAATCTCCCACAGAGAGGTTCTGCATGCCTTAAGGTTTTATTCCCCGCAACATTTCCTTCGCCTGATCCTGCACCGCACCGGGTGTACTCATGTTGCCGTCGATCACGGTGATCACCGCATGCCCCTGCCACAACTGATACGCATCGGCCTGTTGCTGGGCGACCGTCGGTGTCGGCGGGGCCACCAGGTTGACGTGAACCACGCCGTCGGTGCCGCGCTGAGAAGTGAAGTTCACCCGATCCCAATTGCCGATCGGGGCAACACTCACGCCTTTGACGTCACTGGCCGCCAGCGCCGGGTAATTGATATTCAACCCGCTGACACCCGGCAAACCGAGCACATTCAATTCGCAGTCGGGGTTGTTTTTTCCACAGGCCTTTTTGGCTTGAGCACCCGCCAGGCTTGCCTGCTCGATAACCTTCACCGCAAACCGGGCGGTGTCATCCATGGCATCGAGGGTTTTGCGGTAGCCGGCCTGTTGGTCGCGGATGATCAGGTCCATGTCGATGGCGGTCGACACCGCCACCGCCGGAATGCCCTTGAACATTGCGCGGACCGCTGCGTTCAAAGTGCCGGACATTTGCGCCAGCGGGCCGACGTTTTCGCCAAAATTACTGCCCGACACCACCAGGTCTGGGGGATTGCCTTTGAGCAGCACGTCCAGGCCAACGTTGACCGCATCTACCGGGGTGCCGATGGCGGAAGTCTTGCCCGGGGGCGGGGTGTAGCCCTCGGGTGGGCCGACGCAAAATTTGCCTGGCGCCAACTCGGTCACTGCCAACGCCTGCCCGGGCACGACCACGCTGGCCGCGCTGATGCCACTGCTGTCGTTCAACGGACCAACGAGGGTCACCTGATGCCCGGCGGCCGTCAGCGCCCGGTACATCGCATCGATGCCGGGCGCCCGGCAACCATCGTCGTTGGTCAGCAGGATGTTCAAGGCGTTGGCCTGCATCGACAGACCGACGCTGGCCATGGCGATGACGCCAGTGAGCAATTTATTCATGGGGAGTTTTCCGTGAAATGAGCGAGTTCAAAAAAGCACAACGCCCCGACCGAGTAAATCGGTCAGGGCGCAGAGGGCTTAGCGGGTGCCGAGTTTGCGCAGATTGCCGGGGGTGAATTCGTCTTCAGTGAAGGCGGTGGCGTTGAGCTTGGCGGGCTTTTGATCGATCAACATACGGTCAACCAGATACGAACCGGCGATCAGATCGTGGTAGATCCCGAGGCGAGCGTGGTAGCGCTGCAACTCGTAGGCGTAGATCGAAGTTTGCATGTTGGTGCGCCAAAGCTCGCCGCGGCTGTCGTAGTTGTCGGCCAGGGTTGCGGCCCAGGAGTCCTCGTCCAGGTACAACACACGCTTGGCGTAAATATGGCGGGCGCCTTCCTTGAGGGTGGCCTGCAGCACCCAGACGCGATGCTTTTCGTAGCGCATGTATTGCGGGTCGATGTGACCGGTGGTGGCCAGTATCTGGTTAGTATTTACGCCCGGCTCATCGATCTTGTAGTTGTGGTACGGGATGTAGATTTCTTTCTTGCCGACGATGGTCCAGTTGTAGCGATCCGGTGCACCGTTGAACAAGCGGTCTTCGTCATACACTCGAAAACCGCCGGCGCCGCTCGGTGAGTCATAGCCTACGGTTGGCGCACGACGTACCCGACGTTGCCCCGGGCTGTACTGCCAGGCCTGGCGAGGGGAGGCGGTCGGGTTGATGAACTCGTGACCGACGACAATCTCGCCTTTCTTGCGCACCGGTTCCAGGGTGGTGATCAGGAAGTTGGTGAGAATGCCGTTGGCGCTCTCCAGGGTTTTATCCGGGCTGGACCAGATCGAAAAGATCTTGTAATTGACCTCTTCCAGTACCCGTTCCTTGTTGGAGTACACCACGGCCTGACCGTAGTTGGCCTCTTCGGTATTGGCGCGTCCGGCCAGCGTATGGTTGAACATCAACTCGCTACCGTTCTTTGGAATCGGGAACGGCGAGGCGCCCCAGGCGTTTTGCGTGTCGTTGTTGTCGTTGGCCAGTTCGGCGCTGACCGCGTTTTTCTTGACGAGGTCTTCCAGGCGCTGATCGAAACGGAAGTCGCGATGGCTCGGGTACACCGGAATGTTGAAGGTCGCGGGGTAGCGTTTAAGCAACGCTTTTTGGCCATCGGTGAGGTTGTCGGCGTACTTGTCCATGTTCTGCGCATTGATCACGAACATCGGCTTTTCTGCCGCGTACGGGTCCGGGTACGGCGTGCCAGGGCCCGCGTATTTGAGCTGCGGCGGCAAGCCGCGCCATTTTCCGGTCCAGGCCGGGATGCTGCCGTCGGCGTTGCCCGCTTTTTCGGCACCCATCGGGGTCAGGTCCTGACCCAGGCGTGCGGCTTCTTCATTGCTGATTTTGGCCTGAACCAGGCCACTGCCGAGCAGGCTGACGACCAACGCCGTGCCCAACAATGTGTGGGTAAATCTAGACATGCTGTGCTCCTCCATCAGGGGATTCAGAACCGGTATTTGAAGTTGAGGGCGACGTTGTCGCGGTCTGCCAACGGGGCGTTGTTGGCGTTGCCCAGGTAGGCGTTGTAACGGGCTTCAACGGTGAAGTTGCCCAGATAGCGCCACGAGCTGCCGATGCTCGCGCGGTCGTCGCCCTGGCCTGAGTTGATCGAGCCCACCAGTGCGCTGTCATGCTGGGCGGCGGTGCTGTAGGTGACGGGCACCGACATGTCCCAGCCGCTGAACACGTTGTTGTAATCGAAGTTCGCCTGAACCGTGTAACCGAAGGCGTCGCGGTCATAGACCAGACTTTCGGTGCCCGGCAGCGAGAATCCGGGGGCCAATGTCACAGGTTCCGACTTGTCGTTGCTGAGCACGGTGTTGTAGACCAGCTCACCGATCAGGGTGGTGTTGTCGGCCCATGATGTCGGGCCAAGCACGTAGATCATCGACGTCTGCGCCTGCATGGTTTTGCCGCGCACCGGGCTTGAGAAACCGTTATCGACCATCACTGGCTGGCCGTCGCGGTAGCTGACTTCACCGGCCCAGCTCACGCTGCCCAGCACCGTGGCGAAACTCGCTCCGTACAGGTCGATGTTGTCGAAGTAGCGCACTCGGTAGCGCCCCAGGTCGGTCTGAAAATCCAGCGACGGGGTCTTGTCGTGGTAGCGCGAGTAGTAGAGGCCGAACTCGGTGTTGTTCAGCGACTCTGCCGCATAGGTCAGGGCCACACCGTATTGGCCGCTGTCGCTCGGCTTGTCGTCACCCAGGCGTGTCAGGAAACCGCTGGCGTCGTTGAAGCCGCCCTCGTCGATGAAGTCGGTGGTGGAGAAGTAACTACCCACGCCGAACAACTCGGTTTTTTCCCATTTGTATTGGTAGTAGGCCTGCAGGTCGAGGCTGTCGGTCAGGCTGAACTGCGTGAACAATTGGCCGACGGGCAGCAGGATTTCCTTGACCTCAACCCCCGGAGTGGTCGACTTGGTCGCATCCACCGGGCTCTGGGCAGCGGAAATGCCGGGGTAGAACAGGCTTTCACCCCAGCTCACCACCTGATTGCCGAGCCGCGCGTTGAAGGTGTGGCCACCGATGTCCCAGGTGCCATACGCGTAGTAATCGAGCATGCGCAGTTCATTGCGGTGTTGATCGATGGTGTCCTGGGAAAACCGGTCGGGACGGTTGCAATGACCGCCGGCGAAGCAGTTCGAGGTGCCCGTGTCGTTGTCGTTGCCCTGATCGTAAACGTTGTCGTAGAACCCCGTCCCACGCAGGAACACCCCGTAGTCCTCACGCCATTTGATGTTGGCCTCGGTGAGGAAACCAGTGCGGTTGTTGATCAGGCTGCCTTTGTCGAACGCGTTGTCGCCATCGTTGCCGTTGGCATTGGCCGTCAGCTTGTGATCGCGAGAGTCGGTCCGCCAGGCCAGGCTGTACGTCAGTGTGGTATCCCAGTCGACGCTCAAATCCTCGTTCGGCTGGAAACTCATGGCGCTGGCTTGACTGCCCAGTCCACCAGCCAGCAAGAGCATGGCCAGCTGTACGCGAGGGTGCAGCGATTGTGGGGCGATTATTGTTTTTATCATGTCGTCCTCATGCCCAGGTCAGACCTGCCCGACCTGCATTTCAGGGGGTGATTGGTGCTGTGGGCGACTATGGAGTCAGCTTTCGAGCGCAACATCGTCCAAGCGGACTAAGCGATTTGCACGGGGCTGGGGCGCCCATCGCCTTAGTCCCATCGGACGATGACCGTTCAGGGCACGCGGCGAACAATCCCGAGACCGACTGCACCGGGCGAAGATCTGGCGGCGGCGGTTTCTGCCTGATGGGCGCTGAACAAGGGTGATCGCATGAAAGCTGCCGGGATCAAATGGGATGAGTGCTGCGATGTACTGGTGGTTGGCTCCGGAGCGGGGGGAATGACTGCGGCGCTGCGTGCCCACGATCTGGGGCTCAATGCGCTGTTGATCGAGAAGAGCGCCGAATACGGCGGCACCTCGGCGGTGTCTGGCGGCGGCATCTGGATACCGGACAACCACCGGATCAAAGCTCTGGGCGGCAGCGATTCAGCAGCGGAAGCGATCGCCTATATCCGTGCAGTGACCCATGGCGAGATCGATGACGGGCGTATCGAAGCCTATGTCGAACACGGCCGCGAGATGGTCGAATACCTTGAGCAACAGACCCGCGTGCGTTTCGAGGCGCAGCCTCGTTATGCCGATTACTACCCGCAAGTCGAAGGCGGAAAACCGGGTTATCGCTCCATGGACCCGCAACCGTTTGACGCCGCCGAACTGGGTGAAGAGTTTCTGCGCATGCGTGCGCCATCCCCCGGAACGCTGATGATGGGACGCATGGCGATGACCATGAAAGAGGCGCAGGTGCTGCTGTGTCGTGGCCCTGGCTGGTTGCGACTGACGCTGCGGGTGATGTGGCGTTACTGGCGTGACCGCGAGGGGCGACGGTTGTCACGCCGCGACCGCTTCCTGACCCTTGGCAATGCCTTGATCGGCGCCTTGCGCTGTTCGTTGCAGGACCGCGGCAAGTCCCTTTGGCTGAACTGTGCACTGGAAGAACTGCTGCTCGTTGGTGATCGGGTTGGCGGCGCTCGCGTCTGTCGCGACGGGCAGTTACTCAACGTCAAGGCACGCTACGGCGTGATCATTGCCGCCGGTGGTTTCGAGCGTAATCAGGCGATGCGTACGCAGTATCTGCCCCAGCCGACCCAGGCCACCTGGAGTGCCACACCGCCGCACAATACCGGTGACGGCATTCGCGCCGGTCAGGCAATCGGTGCTCGCACAGCGCTGATGGACCATAGCTGGTGGGCGCCGACGACCCATGTTCAGGGCGAGGAAAAGCAGCGTGCATTGTTCGTCGAGCGGACCTTGCCGGGCTGCGTGCTGGTCAACTCTGCCGGCGAACGTTTCGTCAATGAAGCCGCACCCTATACCGACATCGTTTACGCGATGTACGCCAACAACCGCGAAGGCGCGGTGAGTGTGCCGTGCTGGATGGTGTTCGACGCCGAATTCCGCCGCAAGTACCCCTGCGGCGCGTTACTGCCAGGCTACGCCCAGCGCGATTGGCAGCTGCCCGAGCATCTGCGCGAGTACTTTTACAAGGCTGCGAGTTTGCAGGCACTGGCAGAAAAAATCGGCGTCGACGGTGCCGGTCTGGTCCGTACGGTGCAGCGTTTCAACGGCATGGCCGTGCAGGGTGTCGACGCAGATTTCCATAAAGGTGAATCGCTGTTCGATCGCTACTACGGTGATCCGAATGTGCAGCCCAATCCTTGCCTGGCGCCGTTGCTCAAAGGTCCGTTCTACGCCGTGCGCATTGATGCCGGGGATATCGGCACCAAGGGTGGTTTGCTGACCGATGTTCACGCCCGCGTATTGCATGAGGACGGGCAACCCATCAACGGTTTGTATGCCATCGGCAACAGCGCCGCTTCGATGATGGGGCGCACGTACCCGGGCGCCGGTTCGACCATTGGCCCGGCGATGACCTTTGGTTACCTGGCGGCCAATCACATCAAGTGTCAGAGCGAGACCAGCACGGCCACAACCTTGTTCAGGAGTGTCGAATGAATAGCCAACGCAAACAGGTTGCCGTGGTGACGGGCGCCAGTCGTGGGGTCGGTCAGGGCATCGCCCAGGCCCTTGGCGCAGCGGGCATGACGGTGTTCGTCACCGGACGTGCGCCGGAGCACGGCGGATCGAATGTGTACGGGCATGCATTGCGCGGCTCACTCAACGACACGGCTGCCGCGATTACTGCTGCGGGTGGGCGGGGTATCGCGGTGGTCTGCGATCATGCCGATGATGCGCAGGTCCAGGCACTGTTCGCCCGGGTTGAAAAGGAATGCGGGCAACTGGATTTGCTGGTGAACAATGCCGCGTTCATTCATGACCAGTTGATCGAACCGGGACCTTTCTGGGAGAAACCGCTGGACCTGGTGCGGATCCTCGACGTTGGTCTGCGTTCGGCTTATATCGCCAGTTATCACGCCGCGCCGTTGTTGCTGCGCACCGGTCGAGGGCTGATCTGTTTCACCTCGTCATTCGGTGCCGGGTGTTACATGCATGGCCCCGCGTATGGTGCGCAAAAGGCTGGTTGCGACAAACTGGCGGCCGACATGGCCGTCGACTTCGAGGGGCGAGGCGTGGCGGCGTTATCGCTATGGCTCGGTCCGCAATTGACCGAACGCACCCGGATAGCCGGCGAGCAACATGGCGAGCAATACAAGGCCTTTCTGGCGGATGCCGAAACCCCGCAATTCAACGGCCGGGTGATTCACGAATTGCTCAATGACCCGCAGTTGATGACGTTCTCCGGGCAGACATTAATCACCGCCGAAATAGCCGCCGGTTACGGCATCAGCGAAGCCGGCGGCCGCCAGCCACCTTCCCACCGCGCTATGCTCGGCGACCCGCGCCAGCAGCATCCTGCGCGGGTGATCTAGCCCACATTCGGCAGGTCAAACACAAAACCCTGTGGGAGCGAGCTTGCTCCGGGCGGCGTTCCGACGATTAGGCCATAACATTCAACATCTATGTTGACTGTCAGGCCGCTATCGCGAGCAAGCTCGCTCCCACAGGGATTGTGTTCGACTGGAGAAATGAAGTTACCAATCAGTCAGCGCCAATCCCGGCCCACTCACGCAACACATTCTTGGTCACTTTGCCCGCTGCGTTGAGCGGCATGCTCTCAAGCACTCGCACCCGGCGCGGGACTTTGTAGTTGGCCATCTGCTCGCGGCACCAGGCGAGGAATCGGGCCTGCTCGATTTCTATGCCCGGAGCCGGCAGAAGGAAGGCCATTGCCACTTCACCAAGACGTTCATCGGGGATGCCGATCACCGCGACCTGGGCCACGCCGGGGTAGGTCAGCAAACAGTGCTCGATCTCCGCCGGGTACACGTTGAAACCTCCAGTGATGAACATATCCTTGAGGCGGTCGGTGATGCGCAGGTAACCCTGTTCGTCGAGCACGCCGATGTCCCCGGTGTGCAGCCAGCCGTCGGCATCGAGGACTTCCCGGCTGGCCTGCGGATCATTGAAATAACCCTGCATCAGGTTGTAGCCGCGCACCTGAACCTCGCCGGGAACGTTGGCCGGCTGGCTGCGGCCCGTGCTGCCAACGCAGCGGATTTCCACACCGGGCATGGCCCGGCCGCTAGTGTTGGCCACCAATTCCGGCGAATCGCCAGGACGGCAGATCGTCGCAAAACCGCAGACTTCGGTAAGACCGTAGGCGGTGACGATGGTGGCAAACCCCAGTTCGTCACGCATGCGCCGGATCATCTCCACCGGAATCGCCGCGGCACCCGTCACCGCTACCCGCAATGACGTCAGGTCAAATTCGCTGCGTTGCGGATGGGCAAGCAAAGACTGATAGAGGGTCGGCGGGCCGGGCAGCACGGTGATCCGTTCGCGCTCGACGCATTCAAGCACCGCCTGCACATCGAACACCTGCTGCGGCACGATGGTGCAGCCGCGCATCAGCGCCGCCAGCCAACCGGCCTTGTAACCGAAGGAATGGAAGAACGGATTGACGATCAGGTAGCGATCGCCCTCACGCAAACCCACCACCTCGCTCCAGTCGCGCACCACCCGCAGGTTTTGTCCATGGTTGGTCATCACGCCTTTGGGCTTGCCGGTGGTGCCCGAAGTGAACAGCAGGTCGGACAGTGCTTGTGGGCCAACGCTGCGTTCGCGGGTTTGCAGCGCCAATTGCGACACGTCGGCCGCCAGATCGAGAAAATCTTGCCACCCCAGCGTGCCCGACCCACCGTCGCGCAAGGTGACGATCTGGCGTAGCGCCGGCAGTGCTTCAGACGCCAGCATGCGCGGGTAATCGGCACCCAGAAACTCACCGATGGCAAACAGCACGCAAGCGCCACTTTCACGCAGGATGTAACCAGCCTCGCTGCCCTTCATGCGGGTGTTAAGTGGCACCAGTGCAGCGCCGACGCTTTGTAGCGCACCGGCGGCCACGATCCATTCCCACATATTAGGCGCCCAGATCGCCACCTGATCCCCGGCTTGAACGTTCATTGCCAGCAGCGCGCGGGCGGCTTGGCGGCGCAGCTGGTCGAGTTCCCGGTAGCTGATCGAGCGCCCGTCATCCTCGATGGCCGGGCGGTCGCCGTAGGCCTGGGCAGCGTTGGCGAACAGTTGGGCGATGGTCAGTGCGTGTGCGACAGGCGGCATGGGGCCTCCTCGGCTAGAGGACAAGTGCGAAAAGGGGAGAGGCCGGGCAGGGTGCCCGGCCGGATAGCGAATTATTGGGCGGGCGGGGCGAAGCGGCGACCGGCGGAGAAACCACCGTCCACGGCGATCATCTGGCCGCTGACAAAGGACGCTTCGTCTGAAGCCAGGAACAGCGCGACGTTGGCCACTTCTTCCGGTTGCCCGGAGCGATTGAGCATGTGCTGCGAGGCGAAGAAGGCGTGGAAGGCTTCCTGCTCGCGGACCATGCTGGTCATCGGCGTTTCGATCAGGCCGGGGCACAAGCCGTTGACGCGGATATTGGCGTAGCCGTAATCAATGGCCATCGAGCGGGTCAGTTGGTTGATGCCGCCCTTGGAGACGTTATAGGCGACGTTGCCGTCGCAGCCTTGCAGGCCGAAGATCGAGCCGACATTGATGATCGAACCGCTGCGTTGCGACACCATCGATTCCAGCGCGTATTTGCTGGTGAGCATGCTGCCCGTCAGGTTGATGTCCATCACCCGTTGCCAGTTGGCGGTGGTGGTCTGGGTCACGCTGCCCTGGTCGGCGACGCCGGCCGCGTTGACCAGCACGTCGATGCGCCCGAAGTGACCGATGACTTCTTGCATGACCTGCTGGACCTGCGCTTCATCGCGCACATCGAGGGTCATGAACAGGCCAGGGAAATCCGCCGGTGCGGTGCCGATGTCCAGCCCCACCACTTGCGCGCCTTCAGCGGCGAAGCGGCGCACACAGGCCAGACCGATCCCTGAAGCGCCGCCGGTAACCACCGCGACCTTGTTCTGCAAACGAGCCATAACTGCACCTCTTTTATTGTTGTGGGCTAATGCTGTGGCCGAGTCTAACCGCAGACCCGGCCAAGGTGATCGTCCGTTGAGACTATGGCTGACGGACGTTCAATCCGGGAATTTCAACCGTACCCGGGCGCCGGTCGGACGGCTCTGGCAGGCCAGCGTCCAGCCTTCGGCCAGTTCTTTAGGGCTGAGCACATCGTTGCGTGCCAGCTGGATCTCACCTTCCTGGACGATGCACATGCAGGCCCCGCAAAAACCTTCTTCGCAGGACGAGGGCACGTCCAGGCCTGCCGCTTTGCAACTTTGCAGCAGGGTGTCGCCAGGACGACAAGCGATTTCGTGTTGCTGACCATCGAGCTCGACAATCAACGCCTCGCACAGTGATCCGAGGGCAGCGAGCCGGGCCAGGGTTTCTTCGGCCAGTAGTTCGTCGGGATCCGGAGGCGATACAAATCTTTCGACATGGATGCGTTCGGCGGCTTCGCCCAGTCCCAGCAACGTCCGCTCAACGGTGTCCATGAACGGCCCCGGTCCGCAGATGAAGTAGTCACCGCCAGCCGAACCGCGCAGCAGATGCCGCACCTGGGCATCGGTGAGGTAACCCTGAACCGAGTCGAGGACGTGCACCACGTGCAGTTGATCAGGATGCGCCTTGATCAACTGACACAACTCATCCTTGAAAATCACCGAGGCTTCATCACGGTTGGCGTAGACCAACTTGATCGGCCGCCGGCTGCTGCGCAGCGTCGATTTGAGTATGGAAAACACCGGGGTGATGCCCGATCCGCCACCGAACAGCACCAATGGTTTTGCGTTGTCGTCTGACTGTCGTTCGTCCAGACAGAAATGCCCGGCTGGCGGCAACACCTCCAGCCAGTCACCGACCTGTACCTCGTTCATCCAGTTCGACACCCGACCGCCCTCGACCCGTTTGACCGTGACCTTGGGCCGCGCATCCGACAGCGGCGAGCTGGCCATGGAGTAACAGCGGGTCAACAGCTTGCCGGCGCAAGGCACGCGAAAACTCAGGAACTGGCCCGGTTTGTAACGAAAGCGTTCACGCAGTGGCGGTGGTATTTCAAGCACCAGCGAGCGCGCATCAAAGGTCTCGTCGATCACCGCGCACACTTGCAATGAGTAGCTTCCTGTCGCTGATTCGGCCGGTGTCAGGTTCTGCTGTTGCGTGCCCATGTTCACCTCGGCCTCAGAGCCCGCTGATCAATTGGGCGTTGTCGACGCGGATCTCGGCACCGTTGACGAAACGTGACTCGTCAGTGGCGAGGAACAGCACCACATTGGCAATGTCCCGGGGCGCGCACATACGATTCATCGGGTCTTGGTCGAGGGCTTCCTGAGGGATCGGCTGGCCGCCGGTCAAGGCCTGGGTCATTGGCGTGTTGACGCCATCGGGGTGCACGCTGTTGCAGCGAATGCGATAACCCTGTTGCTTGCAGTGCAAGGCAATCGAGCGAGTCATTGCCGCCACCGCACCCTTGGAGGCCGAGTACGCACAGAACATCGGCATCGCACCCAGCGCCGCCACCGACGACATATTGATGATCGAGCCGCCGCCGGTTTCCTTCATGGCCTGGATCGCGTATTTGCAGCCGAGAAAGTACCCGTCTCCATTGATTTTCTGCACCTTCTGCCACAGTTCCAGCGTGGTGTCTTCGATGCTGCCCAAGGCCAGAATCGCAGCGTTGTTCACCAGTACGTCGAGGCGCCCGAAGTGTTCCAGGGTGGTTTTGATCACGTGTTGCCAGTCGCTTTCGCTGGCGATGTCATGGCGAATGAACAGCGCATTGCTGCCGATTTCTGCGGCGACCTGGCATCCGGCTTCTTCGTTGAGATCGGTCAGCACGACTTTGGCGCCTTCACGGGCCAGCAGCAGGGCGTCTTCGCGACCGATGCCGCTGGCGGCGCCGGTGATGATGCAGACTTTGCCTTCTACACGTTGCATTGTTGTTCTCCTGAGCGTGTGGTTTGAAGTGCGACTTGATCGGCCAAATGGGCAGCGGCCCGGCGACCGGAATAGATGCAATCGGCCAGCGACAGGCCGGAGACATAAAGGTTGGAAGCGATCCCGACTGCATTGCGGCCGGCGCTGTACAGACCACGGATCGGCTGACCTGCGTGGTCCAGCACCTGACCGCTGTGCTCGCAGACTTTCAGCCCGCCAAGGGTGATGACCGGGCAGGGAAACAGGCGGCTGGCGAATGACAGATCGAGGGCGTACCACGGCCCCTGGTCCATGTCGGCGAGCATGGCTTGCGACTTGCCGAACGTATCAACGACTTCGCCCCGCGCGGCGCGGCTGTAGGTTTCTACGCTCTGTCGCAAGGCCTCGACGGGCAATCCGCAACGCGTGGCCAGCCTCGTCAAGCTGTTGCTGCGCCGGGCGTTAAACAGCAAATTGAGCAGCACCGGCAGGCGCTGGAATTGCCAGACTTTGCCCGGTCCGACCTGACGCAACGCCTCGCGCACCAGCGCCCGGTTGAG
This sequence comes from Pseudomonas sp. NPDC098740, assembly GCF_044760065.1. Classification (NCBI taxonomy): domain Bacteria; kingdom Pseudomonadati; phylum Pseudomonadota; class Gammaproteobacteria; order Pseudomonadales; family Pseudomonadaceae; genus Pseudomonas; species Pseudomonas sp. NPDC098740. Next base: position 1,920 of record NZ_JBIWAM010000025.1, on the reverse strand, counting down.
AATCAGAATCGCGCGACCGTCCTGCTCTTCGACCATCGCGTGGCCGAGGGTCGCACCGTAGATTTCTTCGTTGGCGTAACGCTGACCCCGAACATTGACGATCAGCCCTCGGGCCCAGGCCAGTGGTGGATTGATAAAACGCCAGGCGCTGACCTTGTCCATCCGCGCCACACTGCCACCGGCACTCTGGCCCAGGGCGATGCCGCTGCCGTTACAGCCGGTGGTCCCCAGCGGCAAACCGGCCAAATACTGCGGCGCATGCTGGCGGACCCACCCGCGATTGAAGATAAAACCGCCGCTGCTCAGCAACACACCCTGTTCGGCGCGAATCAGCTGGCGTTCGGCACTGGTTTGTTCGATGCGTCGCAAGCGAGCGCGCAAACGGTCGGCCAATGCCGGGGCGTACAGGTGGATGGCGCTGGCCCAGCGCGAAAGCCGGGCATGTTGACGGGCTGCGCGACTACCGGGCGGCAGGTGCCAGGCTTCGACCCCCAGCACGTGATCGCTGGTGTCGAGCACCAGCCGCCGCACTTCGCACTGGCTGCGCAGGCGCGCACCGTGACGCAAGGCGCTGGCCTTGAGCGGGGCGAACAGGCTGGCGCCAGACATGCCGGGGCCTTGGGTGCGGTGACCGCGAGGTGCCGGTTTGGCAATGGCGGCATAGGCCGGCACGGCTTCGTTGCCGGAGTAATAAAGGTAGTACTGGTCGCTCGGGTACGAAGTTTTATGCGGTGGCACGCTGGATTCGAACGCGACACCCTGACGCTCAAGCCACGCCAGTTGTTCGGCACTGCCTTCGCAGAAACTACGCAGCGTCTGACTGCTGACGGCTTCGCCGACTTCCTGGCGCAGGTAGTTGAACATCGCTTCGCTGCTGTCTTCATAGCCGGCCTGGCGCTGATACGGCGTGCCGCCACCGGCATACACCACTCCGCCACTGAGCGCGGTGGCGCCGCCACCTTCAAAGCGGTCCAGCGCCAGCACCGTCAATCCGCGACTGGCGGCTTCGATGGCGGCACAGGCGCCGGCGCCGCCAAAACCGACCACCAGCAAGTCGCAGCGATCATCCCATTGCAGCTGGTCGGCGCTGCTCACTCGCAACGCCGTCAACCCGTTCAGGCTGTCCATTTTTTCAGGCCTCAGCCGGCGACAGCGAAGGAGGGTACGGGTTTCGCGGTGGTGGTGTAGGTGCCGTCGAGGTAGACCAGCGGGGTGATCGCTTCGCTGGTGTGGATTTGCAGGATGCGCCCGATGAAGACGGTGTGGGTGCCGTAGCTGAAGTGGCCGTCTTGCCGGCAGAGGATTGCCGATTGGGCGTCACCCAGATAGGGAATGCCGCCGGCACTGGTCAGCCAGTTGCCTCGGTCGAATCGTGCTTCGCCTTTGATTGCGCCGCTGCACAGGTGTGCCAGGTCTTGTTGTTCGACGCCGAGGATGTTGACGCAGAAGTCTGCGCCGGTCGCCAGTGCGGCATGGGGGGAGGCGGTTTTGTTGATGCAGATGAGTAGCGATGGGGGTTCGGTACTGAGGGAGTCGACTGCCGTGGCGGCCATGGCGAAACGCTCGGAGCCATTGCTGGTGCTGATTATGGTGACTGACTTGGCCAGGCGGCGCATGGCCTGGAGCATGTCGGCTTTCAAATTGATGTCGTTCATCGCACTAGCCCTTTCGTTGTGCATGGAGTGCGATGGATTCTTGCTCTGACGCCCCGTTGTAACATCGTCCGAGGGGACTAGGCCTTGGCGGCCTCTGGGCCGACCATGTTCCTGTTGATGGTGTACATATCCGTTGCTGCGGTAACGGCGGCTGGCGGTTTCGCCCTTACGGCCATCCCTTTCAAGGTCTTCGTTTAAAATCCCCTAAAACTCCAGTCAGGGTGACTAAAGCGATGTGGGCAGAAGTTTTAGCGCGGTTCGAGAA
>NZ_JBIWAM010000024.1:0-83459 GCF_044760065.1 Pseudomonas sp. NPDC098740 | reverse complement strand
ATCAACGATCTTGCCAGCGGAACGCTTGGTGCCGACGAACAGAATCTTGTTTTTGCCCTGTGCCAGACGCTCTACGAAAGTCAGAGCTTCGTTGAACATTGGCAGGGTTTTTTCAAGGTTGATGATGTGGATCTTGTTACGCGCGCCGAAAATGTATTTACCCATTTTCGGGTTCCAGTAACGGGTCTGGTGACCGAAGTGCACACCGGCCTTCAGCATATCGCGCATGTTGACTTGGGACATGATAGTTCCTTAATAAGTCGGGTTTGGCCTCCACGTATCCCAATGACCAACCAGCAGCATCAGCTGAAGGCACCCAGGTCATCGTGTCGACACGTGTGTGGATTTAGGCTTTTCAGGGGATCCCCGGAAAGCGGCGCATTTTATATCACAAGGCTGAAAAAAACGGAACCAGGATTGTTAAATCCTGGCGCGTGCTTTGGTTCCGCCCCTTGGAATCCTCCAAGAATGCGCCATTCTATAAGGAGAAGCGATGCACAGAGGCTCAGATTTGCGCTGCTCGTCTGTTAGAATCGCGTTTTTCAGGGCCGCGAAGATCGACCGCGCAACGCCCATTCCGTTTTAGAAGGCGCCATCGAGCGCAGAGAGAGCCTGTATGACCGTCACCCTCAAAACCCCAGAGGACATCGCAAAAATGCGCATCGCCGGCAAACTGGCCGCCGATGTGCTGGAAATGATTGCCGAACATGTCAAGCCGGGCATTACCACTGAAGAACTGGACCGCATCTGCCACGACTACATCGTCAACGAGCAGAAAGCCATCCCTGCCCCGCTCAACTACAAGGGTTTCCCGAAGTCGATCTGCACCTCGATCAATCACGTGGTCTGCCACGGCATTCCGAACGAGAAGCCATTGAAGGATGGCGATACGCTGAACATCGACGTCACCGTCATCAAGGACGGCTACCACGGCGACACCAGTCGCATGTTCCACGTCGGCACTGTGCCGGTCTGGGCCGAGCGCCTGTCGCAAATCACCCAGGAATGCATGTACAAGGCCATCGAAATCGTCAAACCCGGCTGCCACTTGGGCGACATCGGTGAAGTCATCCAGAAGCACGCTGAAAAGAACGGTTTTTCCGTGGTTCGCGAATTCTGTGGTCACGGCATCGGCAAGGTGTTCCACGAAGAGCCGCAGATCTTGCACTACGGCCGCGCTGGCACCGGCATGGAACTGAAAGCCGGCATGACCTTCACCATCGAGCCGATGATCAACCAGGGCAAAGCCGACACCAAGGTACTGGGCGACGGCTGGACCGCGATCACCAAGGACCGCAAGCTGTCGGCACAGTGGGAACACACCCTGCTGGTAACCGAAACCGGTTACGAGATCTTCACCCTGCGCGCCGACGACACCATCGCGCGCGTTTCGGCCTGATCCGGGCGCGCAGCTCCTCAGCCTTATAGACAGGAAAGCCAATCGATGCCGCAGGTGGATCCCGAACTCTTCGACCGTGGCCAGTTCCAGGCTGAACTGGCCCTGAAGGCAAGCCCGATCGCGGCCTTCAAGAAGGCGATTCGCCAGGCCCGCGAGGTGCTCGACGAGCGCTTTCGCAGCGGCCGCGACATTCGCCGGTTGATTGAGGATCGCGCCTGGTTCGTCGATAACATCCTGCAAAAGGCCTGGGAGCAGTTCAGCTTGAGTTCCGAAGCCGACATCGCGCTGGTGGCGGTCGGCGGCTACGGTCGCGGTGAGCTGCACCCTTATTCCGACATCGATTTGCTGATCCTGCTGGACAGCGCCGATCACGAAGTTTTCCGAGATTCCATCGAGCGTTTTCTGACGCTGTTGTGGGACATCGGCCTTGAAGTGGGCCAGAGCGTTCGCTCGGTGGACGAATGCGTCCAGGAGGCCCGCGCCGACCTGACGGTCGTCACCAACCTGATGGAAAGCCGTACCATCTGCGGCCCCGAGCGCTTGCGCCAGCGCATGCTGGACGTCACCAGCACCGCGCACATGTGGCCGAGCAAGGACTTCTTCCTGGCCAAACGCGCCGAGCAGAAGGCCCGTCACCACAAATACAACGACACCGAATACAACCTGGAACCCAACGTCAAAGGCTCTCCCGGCGGCCTACGGGATATTCAGACGATTCTGTGGGTGGCCCGTCGCGAGTACGGCACCCTGAACCTGCGGGCCCTGGCCGGCGAAGGTTTCCTGGTCGAGAGCGAAAACGCGCTGCTGGCCTCCTCCCAGGAATTCCTGTGGAAGGTTCGTTACGCCCTGCACATGCTCGCCGGCCGTTCCGAAGACCGCTTGCTGTTTGATCACCAGCGCACTATCGCCGGGCTGCTGGGCTTCAAAGGCGATGACGCCAAGCAAGCCATCGAAAACTTCATGCAGCAGTATTACCGGGTGGTCATGAGCATTGCCCAGCTCAGCGACCTGATCATCCAGCACTTCGAGGAAGTCATTCTCGCGCCGGAAGACGAAGCGCCGCCGCAGCCGATCAACTCGCGATTCCAGCTGCACGACGGTTACATCGAGGCGCGCAACGACAACGTGTTCCGCCGAACCCCGTTCGCCATGCTGGAAATCTTCGTACTGATGGCCCAGCAGCCGGAAATCAAAGGCGTGCGCGCCGACACCATTCGTCTGCTGCGAGAAAATCGCCACCTGATCGACGACGATTTCCGCAACGACATCCGCAATACCAGCCTGTTTATCGAACTGTTCAAGTGCAAGATCGGCATCCACCGCAACCTGCGACGGATGAACCGTTACGGCATCCTCGGGCGCTACTTGCCGGAGTTCGGCTTCATCGTCGGGCAGATGCAGCACGACCTGTTTCACATCTATACGGTCGATGCTCACACCCTGAACCTGATCAAACATCTGCGTAAGTTGCAGTACACCCAGGTGTCGGAAAAATTCCCGCTGGCCAGCAAGCTCATGGGCAAACTGCCCAAACCCGAGCTGATCTACCTGGCCGGTCTGTACCACGACATCGGCAAGGGCCGGCACGGCGATCACTCGGAAATTGGCGCGGTGGATGCCGAAGCCTTTTGCCAGCGCCACCAGTTGCCAGTGTGGGATAGCCGCCTGATCGTCTGGCTGGTGCAGAACCATCTGGTGATGTCGACCACCGCCCAGCGCAAGGACTTGTCCGACCCGCAAGTCATCCACGATTTCGCGCAAATCGTCGGCGACGAAACCCATCTCGATTATCTGTACGTGCTGACCGTCGCCGACATCAACGCCACCAACCCGACGCTGTGGAATTCCTGGCGCGCCAGCCTGCTGCGCCAGCTCTACACCGAGACCAAGCGTGCCTTGCGCCGCGGCCTGGAAAACCCGGTCGATCGCGAAGAACAGATCCGCCAGACCCAGAGCGCAGCACTGGACATTCTGGTGCGCGGCGGCACCGATCCGGACGACGTCGAGCAGCTGTGGGCGCAATTGGGCGATGACTACTTCCTGCGCCACACCGCCGGCGACGTGGCCTGGCACAGCGACGCGATCCTCCAGCAGCCGGCCGACGGCGGGCCGTTGGTGCTGATCAAGGAAACCACCCAGCGCGAGTTCGAAGGCGGCACGCAGATCTTTATCTATGCGCCGGATCAACACGACTTCTTCGCCGTGACCGTGGCCGCGATGGACCAGCTCAACCTGAACATTCACGACGCCCGGGTCATCACCTCCAGCAGCCAGTTCACCCTCGACACCTACATCGTGCTCGACACCGACGGCGACTCGATTGGCGATAACCCGGCGCGGGTCAAACAAATCCGCGACGGTCTGACCGAAGCCCTGCGCAACCCGGACGACTACCCGACCATCATTCAGCGTCGGGTACCGCGCCAGCTCAAGCATTTCGCGTTTGCACCACAGGTGACGATCCACAACGACGCCCAGCGTCCGGTGACCGTGCTGGAACTCAGCGCTCCGGATCGCCCTGGCTTGCTGGCGCGAATCGGCACGATTTTCCTCGAATTCGATCTGTCGCTGCAGAACGCCAAGATCGCCACCTTGGGCGAGCGCGTGGAAGACGTGTTCTTCATCACCGACGCGAACAACCAGCCGTTGTCCGACCCATTGCTGTGCAGCCGCTTGCAGGATGCAATCGTCGAACAGCTGAGTGTCAGCCAAGAACCCGATATCAAACTGTCACGACTGAGTATCTGAATTAACCAACTTTCCCTGTGGGAGCGAGCCTGCTCGCGAAGAGGCCGCCAGCTTCAACATCAACGTTGACTGACGCATCGCTTTCGCGAGCAGGCTCGCTCCCACATTCAAAGAGACCCCGTACCGATGAACAACGCTCTGAACCAGTTGCAGCCCTACCCGTTCGAGAAGCTCCGCGCCCTGCTCGGCAGCGTCACGCCAAACCCGGACAAGCGCGCCATCGCGCTGTCCATCGGCGAGCCGAAACACCGTTCGCCAAGCTTTGTCGCCGAAGCCCTGGCAAGCAATCTGGATCAGATGGCCGTTTACCCGACCACCCTCGGCATCCCGGCCCTTCGTGAAGCCATCGCCGCGTGGTGCGAACGTCGTTTCAGCGTTCCAAACGGCTGGCTCGACCCGGCGCGCAATGTGCTGCCGGTCAACGGCACTCGTGAAGCGCTGTTCGCCTTCACCCAGACCGTGGTCAACCGTGGCGACGATGCACTGGTGATAAGCCCGAACCCGTTCTACCAGATCTACGAAGGCGCGGCGTTCCTGGCCGGTGCCAAGCCGCATTACCTGCCATGCCTGGATGAAAACGGCTTCAACCCGGATTTCGACGCCGTCTCACCGGACATCTGGAAACGCTGCCAGATCCTGTTCCTGTGCTCGCCGGGCAACCCGACCGGCGCACTGATCCCGGTCGAAACCCTGAAGAAGCTGATTGCCCTGGCGGACGAATACGACTTCGTGATCGCCGCCGATGAGTGCTACAGCGAACTGTATTTCGACGAACAAACCCCGCCGGCCGGCCTGCTCAGCGCCTGCGTGGAACTGGGCCGCAAGGACTTCAAGCGCTGCGTGGTGTTCCACAGCCTGTCCAAGCGCTCCAACCTGCCGGGCCTGCGCTCGGGTTTCGTCGCGGGCGATGCAGAAATCCTCAAGGGTTTCCTGCTATATCGCACCTACCACGGTTGCGCGATGCCGGTTCAGACCCAACTCGCCAGCGTCGCTGCCTGGAATGACGAAGTGCATGTGCGGGCCAACCGCGCGCTTTATCGCGAGAAATACGATGCGGTGCTGGAAATCCTCAGCCCAGTCATGGATGTACAACGCCCGGACGGCGGTTTCTACCTGTGGCCGAACGTTGACGGTGATGATGAAGCGTTTTGCCGTGATCTGTTCGTTGAAGAACATGTGACGGTCGTTCCTGGGTCTTATCTGTCTCGCGAAGTGAACGGTTCAAACCCCGGCGCAGGCCGAGTGCGTATGGCACTTGTGGCTCCGCTGGCCGAATGCATTGAAGCCGCAGAACGCATTCGCGCGTTTATTACCCGCAACAAGTAGTCTCCCGCCCGCACTGTGCAACGCAGTGCGGGCACACTTTATAACCGGTAACACTTCAGCCGAAATTAAAGTTCACCGAACTGCAGAGTCCCCCCTTACTCTCATGCAGCGCATTAGCTTGCGCATTCACACAACCTCACTTCAAGGAAGAAGTAGCCAATGAACAATATCGAAGACTGCAACCTCATCCAATGGCCCGACGATCAACAATCCTACGACGTTGCTGTTAACGAGAACCCTGAAAACGCAGGTTCCGCAACTGGCACTCGGCGCAAGCGCTCGCTGATCAATTATTCGAAACTCTGGGCAAACGGACGCACGCTCAAAATCGCTTTTATCGATGGCCCCAACGATGAGCACAAACAGAAAATCATCGACGCCGCCAGCCAATGGCTGCCGTATATCAATCTCAAGTTTGAGTTCGTCGATGATTTGCAGGGCGAGATTCGGATCGCTACCAAGAACAACGATAACAGCTCGATGCTGGGCACCGACGCGCTGTTGATTCATCCCGACTGGCCAACCATGAACCTGGGCGTCAAGCCCGAACATGAAGACTTCGAGGTGATTGTGATTCATGAATTCGGTCATGCACTGGGGGCGATGCATGAACACCAACATCCAGAGGCGAACATTCCCTGGGACAAACCGAAGGTGTATGAGTTCTACCAGAACCGCGAGATGAATCCGCTGTCCCGGGAAGATGTGGACAGAAACCTGTTCGCCCCCTTCAATACCCTGGATGCGATTTACACCTCTTATGATAAAAAATCGATCATGCACCACCCCGTACCCAACACGTTGACAGTGGGCAACTGGGAAGTCCCGATCAATCGCAGGCTCAGCAAAAAAGACAAACGACTGATGAAACTGCTTTATCCAAAATAAACAATAACCACCCAAATACAAAAAAGTTCGCAGGGTGCAACGCCCTGGGAACTCTCAACATCAAGCAATACAACTAATAACTGCCGCACTTCTCCCAACCCACAAAGCTCATTAATCTACCCGAGCAACTACGCAACCCGACGCGCTCGATATTCCAGGTTTACCGCCCCAAACAAACACTCATTAATTCCAGCCGATACAAGTACGGATACTTAATCATGAACCCTGCAACAACTTGCCTCACCAGAAAACCGGAAGATGATCAGGCTTCCTATGAAGCTGCCATCGCCGAGAATCCTGCAAACCGCCCGACTTCCAGCTCCGGTCGCCAGAAACGGGCAGTCGCCAGACATACGAAATTCTGGGCTCCCGGCCGCACGTTGCGTATCGCGTTTTTAAATGGCAGCCAAGCTTTCAAGGACGGCGTCAAGGCTGCTGCAAGTAACTGGTTGCCCCATATCAATCTGAAGTTCGACTTCGTCGAAGGCGAAGTAGGTGATATCCGAATTCGCACCGGTACAGGACTCTACTGGTCCAGCATCGGTACCGACGCGCTACTTGATGAAGAAGGTCCAACCATGGAGATTTCGGACTGGATGCTTATACCTAAGCTCTTCGCCCACTATGTGATGCACGAGTTCGGTCATGCATTGGGAGCCGAGCATGAACACCTGCACCCTGAGGCAAACATTCCCTGGAACAAGCCAGCGGTTTACAGTGATCATTGGGTACCTGAAGACGCTGGTGAGGATGACTTCAGGCGAAAAGAGGTTGACGAGCGCTATTTCAATCTTCTCGACACCAGCGAAGTCAACTACTCGCCTTATGACCCAAAGTCGATCATGCACTATGAAATCCACCAGGCCTGGACGCACGGTGACTTCCAGATTTACCTGAACTTTGACCTCAGCGAAAAGGACAAGGCGTTCATGGCCGAGGCCTATCCCTATCCTGAACACACAACCGAGAGTCGCGATTAATTCGCTACAGGCTATTTGACCAGGCCCAGGTTGGTCTCACTCAAACCCTGCGCCCTCAACGCAAGCGGCCGCATTGGCCGTTTGCATAAAGCGTGGTTTTCAAGACAATCGACAGCATTGAAGTGCCATATTAGCCGCTTACACTGCGAGCGGGCCGTGGCGCTAATGTCGCATGCGACAGCTGATCGCCACGACAAACGGACAAACCCGACCACGGCCGACGCGAAACCGTCCGGTCATGGCATAATCCGTCACCATTAATTTCCAGCACCTGCAAAGGGGGCAATTCCTTGACCGTTTCAAGCAAAACGTTGCACCTTTTCGGCATCAAAGCCTGCGACACCATGAAAAAGGCGCGCACCTGGCTCGATGAACACGCTGTCAGCTATAACTTCCATGATTACAAAGCGGCCGGAATCGACCGTGAACACCTGAGCCAATGGTGCGACGAGCACGGCTGGCAAGTGGTGTTGAACCGTGCAGGCACGACCTTCCGCAAGCTCGACGACGAACGCAAAGCCGATCTCGACCAGCCGAAAGCCATCGAACTGATGCTCGCACAACCCTCGATGATCAAGCGCCCGGTGCTTGATCTCGGTGACCGAACCCTGATTGGCTTCAAGCCAGATATCTACGCGGCAGCGCTCAAGTAAGGCAGCCCGTTCCATTTTTTAGAGGTATCAATATGTCCACTACCCTGTTCAGCCTGGCCTTTGGTGTCGGCACTCAAAACCGTCAAGGCGCATGGCTGGAAGTGTTTTACGCGCAGCCACTGCTCAACCCGTCGGCCGAACTGGTCGCTGCCATTGCGCCTGTTCTGGGCTACACCGAGGGCAATCAGGCCATCGCGTTCAGCACCGCCCAGGCGTCGCAACTGGCTGAAGCCCTGAAAAGCGTCGACGCTGCCCAGGCTGCCTTGCTGACCCGTCTGGCCGAGAGCCACAAGCCGCTGGTCGCGACCCTTCTGGCCGAAGACGCTCAGTTGACCTCCACCCCAGAGGCTTACCTCAAGCTGCACCTGCTGTCCCATCGCCTGGTCAAGCCGCACGGCCTGAACCTGGCCGGTGTGTTCCCGCTGCTGCCGAATGTGGCATGGACCAGCCAGGGCGCAATCGACCTGGCCGAACTGGCCGAACATCAACTGGAAGCCCGTCTGCGTGGCGAGCTGCTGGAAGTGTTCTCGGTGGACAAATTCCCGAAAATGACTGACTACGTGGTTCCGGCCGGCGTGCGTATCGCTGACGCGGCACGCATTCGTCTGGGCGCCTATGTCGGCGAAGGCACCACCGTGATGCACGAAGGTTTCGTCAACTTCAACGCCGGTACCGAAGGCCCGGGCATGATCGAAGGCCGCGTTTCCGCTGGCGTATTCGTCGGCAAGGGTTCGGACCTGGGCGGCGGTTGCTCGACCATGGGCACCCTGTCGGGCGGCGGTAACATCGTGATCAAGGTTGGCGAAGGCTGCCTGATCGGCGCGAACGCCGGAATCGGCATTCCATTGGGCGATCGCAACACCGTTGAATCGGGCCTGTACGTGACCGCTGGTACCAAAGTGGCGCTGCTGGACGAAAACAACAAACTGGTCAAAGTCGTGAAGGCGCGTGAACTGGCCGGTCAACCTGACCTGCTGTTCCGCCGTAATTCGGAAACCGGTGCCGTGGAATGCAAAACCCACAAATCGGCGATCGAACTGAACGAAGCGCTGCACGCTCACAACTAAGTGCCGCAGGCACCTGTGGGAGCGAGCCTGCTCGCGATGCTTTTGGCGGTTTTACGGACGCCATCGCGAGCAGGCTCGCTCCCACAAGGTCCGGTGTACACCCGCCCAAGTTCACAGGGCCCGACAGCATGATGATTCCCTCTCCCTGGCGCGCCGATTTTCCGGCCATCGCCGCATTGCAACGGCAAGACCAGACGTATCTGGACAACGCCGCCACCACGCAAAAACCTCAAGCCCTGCTGGATGCCCTGGCGCATTACTACGCCAACGGCGCGGCCAACGTGCATCGGGCGCAACACCTGCCCGGCGCCCACGCCACCCAGGCGTTCGAGGCCAGCCGCAGCAAAGTCGCCCACTGGCTCAATGCCGGCGATTGCGGGCAGATCATCTTTACCCACGGCGCAACGTCTGCGCTGAACCTCCTGGCTTACGGCCTGGAACATCTTTTCAATCCGGGCGATGAAGTTGTCATCAGCGCCCTGGAGCATCACGCCAACCTGTTGCCGTGGCAGCAATTGGCCCACCGTCGCGACCTGAAGCTGGTGATCCTGCCACTGGACGCCGACGGTTTGATTGACCTTGATGCTGCCACGCAGCTCATCGGTCCTCGAACCCGCTTGCTGGCGGTCAGTCAGCTGTCCAACGTACTCGGTGCCTGGCAACCGCTGCCCGCCCTCTTGGCGATGGCCAAGGCGCATAACGCGCTGACCGTGGTCGATGGCGCTCAAGGCGTGGTTCATGGCCGGCACGACGTGCAGGCGCTGGGTTGCGACTTCTATGTGTTTTCCAGCCACAAGCTCTATGGCCCCGATGGTCTGGGCGTGCTGTTCGGTCGCAATGAAGCGCTTGAGCAACTGCGCCACTGGCAATTCGGCGGCGAAATGGTGCTGGATGCGGATTACCACAGCGCACGGTTCCGCCCGGCGCCACTGGGTTTCGAGGCGGGTACGCCGCCGATTGCCGGTGTGATTGGTCTGGGGGCGACGCTGGATTATCTGGCCGGGCTTGACCAGGATGCGGTTTGCGCCCACGAAGCGGCGCTGCATGACTATTTGCTCAAAGGCCTTGAAGCGCGCAACGGCATTCGGTTGTTGGGCAAGCCGCAACTGGCGCTGGCCAGTTTTGTCGTCGAGGGTGTGCATAACGCTGATTTGGCGCATTTGCTGACCGAACAGGGGATCGCGGTGCGCGCCGGTCATCACTGCGCCATGCCGTTGCTGAAAAGCTTTGAATTGGCCGGGGCGATTCGGGTGTCGTTGGCGCTGTACAACGATTCCGATGACTTGGAGCGGTTCTTTGAAGCGCTGGATCAGGCGCTGGAGGTGTTGCGATGAGCTTGCCTGCCGATGCCGTCACCGCGCTGGAGACCTTTCAGAAGGCCGCAGGCTGGGAACAACGGGCGCGGCTGTTGATGCAATGGGGCGACCGTCTGCCTGGGTTGAGCGATGTGGATAAGGTCGACGCCAACCGCGTTCATGGCTGTGAAAGCCAGGTGTGGCTGGTGGGCAAGTTGCAGGATGGTCACTGGCAGTTTGCCGCGAGCAGCGATGCGCGGTTGATTCGCGGGTTGGTGGCGTTGCTGCTGGCGCGGGTTAACGGATTGTCGGCGGTTGAGTTGCAGCAGGTGGATTTGCCCGAGTGGTTTAACCAGCTTGGACTGGGCCGTCAGTTATCTCCGTCGCGCAGTAATGGCCTTAATGCCGTGTTACAGCGAATGCAGAGCCTGAGCGACGTGTAGGAGCTGCCGAAGGCTGCGATCTTTTGATCTTCGGCGCCAGTGGTCACGCTAAAGATCAAAGGATCGCAGCCTTCGGCAGCTCCTACAAGGGTTTACGTTTCAGCTTGAGATTTAATGCGATCCGCGGGGCGCCGTACCCCGGCCACAATCTTATCCACAGCCTTGGTCGCCGCGACCATGCCAAACGTCGCCGTCACCATCATCACCGCGCCAAACCCTCCGGCGCAGTCGAGCTTCACACCATCACCGACAAAACTCTTCTGCAAGCAAATGCTGCCATCCGGTTTCGGGTAGCGCAGTTGTTCGGTGGAAAACACGCACGGCACGCTGTAATGGCGGGTCACGGTGCGTGAGAAGTTGTAATCCCGGCGCAAGGTCGAGCGCACTTTCGAAGCCAACGGATCGTTGAAGGTCCGGTTCAGGTCGCATACCTGAATCAGCGTCGGATCAATCTGCCCGCCCGCACCGCCGGTGGTGATGATCTGAATCTTGCGGCGCTTGCACCAGGCGATCAGCGCCGCCTTGGCATTCACGCTGTCGATGCAATCAATGACGCAGTCGATGTTCGGCGTGATGTACTCGGCCATGGTCTCGCGGGTGACGAAGTCCGCCACCGCGTGCACGGTGCAGTCCGGGTTGATACCGCGAAGGCGCTCGGCCATCACGTCAACCTTGGGTTTGCCGACGGTGCTGTCCAGCGCGTGCAACTGACGGTTGGCGTTGCTGACGCAGACGTCATCCAGGTCGAACAGCGAAATCTCGCCCACGCCACAACGGGCGACGGCTTCCGCCGCCCAGGAACCGACGCCACCGACGCCGACGATCGCCACGTGGGCCGCGCGCAAACGCTCCAGGCCGTCGATGCCATACAAACGGGCGATGCCTGCAAACCGCGGATCTTCTGTACTCATAACCATTACCCCAAAAACCGGCGCGCATTATAAGGGCTACACAGCGACAAGTTTTAAGTTACACGCGACAAAGTGAAAGAACTTTAATGAAACCGGATTGCCCAACGTCAAGCTTTTCCTTGCCTGCTGTACGGTAAGTGAAAGCACGGTGTAGGATGCGCGCCCCCGGCCTCTTGGCAACCAGCCGCCGACCGTTCCTTCGTTCTGCAGCCCCTGGAACCTGAAATAGCTATGTCATCGCGTAAATTTGGACTCAACCTGGTCGTGGTGCTCGCCATCGCAGCCTTGTTTACCGGCTTCTGGGCGCTGATCAATCGCCCGGTCACCGCCCCCAACTGGCCTGAACAGATCTCCGGCTTTTCGTACTCGCCGTTCCAGCAAGGGCAGTACCCGCAAAAAGAGCAATATCCGACCGACGATGAAATGCGTCGCGATCTGGAGATCATGAGCAAGCTGACGGACAACATCCGTACTTACTCGGTCGATGGCAGCCTGGGGGATATTCCCAAGCTCGCCGAAGAATTCGGTTTGCGCGTGACGCTGGGTATCTGGATCAGCCCGGATCTTGCGCGCAACGAGCGTGAAATCCTGCGCGCCATTGACCTGGCCAATACCTCCCGCAGCGTGGTTCGCGTGGTGGTGGGCAACGAGGCGATCTTCCGTAAGGAAATTACCGCCGCCGAACTGAGCGTGATCCTTGATCGCGTCCGCGCGGCAGTGAAAGTACCGGTGACGACCTCCGAGCAATGGCACGTCTGGGAAGAAAACCCGAGCCTGGCCAAGCACGTCGACCTGATCGCCGCCCACGTCCTGCCGTACTGGGAACATGTTCCGATGGAGCAGTCCGGGCAGTTCGTGCTCGACCGGGCCCGTGACCTGAAAAAGATGTTCCCGAAAAAACCGCTGCTGCTGTCGGAAGTCGGCTGGCCGAGCAACGGCCGTATGCGCGGTGGCGCCGACGCGTCGCCGGCAGACCAGGCGATTTATCTGCGGACCTTGGTCAACAAGCTCAATCGCCAGGGCTTCAACTACTTTGTGATCGAAGCCTTTGACCAACCGTGGAAGGCCAGTGACGAAGGTTCCGTGGGCGCTTACTGGGGCGTTTTCAACGCCGCGCGTCAGCAGAAATTCAACTTCGAAGGCCCGGTCGTCGCCATTCCGCAATGGCGCGTGCTCGCTGTCGGTTCGGTGGTGTTGGCCCTGCTCTCCCTGACCTTGCTGATGATCGACGGTTCGGCCCTGCGTCAACGCGGCCGCACCTTCCTGACCTTCATCGCGTTCCTTTGCGGTTCGGTGCTGGTGTGGATCGGTTACGACTACAGCCTGCAATACAGCACCTGGTTCAGCCTGACGGTGGGCTTCCTCCTTGCCCTCGGCGCGCTCGGGGTGTTTATCGTGCTGCTGACCGAGGCCCACGAACTGGCCGAAGCGGTCTGGACCCACAAACGCCGGCGTGAATTCCTGCCGGTGGTGGGCGATTCGGACTACCGACCGAAAGTCTCGATTCACGTGCCTTGCTACAACGAGCCGCCGGAGATGGTCAAACAGACCCTCAACGCCCTGGCCAACCTCGACTATCCGGACTTCGAAGTCCTGATCATCGACAACAACACCAAGGACCCGGCGGTCTGGGAGCCGGTGCGCGATTATTGCGAAACCCTCGGCCCGCGCTTCAAGTTCTTCCACGTCGCGCCATTGGCCGGCTTCAAGGGTGGCGCGCTGAATTACCTGATTCCGCACACCGCCAAGGATGCCGAAGTGATTGCGGTGATCGACTCGGACTACTGCGTCGACCCGAACTGGCTCAAGCACATGGTGCCGCACTTCGCCGATCCGAAAATCGCCGTGGTGCAGTCACCGCAGGATTACCGCGACCAGAACGAAAGCACCTTCAAGAAGCTCTGCTACGCGGAATACAAAGGTTTCTTCCACATCGGCATGGTCACCCGTAACGACCGTGACGCGATTATCCAGCACGGCACCATGACCATGACCCGGCGCTCGGTGCTCGAGGAACTGGGCTGGGCTGACTGGTGCATCTGTGAAGATGCCGAGTTGGGTCTGCGCGTGTTCGAGAAAGGCCTGTCAGCGGCGTATTACCACACCAGCTACGGCAAAGGCCTGATGCCCGATACCTTTATCGACTTCAAGAAACAGCGTTTCCGCTGGGCTTACGGTGCGATTCAGATCATCAAGCGTCACACCGCCAGTCTGTTGCGCGGCAAGGACACCGAGCTGACCCGTGGCCAGCGTTATCACTTCCTCGCGGGCTGGTTGCCGTGGGTGGCGGACGGTATGAACATCTTCTTCACCGTGGGCGCCTTGTTGTGGTCGGCGGCGATGATCATCGTGCCGCAGCGAGTCGACCCGCCGTTGTTGATTTTCGCGATCCCGCCGCTGGCGCTGTTCGTGTTCAAGGTGGGCAAGATCATCTTCCTCTACCGTCGTGCGGTCGGGGTCAACCTCAAGGACGCATTCTGCGCGGCACTGGCAGGGTTGGCGTTGTCGCACACCATCGCCAAAGCGGTGTTGTACGGCTTCTTCACCAGCAGCATTCCGTTTTTCCGTACACCGAAGAACGCCGATAACCACGGCTTCTGGGTGGCGATTTCGGAGGCTCGTGAAGAAGTGTTCATCATGCTGCTGTTGTGGGGCGCGGCGCTGGGGATATATCTGGTGAACGGCATGCCGAGCAACGACATGCGTTTCTGGGTGACCATGTTGCTGGTGCAATCGTTGCCATACCTGGCGGCGCTGATCATGGCGTTCTTGTCTTCGCTGCCGAAACCTTCGGTCGAGGCCGAACCGGCACCGGCGGTCTAAATCGTTCCAGATGCACTAAACGGCGGCCAATGGCCGCCGTTTTGCTTTAAGATAACTGCCATTTTGCGCGCCTTGCCCCCCAGCTTTCGGAGTTCCCCATGACGGCCCACGCCGACCTTTCGCCGACCCTTCAACTCGCCATCGACCTGATCCGCCGTCCGTCCGTGACGCCGGTCGACGCCGATTGCCAGAAGCAGATGATGCAGCGCCTGGGCGATGCCGGTTTTGCGCTGGAGCCAATGCGCATCGAAGATGTGGATAACTTCTGGGCCACCCACGGTAAACACGACGGCCCGGTGCTGTGCTTTGCCGGTCACACCGACGTGGTCCCGACCGGCCCGGTGACCGCTTGGCAGATCGACCCGTTCAACGCGCTGATCGACGAACACGGCATGCTCTGCGGCCGTGGCGCAGCAGACATGAAAGGCAGCCTCGCTTCCATGACCGTGGCGGCCGAGCGTTTCGTCACCGACTACCCGGATCACAAGGGCAAGGTCGCTTTCCTGATCACCAGCGACGAAGAAGGCCCAGCGCACCACGGCACCAAAGCTGTGATCGAACGCCTTGCCGCCCGTAAGGAGCGTCTGGACTGGTGCATCGTCGGCGAACCGTCGAGCACCACCCTGGTGGGTGACGTGGTCAAGAACGGCCGTCGCGGCTCCCTCGGCGCCAAGCTGACCGTGCGCGGCGTGCAAGGTCACGTGGCCTATCCGCACCTGGCGAAAAACCCGATTCACCTTGCTGCCCCAGCACTGGCCGAACTGGCCGCCGAGCACTGGGACCACGGCAACGATTTCTTCCCGCCGACCAGCTTCCAGATCTCCAACGTGAACTCCGGCACTGGCGCGACCAACGTGATCCCGGGTGATCTGGTGGCGGTGTTCAACTTCCGCTTCTCTACCGAATCGACCGTGGAAGGCCTGCAAAAGCGCGTCGCTGACATCCTCGACAAGCATGGCCTGGACTGGCACATCGACTGGGCGCTGTCCGGCCTGCCGTTCCTCACCGAACCGGGCGCCCTGCTGGATGCTGTCGCGTCGAGCATCAAGGACATCACCGGTCGTGAAACCAAAGCGTCCACCAGCGGCGGCACCTCCGACGGACGCTTCATCGCGACCATGGGCACACAAGTGGTTGAACTTGGCCCGGTCAACGCGACGATCCACCAGGTCAACGAGCGTGTGCTGGCTGCCGATCTCGATGTGCTGACTGAAATCTATTACCAGACCCTGATCAAGTTGCTCGCCTGATGCTCGCCTGCCCGATCTGCAGCGAACCGCTGAACGCGGTGGACAACGGCGTGGCCTGCCCCGCCGGGCATCGTTTCGACCGTGCGCGTCAGGGTTACCTGAACCTGTTGCCGGTGCAGCACAAGAACAGCCGCGACCCTGGGGATAACCTGGCGATGGTCGAAGCCCGTCGCGACTTCTTGAACGCCGGCCATTACGCGCCGGTGGCCAAGCGTCTGGCCGAACTGGCGGCGCAATACGCGCCCCAGCGCTGGCTGGACATCGGTTGTGGCGAGGGTTACTACACCGCGCAAATCGCCGAGGCCTTGCCGAACGCCGACGGTTACGCGTTGGACATCTCCCGGGAAGCCGTCAAAAGCGCCTGCAAACGCAACCCACAGCTGACCTGGTTGATCGCCAGCATGGCGCGGGTACCGTTGGCCTCTGGCAGCTGCCAGTTTCTCGCCAGCGTCTTCAGCCCGCTGGATTGGGAGGAAGCCAAGCGCCTGCTCAGCCCCGGTGGTGGCTTGATGAAAGTCGGGCCGACCAGCGGCCATCTGATGGAATTGCGCGAACGTTTGTACGACGAAGTCCGTGAGTACACCGACGACAAGCATCTGGCCCTGGTGCCGGAAGGCATGGCGCTGCAGCACAGTGAAACCCTGGAGTTCAAACTGACGCTGGAAAGTGGTCAGGACCGGGCGAACCTGTTGGCCATGACGCCCCACGGCTGGCGCGCCAGTGCTGAACGTCGGGCGGCGGTCATCGAACAGATCGAGCCGTTCGAGGTCACCGTGTCGATGCGCTACGATTATTTTGTTCTTCAATAAACTCTTAAATTTTGGTCTTGAGCAAACAGCTTGAGGCCGGCTAAATCCGCGAATGGATTTTTCAGACCCGCAGTGAGGACATCCATGCGCCAACCCGATATCGAGATTTACCTGAAAGACGCCGACGTCGACTACAAAGCCGTCGCGGCCTGGCTCGGCACTGCTTTGGGCCCATGCACCGACTGGGTCCAGAAAGGCCAGACCTACAAGTGCAAGGCCGGCAACGTGTCGGTCACCTGGCTGCCGAAAGCCGTGGGCAAATGGAACAGCCTGTTCCTGGACAGCGACCAGACCCCGTGGGAAGACGACATCGCCTGCGCCCGCGCAGCCTTTGCCGCGCTGAACGTCGAAGTGCGTTGCGCGCCGGGTAGCTGGGTCGAGGAAGAAGGTGAAGAGACAGCGGATCGCTGGATGCGCATCAGCGCGGATGGTGAAGAAGAAATCACCTGGAAAACCACCTAAAAGCTGTACACAAAACCTGTGGGAGCGAGCTTGCTCGCGATGAGGCCCTTTCAGTCAACATCAATGTTGAATGTCAGTCCGATATCGCGATCAAGCTCGCTCCCACAGTGGTTTTAGGTGATCCGGGGATCGGGTTTACAACCCCACCACATCCTCAGCCTGCAAGCCTTTCTCGCCAGTCACCACGCCGTATTCCACCTGCTGACCTTCAGCCAGGGAGCGATGCCCTTCGCCGCGAATCGCGCGGTAGTGCACGAACACGTCCACCCCGTCCTCGCGCTGAATGAAGCCGTAGCCCTTGG
This sequence comes from Pseudomonas sp. NPDC098740, assembly GCF_044760065.1. Taxonomy (NCBI): domain Bacteria; kingdom Pseudomonadati; phylum Pseudomonadota; class Gammaproteobacteria; order Pseudomonadales; family Pseudomonadaceae; genus Pseudomonas; species Pseudomonas sp. NPDC098740. The sequence continues at coordinate 66,103 of NZ_JBIWAM010000024.1, read as the reverse complement.
CGTCGTTGAACCACTTCACATTGCCGGTCTCGCGCGTAGCCATGTCAGTACCCCCTTGTTTTTATTTTGAACGGCCGAGTATATGACAGCCGGCAAAACTCTCAACTCAAGTTTACTTAGGCGCTTTTTTGCCGATTTTCGGCGAATACGGCACACTATCGACCGCCCAAGCAAACGCTCGGTTTTATCCATTCACGTAGAAGCCGTATGACCCGTTCCCCGTTCCGCCGTCTTGTGTTTGGCACCCTGCGCCGACTGCTCTACCTCTGGGTTCGCTCGGAGACGATCAATCAGTCGTCGTTCACCCTCAACCTCGACCGCAGCCGTCCGGTGTTCTACGTCCTGCAAAACCCTTCGCGGACCGACCTGGCCGTGGTCGATACCGAGTGCAGCAAGGCGGGTTTGCCCCGCCCGGTGTTGCCGGTCTCGGTAGGTACGCTGGAGGAACCTGCGGCGTTCTTTTACCTCACGCCGGAGCCTGATTGGTTGGGCCGTCAGGACAAGCGTGGTGCACCGCCGACCTTGACTCGCCTGGTCAGCGCCCTGAGCCAGAATGCTGCCGAAGACGCGCAGATCATTCCGGTCAGCGTGTTCTGGGGCCAATCGCCGGACAGCGAATCGAGCCCGTGGAAACTGCTCTTCGCCGACAGCTGGGCAGTCACCGGGCGCCTGCGTCGGTTGTTGAGCATCATCGTGCTGGGGCGCAAAACCCGGGTGCAGTTCTCGGCGCCGATCCATTTGCGCGAACTGATCGACCACAACAAAGGCCACGAGCGCACCGTGCGCATGGCCCAACGAATTCTGCGGGTGCACTTCCGCAACCTGAAAGCGGCGGTGATCGGCCCGGACATTTCCCACCGTCGCAATCTGGTCAAAGGCCTGCTCAATCAGCCGCTGGTCAAGCAAGCGATCCTCGACGAAGCCGAGCGTGAAAACATCTCTCCGGAGAAAGCCAAGGCCCAGGCCCTGCGCTATGGCAACGAGATCGCCTCCGACTACACCTACACCGCGATCCGCTTTCTGGAAGTGGTGTTGAGCTGGTTCTGGAACAAGATCTACGACGGGATCAAGGTCAACCACATCGAAGGCGTGCAGAAGGTCGCTCAGGGTCACGAAGTGATCTACGTGCCGTGCCATCGCAGCCACATCGACTATCTGCTGCTGTCCTACTTGCTGTTTCGCAACGGCCTGACCCCGCCGCACATCGCCGCCGGGATCAACCTCAACATGCCGGTGATCGGCAGCCTGCTGCGCCGTGGCGGTGCGTTCTTCATGCGCCGCACCTTCAAGGGCAACCCGCTCTACACCTCGGTGTTCAACGAATACCTGCACACTCTGTTCACCAAAGGTTTCCCGGTCGAATACTTCGTCGAGGGCGGCCGCTCGCGCACCGGGCGCATGCTGCAACCGAAAACCGGGATGCTCGCGATCACCCTGCGCAGCTTCCTGCGTTCGTCGCGGATGCCCATCGTGTTCATCCCGGTCTACATCGGCTACGAGCGCGTGCTGGAAGGCCGAACCTACCTCGGCGAACTGCGTGGCGCGAGCAAGAAGAAAGAATCGATCTTCGACATCTTCAAAGTCATCGGCGCGCTCAAGCAGCGTTTCGGTCAGGTGGCGGTGAACTTCGGCGAACCGATCAAACTGGCGGAATTCCTCGACAGCGAACAGCCAGACTGGCGTAAACAGGAACTCGGTCCGCAATTCAAACCGGCCTGGCTCAACGAAACCACCAACCGTTTGGGCGAGAAAGTCGCGCAGCATCTCAACGAAGCCGCGGCGATCAACCCGGTCAACCTGGTGGCTCTGGCACTGCTGTCCACCAGCCGTCTGGCCCTGGACGACCGCGCTATGGCGCGGGTGCTTGATCTGTATCTGGCGCTGTTGCGCAAGGTCCCGTATTCGCCGCACACCACCCTGCCGCAAGGTGACGGCCGGGCGCTGATCGAGCATGTGAAGGACATGGATCTGCTGTCCGAGCAGAGCGATGCCCTGGGCAAGATTCTGTATCTGGACGAGCAGAACGCCGTCCTGATGACCTACTACCGCAATAACGTTTTGCACATCTTCGCCTTGCCTGCGTTGCTGGCGAGCTTCTTCCAGAGCGCCTCGCGCATGAGCCGCGAACAGATCCTGCGCTACACCCGCGCGCTGTACCCGTACCTGCAATCGGAGCTGTTCATTCGCTGGTCGCTGGAGGAACTGGATGCGGTGATCGACCAATGGCTCGAAGCCTTCGTCGAGCAAGGTCTGCTGCGTTTTGAGAAGGACGTTTACCTGCGTCCGGCGCCGAGCTCGCGGCATTTCGTACTGCTGACGCTGCTGTCGAAAAGCATCGCCCAGACCCTGCAACGTTTCTACATGACCGTTTCCCTGCTGCTCAACAGCGGTCAGAACAGCATCAGCGCCGAAGAGCTGGAAGACCTGTGCACGGTCATGGCCCAGCGCCTGTCGATTCTGCATGGCCTCAACGCCCCGGAGTTCTTCGACAAGAGCCTGTTCCGCCACTTCATCCAGACCATGCTCGACCTCGACGTGCTCAAGCGCGATGAGGCCGGCAAGCTGAGCTATCACGAACTGCTCGGCGAACTGGCCGAAGGTGCGGCCAAGCGGGTGTTGCCGGCGGAGATTCGCTTGTCGATCCGTCAGGTCGCGTTGCATCGCAGTGAAGATGCGGCGGATCAGGTCGCCACAAAGCCCGAGGCTTAATGCAATACCTGTGGGAGCGGCGGTGCGACGTTTCGACTTGCTCGCGAAAGCGGTTTAACTTTCAACACCTCTGTTGTCTGACACACCGCCTTCGCGAGCACGCCCGCTCCCATATTTACTGGAGATCTCCGATGAAAAAACTCTCTTTATTGGCCATGACCACCCTGCTGGGCGCCTGTCAGTCGATGCAACCCGCCGCTAAAAACTCCCTCGATGGCGAAGTCTTCTACCTGCAACGAATTGCCCTGCCGCCCAGCGCTACCTTAAGCGTCAGCTTGCAGGACGTTTCCCTGGCCGACGCGCCCGCCGTGGTCCTTGGCGAACAGAAAGGTCCGGTCAAAGGCCAGGTGCCGCTGCCCTTTCATCTGAGTTACGATCCAACGCAGGTCAAACCGGGCCATCGTTACTCGGTCAGCGCACGGATCGAAGTGAATGGCGAACTGATGTTCATCACCACCGAACATCACGCCGTGCAGCTGGATGGCAGCGATCCGCAGCCACTGAAAATCCGCGTCGACGCCGCCCGCTAATTCTCTATTTTGAACAAGGAAGCTGCCATGCTCCGCCCTACCCTTCGCTTCGCCGGCCTGTGCGCAGGCTTGATGATCTCCGCCAGCGCCCTGGCGCTGTCACTCAGCGACCTGTCGCAAAAGGACGCCACCGGCGGCCTCAAAGATGCCCTGACTCAAGGCGCGCAACTGGCCGTGAAACAACTCGGCACGCCGGGCGGCTTCAGCAACAACCCGGACGTGAAAATCGAACTGCCGGGCAAACTGGGCAAAGTCGCCAGCAAGATGAAACAGTTCGGCATGGGCGACCAGGTCGATCAGCTGGAGACCAGCATGAACAAAGCGGCTGAAACCGCCGTGACCCAGGCCCAGCCGATCCTGGTGGACGCGGTGAAGAAGATGAGCGTGGAGGATGCCAAGGGCATTCTCAGCGGTGGCAAGGACTCGGCCACTCAGTACCTGAGCAAAACCAGCCGCGAACAGATCCGCGTCAAGTTCCTGCCAATCGTCAAGCAAGCCACCGACCAGGTGGGCCTGGCCAAGCAGTACAACTCGTTCGCCGGACAAGCCGCGACGCTGGGCGTGGTGGACGCGAAGAACGCCAACATCGAAAGCTACGTGACCGAGCAGGCGTTGAACGGTCTGTTCGAGATGATTGGTAAACAGGAAGAAACCATTCGCCAGAATCCTGCGGCGGCAGCGACCAGTTTGGCGAAGAAGGTGTTTGGCACCCTCTAATACTCTCTCCCGGTGACCGTTCCCGCGCTCTGCGTGGGAACGGTCAGAACGGGGTTGTGTTTTGAGCCCGCAGAAAGAACACCCACTCGCGCCCCATCTTCCTTTTCTCAAACACCTCCAATTCGACCAGCCCATTCAATGTGGCCGACGCAGTGTTGTACGAACAGTCCAGATTCTCCTTCACATTGACCGCCGTAAACTCCTTGGCCATCCCGCTCTTGGCTACCTGGAATACGGCTCGCTGCTTCTCGGTCAAACGGTCAAAAAAGCCGGACTCCAACAACCAGCGATCAAAGCTTTCGGCATACGCCAGACTTTTCCGATATGCCTCGGTGAAACCGCTGACAGCCCGCAGGATGACCGAACACTGGAAATCGATGAAATAAGTCAGATCGAGGTCATCGGCCTCAGTGTTCAGATAAGACCGCCCGTATTTCACCGGCGCACTGCGCAGCAAGATGCTGATCGCAATGTAGCGAAAGGCAGAGAAGTCATTCTTGAACATGAACCAGTAAAATAGCGCGCGCGCCACCCGACCGTTGCCATCGCGAAAAGGATGCTCATAACCCAACGCAAAATGCAGCCCGATGCCTTTGATCAGTGGATGAACGTAATCCACTTGATCGGGATCGTTGTGGGGCTGGTTGATCCACGTCGACAGCACCCGCAATCGTGACACCAGCCCTGCTGCGGGCGGCGGTGTATGCACGGTGTTGCCCTCGCCGTCCTGCACCACCACATCATCGTTGCCCCTGAACTCCCCCGGCGAATATTGCGTGTCATCAATGCCCTCGACACCCACCCGGTGCATGGCTGAAATCAGTTCGACACTCAGGGCGTCATAACGCTTTTCCCAGGCGAAATTCATCATCTTGTAGTTGCCGATCACCATTCGCTCATCCGGCGTGCGCGGCAGGCGGTTACGCTTGAGCATGTCCTTGGCCACCCGCGTCGTGGTCGCCGCGCCTTCGAGCTGGCTGCTGCTGATGGCTTCGTCTTCGATCAAGTCATTCAACAGATAACTGAAATGCGCGTGTTCACCGATCTGACTGGTCATGTACTCCAGCGCGGCCGTTGTGGCTTGTCGATCGACGGCGGAAATAGCTTTCTGCGCCAGCGGCGTGAGCACGAAACTGCCCCATTGAAGCGGCTCGCCCAGAGGCAAAAGACTTGAGTACTGCGCAGTCCGGGCTTTCTTCACCAGCGCCCAGCACAGATTCGAATCCAGCCCTTGCGCCCAGCGGTAGCGCAACTCATCGAAAGGCAGATAACGCCCCTGATCGTCCAGCGGCTTGAGCAAGGCAAGGTAGTCCGAGAGGCGTTCCTTGTGGGGCGACGTCCCCAACAGATCGAATACCGGGTCGGTCCTTCCCCTCAAAATGGGCGGCTTTTTCATTATTGCTGTCTCAAAAACTCGTAGAACTGAGTTTTGAGTACAGCACTCAGACCTCTCTGACTCAATATCAGAAGGTTCTGAAACAACTGTAGGAGCAAAGCTTGCTCCTACAGAGGTTAGGCTGGGTCCTTTTTGATCCGGAACCACGCCGCATACAGCGCCGGCAAAAACAGCAACGTCAGCGCCGTTGCCACAATCAACCCGCCCATGATCGCCACCGCCATCGGCCCGAAAAACACGCTGCGCGACAGCGGAATCATCGCCAGCACCGCCGCGAGTGCAGTCAACACAATCGGCCGGAAGCGCCGCACCGTGGCTTCAATAATCGCCTGCCAAGGCTTGAGCCCGGAAGCAATGTCCTGCTCGATCTGGTCCACCAGAATCACCGAGTTACGCATGATCATCCCGGACAGCGCGATGGTGCCGAGCATGGCGACGAAACCGAACGGCTGACGGAACACTATCAGGAACAAGGTCACACCGATCAAACCCAAAGGCGCCGTCAGAAACACCATTACCGTGCGTGAGAAACTGCGCAGTTGCAGCATCAGTAACGTCAGCACCACCACGATGAAAAGCGGTACACCGGCCTTCACCGAATTCTGCCCGCGAGCCGAGTCCTCCACCGTGCCACCGACCTCCAGCAAATACCCGTCCGGCAATTCGGCGCGAATCGGATCGAGGGTCGGCATGATCTGCTTCACCAGCGTCGCCGGTTGTTCCTTGCCGTAGATGTCGGCGCGGACCGTCACGTTCGGCAAGCGGTTGCGGTGCCAGGTGATGCCTTCTTCGAAGCCGTATTCCAGCGTCGCGATTTGCGACAGCGCCACGCTGCGACCGTTGTCAGTCGGCACCGCCAGGCTTGGCAGCAATGACAGTTCGGTGCGCTCGTGCAATGTGCCGCGCAACAGAATCTCGATCAACTCGTTGTCTTCACGGTACTGGCTGACACTGGAACCGGTCAGAGAGCTTTGCAGGAACTTCGACAGGTTCGCGGTGCTCACGCCAAGCGCCCGGGCGCGGTCCTGATCGACGTTCAGATAAACGACTTTGCTCGGTTCTTCCCAATCCAGATGGACGTTGACCACGTGCGGGTTCTCGCGAACCTTGGCCGCGACTTTACGGGCCAGCGCGCGGACTTCCTCGATGTGCTCACCGGTGACCCGGAACTGCATCGGATAGCCAACCGGTGGCCCGTTCTCCAGACGTGTCACCCGCGCGCGCAGGGCCGGGAATTGTTCCTTGAGGGCTTCGATCAGCCAAGTGCGCAGGACTTCGCGCTCCTCGATGGTTTTGGCCAGGACGACAAACTGCGCGAAGCTTGCTGCAGGAAGTTGTTGATCCAGCGGCAGGTAAAAACGTGGCGAACCGGTGCCAACGTAAGCGACATAGTTGTCGATACCGGCGTGATCCTTGAGCAGTGCTTCGAGGCGTTTGACCTCATCGCGGGTGTTGCTCAACGAGGCGCCTTCCGCCAGTTTCAGATCGACCATCAACTCCAGACGACCCGATGCCGGGAAGAACTGTTGCGGAACAAAGCGAAACAGGATGACAGAACCGATAAACATCACGGCCGTCAGGACAATGACCGTCTTGCGCCGCCGTACGCACCACTCCACCAGGCGTCTGACCCGCTGATAGAACGGCGTGCCGTAAGGGTCGGGCTGGCCGTCGCCGACGCCATGTTTGGCTGCATGAATCTTCGCCAGATCCGGCAGGAGTTTTTCCCCCAGATAAGGCACAAACACAACAGCGGCAACCCACGAGGCCAGCAACGCGATGGTCACCACCTGGAAGATCGAACGGGTGTATTCGCCGGTACCCGATTGCGCAGTGGCAATCGGCAGGAAGCCGGCCGCGGTGATCAGCGTACCGGTGAGCATCGGGAATGCGGTGCTGGTCCAGGCGTAACTGGCCGCCTTGATCCGGTCGAAGCCCTGCTCCATTTTGATCGCCATCATTTCCACGGCGATGATCGCGTCGTCCACCAACAAACCCAGCGCCAGTACCAACGCCCCGAGGGAAATCTTGTGCAGGCCGATTCCCAGGTAATACATGCAGGCGAATGTCATCGCCAATACCAATGGAATCGCCAGCGCTACCACCATGCCGGTGCGCACGCCGAGGGAGAAGAAGCTCACCAGCAGGACGATTGCCAGCGCTTCCACCAGCACCTGAACAAATTCACCGACACTGCTTTTCACGGCGGCGGGCTGGTCGGAGACCTTGCGCATCTGCATACCGGCAGGAAGATTTTTCTGGATCCGGTCGAACTCGATTTCCAACGCCTTGCCCAGCACCAGAATGTCGCCACCATCCTTCATGGCCACGGCCAGACCGATGGCGTTTTCCGCCATGAAGCGCATGCTCGGCGCTGGCGGATCGTTGAAACCCCGACGCACATCCGCCACATCGGCGATGCGGAACGTACGATCACCGACGCGGATCGGGAAGCTCTTGATCTCTTCGACCGTCTGAAAATTCCCCGAGACGCGTAGCTGCAATCGCTCGCTGGAGGTCTCGAAGAACCCGGCGGTAGACACCGCGTTCTGCTCTTCAAGGGCCTGCTGCACCGCCGACAAAGGTAGACCCAGGGTGGCGAGTTTGACGTTGGAGAGTTCGATCCAGATCTTCTCGTCCTGTAACCCGAGCAGATCGACCTTGCCCACATCCTTGACCCGTTGCAGCTGAATCTGCACGCGGTCGGCGTAGTCCTTGAGCACCGCGTAATCAAAACCTTCGCCGGTCAGCGCGTAGATATTGCCAAACGTTGTGCCGAACTCATCATTGAAGAATGGCCCCTGGATGCCCGGTGGCAGGGTATGACGAATGTCGCTGATTTTTTTGCGAACCTGGTACCAGAGGTCCGGGATTTCCACCGAGTGCATGGAATCACGGGCAACGAACGTCACTTGGGACTCGCCCGGACGGGAGAACGAAACGATGCGTTCGTACTCGCCGGTTTCCATCAGTTTCTTTTCAATACGCTCGGTGACCTGGCGCGACACTTCCTGCGCCGTGGCCCCCGGCCAGTTGGTACGAATTACCATGGCCTTGAAGGTGAACGGCGGGTCTTCACTTTGGCCGAGTTTGGTGTAGGACAGTGCGCCGACAATGGCCAGCAAGAGCATCAGGAACAGTACGATCTGGCGATTACGCAGTGCCCATGCGGAAAGATTGAAACCCATCGGGGATTACTCCTTGTCCGCCAGATTGACCACGCGGTTGGAGCGATCCACCGGACGCACCTGCTGCCCTTCAAGCAGCACATGGACGCCAGCGGCCACCACCCAATCGCTGGCGTTCAGTCCTTCAAGTACCGGTACGGTTTTCTCGCCGAAGGCTCCCACCCGGACCGGGGTTTTCTTCAGGGTATTGTTGGCATTGACGACCCAGACGTAGGTCGCGCCGTTTTCCGCTGTCAGCGCGGAAAGCGGCACCGATAGCGGCACCACATCGGAGGTCTGAACGAACACCCGGGCACTCTGGCCGAGTTCAGCGGGAACCTTGCCGGCGGTGAAGGCGATGCGGGCGGCAAAGGTGCGCGATTTTGGGTCGGCAGCGGGCGACAGCTCACGGATGCGCCCGGCGAAACGTTGGTCGGGTTGGGTCCAGAGTTCGACTGACACTGGCTGACCGACCTTGAAGCGGCCAAAGCTCTGCTCCGGCACGCTGATCAACACTTCGCGCTCGCCATCGGTGGCAAGGGTAAATACGGTTTGCCCAGCCGCCACCACTTGCCCGACTTCAACCGCGCGTTTAGCCACAACCCCATCCTGAGGGGCACGCAACACGGCGTAACTGGCCTGATTGGTCGAAACGTTGAATTCGGCTTTGATTTGCTTGAGGCGTGCTTCACCGGATCGGTAAAGGTTTTCGGAATTGTCGTACTGCGAACGGCTGACCATCTGACGGTCCATCAGGGTCTTGTAGCGATCACGTTCGGCGCGCACCAGGCTCAGGTTGGCCTCGGCAGCGGCGACCTGGGCCCGGGTGGCTTCCAGTTGCAGGCGCACGTCTTGGGGATCGAGCTCCGCCAAAGGTTGGTCAGCCTTGACCCGCTGCCCCTCTTCGACCAGTCGTCGACTGACTTTACCGCCAATGCGAAACGCCAGCTCCGGCTCATAGCGAGCGCGGACTTCACCGGGAAAACTTTCCATCGCCTGGGACGACGGCTCTGGCTGCACGACCATGGCCGGGCGAACGGTGACTTGAGGCGCCTCTTCGTGACCACACGCAGACAATAAAAACGCCAGACTGACTGGCAACGCGAGGGGCAAGGCATAGCGGAACATGGTGAAGGACCTTTCGCTAATGGTGCTTGGAATAATTATACTGAGCGGTATGTTATTAATAGCAAACTCACCAGTCCAGTAATAAAAGCGCATATGCCTAACAATCTTTCAGTACCCAACGGCCCGGGCCGTCCCAAGGATCTGGCCAAGCGCCAGGCGATCCTCGATGCGGCGAAAATTCTGTTTCTGAGCAAGGGTTATGCGAATACCAGCATGGACGCCGTGGCGGCCGAGGCCGGTGTGTCGAAGTTGACGGTCTACAGCCATTTCAACGACAAGGAGACGCTGTTCTCCGCCGCCGTGATGGCCAAGTGCGAAGAGCAATTGCCGACGCTGTTTTTCGAATTGCCGGACGGCACTGCCGTAGAAACGGTGCTGTTAAACATCGCGCGTGGCTTTCATCAACTGATCAACAGCGACGAATCGGTCAACCTGCATCGGCTGATGATGACGCTGGGCAGCCAGGACCCGAAACTCTCGCTGATCTTCTTCGAGGCCGGGCCTGAGCGCATGCTGCATGGCATGGAGCGGTTGCTGACCAAGGTTGATCAAAGCGGCGCGTTGAGCATCGACAAACCGCGCAATGCGGCCGAGCATTTCTTCTGCTTGCTCAAGGGTGCGGGGAATTTCAGGCTGCTTTATGGCTGCGGCGAGCCGCTGACCGGGGATGCGGCCGAGAGCCATGTGCAGGAAGTGGTGGAGTTGTTTATGCGGGCGTATCGGCCTGAGTCAGCCTGATAGGTTTCGGTTGTCCGATCTGGCCCCTTCGCGAGCAGGCTCGCTCCCACAGGGGATCTACGGTGTTGCATAGATCCAGTGTGGGCGCGTCGCGGTCTTAAGGCTTGAGCGCTTTCTTCGGGTAAATGTCATACCGGCTCGATTTACCATCCAGCGCATGACTCGGCTTCGGCCCTTCGATGCATGGCGCCTTGCGTGGGCGCTTGACCACCACTCGATGGCTGGCCAACGCCAACGCCGCTTCGAGCAGTGCAGGCGCATCCGGGTCATCGCCCACCAGCGGCCGGAACAGGCGCATTTCCTTCTTCACCAAGGCCGTTTTCTCACGATGGGGAAACATCGGGTCGAGGTAGATCACCTGCGGCGGCTCGCCTTCCCAATTGCGCATCACCTCGATCGAATTACCCTTGAGCAAGCGCATCCGCGCCACAATCGGCGCCACGTCAAAGTCTTCCGCGCCGCGTGCCAGGCCATCTTCAAGCAACGCGCCAATCAGCGGCTGACGCTCGATCAGGCTCATCTCGCAGCCCAGGCTCGCCAGCACGAACGCATCTTTACCCAGCCCCGCCGTGGCATCCAGCACGCGCGGACGCACGCCTTGGGCAACCCCGACAGCCTTGGCGATCATCTGACCGCTGCCGCCGCCGTACAAGCGGCGATGGGCCGCACCGCCCTCGACAAAGTCCACCCGCACCGGCCCCGGCGCGTCCGGACCCAGTTGCTGCAGCTGCAAACCCTGCTCGCCGACCTGCAAGGCAAACTCACCGTCATCCACCTGCATCGGCAAACCCAGGCGCTCGGCCCATTGTTCGGCCTGTGGCTGAAAAGTCGCGGCCAAGGCCTCGACATGGATGCGGCAGGCCGCAGGTTGCTCAATCATGAGAAAACACGCTCAAAAAATTAATGATCGGCAAAAACGGCCGATAACAAAACTATCGAGCATTTTGCCAGAGCTGAGCGTCGACCGAGAGAAATGTCAGACATTCAACGCACATCGATAGGCTACATCTCGCCCCACGGCGATTTTGGCCTACGAAACTCCCAAGCACTGAGCGGCGTCAGTCACCTGTGGCAGGATTTCTTTGCCCAGGCCCTGGCCGATCAGTCGGGCGATGTCGTACCGGCTTCTCTCAACTTTCCACCGGTCGATCTCGACAGCCCGGTCGAACCCACCGTTGGCAGCGAACTGCTGGCTCACATCATTTCCCAGCGCGAATGCGATGTGAAAGAAACCGAGGTCCGCCCGCCCGAGCCACTGTTCCTGCCGATTGCCGAGTTCGAAATGGACCTGGCCGACAAACCTTTCCCACCGTTCCCGGCACAAGAAATCGTCGCTCAACAGAAGCAACAGGACTTCGAAAGCCACTGGGTCCGCCCGATCGTGCTCACCGCAGGTCAGCCTGTGCCGGAAGCAGGTCCGGCGCCGCAACCGCGTCCGCTGCACCTGCCAATCGCCGAGTTCGAACTCGATCTGCTGGACAAGCCATTCCCGCCGTTCTCGCCCGAAGAGCTGGTGGAGCAACAGAAACAACTCGATTTCGATAACGGTTGGGCTCGCCCGATCGTCCTGCAAAACCTGCGTATCGCGGCCTGACCTTCAATAACAGGCCCTCAGCGACACACCCACCACGGCCCGACATCCACATGAAAGTGATTGCGATGGGCGGCGTTGTAATCCGGACTCAATACCACACTGAACATGTCGCAGGCGCCATCGCGGAGCTGACGTAAAAACCGTGCGTCCTGATTATCCTTCGGCCAATCCTTGAGCACGTTGATGGAGCGGCCATCGGCCAAGCGAAAACCGGCGATATCCAGCGCATCGGCGCTGGCATGCTGGCTGCGTCTGCCATTTTCGCGGCTGTAGACGTTGCGACAGGCAAAGCTGCCGAGATGGTCGACACGCGTTACCGCTTGACCGTAGACCGCTTGCGCCGCGGGTTGCAGGGCGTGGTGTTCGAACAGAGCGAACGACACCGCCAGGCGGCAACTGGCGAGGAAACTGCTGCTCAGCGCCACCTCGCCGCCTTGCACACGCAAGGTGTTGATCAACGGGCACTTCGCATCGGGGCTATCGGCCTGATGGGTTACACGCAATCCAGAGCTGCTCAGGGCTTGATCGCACAACTGCGGATCATCGCGCAGGCGCATCAGCTTGTAGCGCGTCAGAAAATTGGGCGCGGCTTTCACGTCCAGCGGCGCCCAAGGATTCCACTGGGGTGGCAGTGAGATCCAGCCGCGCCAGACGCTCACGGCCGCCGCACCAATGATCAACAGCATCAACAGCAGCCACCACCGACACCGCATCGTCAGCCTTTGAACAATTGATTGGCCTGGGTGTACGGCATGGATCGCGACGTGAACCCGAACGTGCCCGACGTCTTGATCTCTTCGGCAGCGCGGAAAAACTCGCCATACGCCGCCAGCGCCAGAGCCGATCCGACGCTAATCCGTTTGACGCCCATTTCGCTCAACTGCTCGACCGTCAATTTCAGTCCGCCAGACATCAACACATTGACCGGTTTCGGCGCAACGGCACGGACCACCGCCAACACATCTTCAGCACTGCGCAGACCCGGTGCATAAAGTACGTCGGCACCCGCCTCGGCAAACGCCTGCAAGCGGCGAATGGTATCGGCGAGATCAGGATTGCCGTGCAGAAAGTTCTCCGCGCGCGCGGTCAACATAAAGGGAAACGGCAAGCTGCGAGCGGCTGCCACGGCAGCCTCAATGCGCGCGACGGCATGTTCGAAGCAGTAGATCGGCGCTTCTTCACGACCCGTGGCATCTTCGATCGAGCCGCCGACCGCACCGGCCTCTGCCGCACGCAAAATACTCTGGGCACATTCGGCTGGATCGTCAGCGAAGCCGTTTTCCAGGTCGACGGCGACGGGCAGATCAGTGGCCGCAACAATCGCCCGAACGTTTGCCAGGGTGTCGTCCAGCGTCAGCCCGCCATCGGGGCGGGCGCTGGAAAAGGCGTAACCGGCACTGGTGGTCGCCAGCGCTTCGAAACCAAGGCTGGCGAGCATTTTCGCCGAGCCGGCGTCCCACGGGTTGGGAATGACAAAAGCACCCTTGCGTTCGTGCAGTGCTTTGAACGCTTGGGCTCGAAGGGTTTGCGCATCCATTGGCAGGCTCCAGAAAAAGGCAGGGAATCCGCTTCAGAGCAGGCCAAGTTGCTCGGCAGCGGGCTCTCTGTATAGCTCAGGCAGCGGCGGCAGGCCAGGCAAACGCAGCATCAGTTGTGCGTGAAAACGTTGCGCCAGTTTGGCGGCCAGCAGGTTGTCGGCGGTGTGCAGGAAGATATAAGGCGTGCGGCCCTCTTCGATCCACACGGCGATTTTCTCGACCCACGGCAGCAGGAACGGGTCGTTGGCCTCAAGTTGCGGATGGCCGATGAAGCGTACCTGCGGACATTGCGTGAAGGCGGCCGGACGGGGCGGCACCCTGGGTTTTTTCGATTGGGCGTGAAGTACCGAGGGATCAGTCGATGTGCAACTGAACAGCGCGCGGGGATCGAGGCAGATACGCTCGACACCGCGATCCAGTAGCAGGCGATTGAGCATTCTCTCGGCATCGCCCTTGGCGAAGAAGGCGTCATGCCGCACTTCAACCGCCAGAGGCCGGTCCACAGCATCAATAAAACCGGCAAGCTCCGACAGTCGCTGCGGCGTAAAGCTTTTGGACAGTTGCAGCCACAGCGGTGAAACCCGTTCACCCAGGGGACTGAGCAATTGCAGGAAGGTGTCGGCAGCGGTCAATTGTTCGCGCAGGTCACCGCTGTGGCTGATGTCACCGGGGAACTTGGCCGTGAAGCGAAAGTGTTCGGGCATGGTCTCGGCCCAACGCTGCACGGTGGTCGCAGCCGGGCTCGCGTAGAAGGTCGTATTGCCTTCCACGGCGTTGAAAACCTGGGAATAGAGATTCAGAAATTCGGCGGGTTTTGCGTCTTGCGGATACAGGTAGTCGCGCCAGGCGTTTTCACTCCAGGACGGACAGCCCAGGTAGTAAGGCAGCATCAGATGTACAGGTCGAGGCCCAGCACATCCGAATCCCAATCGACAAAACCGGCAGTGCTCAGGTAGCTAGCCAGGGCCTTCGCGACACTGCTGCTCATGGCACGGTGATAAAGCATGTCTTGTTGACGGGCGGGGAGATTACTCAAGCGTTGCGCAGAGGCTTTGGCAGCGCGGGCGGCCATTTGCTCTTCGGATGGAATTTCCAGCTCGCCGTCGATATCGACGTAGTCGTCATCCGCCACAGGGCCTTTGCGAGGCTTGCGTTTGATGGGGTAGGACTGAGAGGGAACACCGTCTATACGCATGAGTACATGTCCGGGATCAATGGTGGCAGTTTAGTGGCGCATAGCCCGCTTCGCAAACTGCCGAGTGATAACTAGAACACATAAAAGCGAAAAGGTTTAAAAGCTGGGGCATAAAGTGACGATTGGCTGCGTTGCGCAGTCCGCCATCGCGGGCAAGCCCGCTCCCACAGGGGTTAGCGTAAACCCTGTGGGAGCGAGCTTGCTCGCGATGGGGCCAACTCGCTGCAATGAATTAACGCGCCTTCGGGGTCGCAACCTTATCCCGCAAATAAACCGGCTGAGCCTCATCAGCCACGATCGCCTCGCCACGCGCCCAGGCGAAACGCGCCAGGGTCAGTAGATCCTCAGCGTGAGGCAACATGCCCGCATCCTGCCCGGTCAGGCTGACGGCGATTCGCTCGGCATAACCCCAGCCAGTGCCGGCGCCAAACCACTCACCGCTGGCGTCAACCGGCAACGCGGCCACTTCCGGTGGCAGCACCGCTTCATTGCCGACCAGCCGCATCTCCCCCGCCGTTTCGCGGTAGCAACCCCAATACACCTCATCCATCCGCGCATCGATGGCGGCCGCAACCTGACTCACGCCATGTTCGCGATAGGCCCGCTGCGCCAGCACGGCCAGGTTCGATACTGGCAACACCGGACGATCCAGCGCAAACGCCAGCCCCTGCACCACACCGATGGCGATCCGCACGCCGGTGAACGCACCCGGACCACGTCCGAAAGCGATTGCATCGACCGCTTGCAGGGTGGTCCCGGCATCCGCCAGCAACTGCTGAATCATCGGCAGCAGCTTCTGCGCATGCAGACGCGGGATCACCTCGTAATGGCTCGTGACTTTGCCGTCATGCAGCAAGGCAACGGAGCAAGCTTCAGTCGCGGTGTCCAGGGCCAGCAAGGTGCTCATCGATGTTTCCGTAAGAGAGGTCAGAAAAAGTGCGCCAGTATAAACAACTACGGCCCGCAAGCGGGCCGTAGAAGATGAAGCGATTCAGACTTTTCAGCTCAGTGCTTCAAGCACCTTGCCGGTGATCACTTCAACCGAGCCGACGCCAACGATGTGGCTGTACTTCGGTTTGCCCTGATCAGCCGCCAGGTTCTGGTAAAACGCTACCAGTGGCTTGGTCTGGGAGTGATAGACCGACAGGCGATGACGCACGGTTTCTTCAGTGTCGTCCTTGCGCTGCACCAGTGCTTCACCGGTGATGTCGTCCTTGCCGGTGATTTTCGGCGGGTTGTAGACGGTGTGGTACACGCGGCCGCTGGCCTCGTGAACACGACGACCGGCGATACGTTGAACGATCTCTTCGTCGTCAACGGCGATTTCGACCACGTGATCCAGCTCTACGCCGGCTTTCACCAGGGCTTCAGCCTGAGGAATGGTGCGCGGGAAACCGTCGAACAGAAAACCGTTCTCGCAATCAGCCTGGCTGATGCGTTCCTTGACCAGGTTGATGATCAGGTCATCGGAAACCAGACCACCGCTGTCCATGACGCTCTTGGCGATCAGGCCCAGCTCGGTGCCAGCCTTGACTGCGGCACGCAGCATGTCGCCGGTGGAGATTTGCGGAATGCCGAATTTCTCGGTAATGAACTTAGCCTGAGTACCTTTACCGGCCCCGGGAGCTCCCAGCAGAATGACGCGCATCGATGTGCTCCTCAATTTTTTATATAGATAACGTCAGATTCGCCTCGTGGGGCCAATCTCAATAAAAGGGTCGTGACCGCCAAAACGGTCAAAGGCTGATCAAGATACACAGCAGGCCCGGACCACACAAGCCGCCGAAAGTCGGAGAAACCCGCGCCTGATGTGGCCTTTCGTCGGGGTACCCCTAGTCGCAACCCCATCACTAACTGTCGCCTGGCAGTACTTTTGAACCCATCGCCCACAGGCAACTCGACGCTCGCGCCGAGTGCCTTGCCCCACGACGAAAACCTTAGCCGGTATTACGCAAACCGGCGGCAATCCCCGCCACAGACACTAGCAGCGCCTGTTCTACCGGGCTGCCCTGCGCCACATCCTGTTGTCGCGAACGCGCCAACAACTCAGCCTGCAATAGATGAAGAGGGTCGAGGTAAGTGTTGCGCAAGCGGATGAATTCAAGCGTGGCTGGGCTATGTGCCAGTAGCTGCGACTGACCGGTCAGCCCCAGGACCACCGAGCAGGCCTGCGACAATAGGTCGCGTAAATGCGCACCCAAAGGGAGCAGATCCGGCTCGACCAGGCGCTCATCGTAAGACCGGGCGATATCGGCATCGGCCTTGGCCAACACCATTTCCAGCATATCGATGCGCGTGCGGAAGAACGGCCACTGTTCGCGCATCTGCCCCAGCAGCTCACCTTCGCCGCGCTCCAGCGCCTTGCTCAGCGCCGCTTCCCAGCCGAGCCACGCCGGCAACATCAGACGCGTCTGGGTCCAGCCGAAGATCCACGGGATCGCCCGCAGGCTTTCAATCCCGCCGGCGCGGCGCTTGGCCGGGCGACTGCCCAGCGGCAAGCGTCCCAGTTCCTGCTCCGGGGTGGACTGGCGGAAATACTCGACGAACTGTGGATTTTCCCGCACCACGGCGCGATAAGCGCTGACACCGTCAGCGGCCAATTCGTCCATCAAATGGCGCCAGGCAGGTTCCGGTGGAGGCGGCGGCAGCAAGGTCGCTTCCAATACCGCTGCCAGGTACAGATTGAGGTTCTGCTCGGCGATGTCCGGCAGGCCGAATTTGAAACGAATCATTTCCCCCTGCTCGGTGGTACGGAAACGCCCCGCCACCGAACCCGGCGGCTGCGACAGAATCGCCGCGTGTGCCGGACCGCCGCCGCGTCCCACGGTGCCACCGCGACCGTGGAACAACAGCAGTTCCACTTGCTGCTCGCGGCAGATGTCGACCAAGCGCTCCTGCGCCCGATATTGCGCCCAGGCCGCTGCTGTCGTGCCGGCGTCCTTGGCCGAGTCGGAGTAGCCAATCATCACTTCCTGCGGCCCTTGCAGGCGCGAGCGATAACCGGGCAGCAGCAACAGTTTTTCGATTACCGGGCCGGCGTTGTCGAGGTCGGCAAGGGTTTCGAACAGCGGCACCACGCGCATCGGCCGCAACACGCCAGACTCTTTGAGCAGCAGTTGCACGGCCAGCACGTCGGAAGCGGCGCCGGCCATGGAGATCACATAAGAACCGAGCGATGCGCCCGGTGCGGCAGCGATTTCCCGGCAGGTCGCCAACACTTCGGCGGTGTCGGCCGATGGCTTGAAGTACGCCGGCAACAACGGCCGGCGGTTTTTCAGTTCGCGTATCAGGAAAGCGATGCGCTCTTCCTCGCTCCAGTCCTCGTAGCGCCCCAGGCCCAGGTAATCGGTGATCTCGTTCATGGCCGCGGTATGTCGCGTCGAGTCCTGACGCACATCGAGCCGCACCAGGAACAACCCGAACGTCACCGCCCGGCGCAGGCAATCGAGCAGCGGCCCATCAGCGATCACGCCCATGCCGCACTCATGCAGCGAGTGGAAGCACAGCTCCAGCGGATCGAGCAGTTCGCGGTTGTTTTGCAACACATCGGCGGGTGCGGGCGTGGTCTTCGTCAAGGAGGCGTGAGCCCAGTTACGCGTCGCGCGCAGGCGTTCACGCAGCTGTTTCAGCACCGCGCGGTAAGGTTCGGCGCTGTCCCCGGCCTTGGCCTTCAAGTCGTCGCTGGCCTGCTGCATCGACAACTCGGCCGCCAGGTGATCGACATCGCGCAGGTACAAGTCCGCGGCCATCCACCGCGCCAGCAGCAAGACTTCACGGGTCACGGCAGCGGTCACGTTGGGGTTGCCATCGCGGTCACCGCCCATCCACGAGGCAAAGCGAATCGGCGCTGCCTCCAGTGGGAGGTGCAGGCCAGTGGCGTCATACAGGGCTTTGTCGGCCTTGCGCAAATAGTTGGGGATCGCCTGCCACAGCGAATGCTCGATCACCGCGAAGCCCCACTTGGCTTCGTCCACTGGCGTCGGGCGGGTGCGACGGATTTCTTCCGTGTGCCAGGCTTCGGCGATCAGGCGCTGCAACTTCGTGTGGATCTGCTCGCGTTCGGCAGTGGTCAGGTCGCGATGGTCCTGGGCAGCCAGTTGCGCAGCGATGGCGTCGTATTTCTGGATCAGCGTGCGGCGCGCCACTTCGGTCGGGTGCGCGGTGAGGACCAGCTCAATCTCCAGCCGTCCCAGTTGCCGGGCCAGGGATTCGGCGCCATGACCTTCAGCACTCAGGCGGGCGAGCAGTTCCGGCAGTACCCGCGCTTCGAACGACGCAGGCTGTGACTCTTCGCGACGGTGAATCAGCTGATATTGCTCGGCGATATTGGCCAGGTTGAGAAACTGGTTGAACGCCCGCGCCACCGGCAGCAACTCTTCTTCGCTCAATTGGTTGAGGCTGGCGCTCAGTTCAGCGTCCATTGAACCGCGACGGTCGGCCTTGGCGCCCTTGCGGATCTGCTCGATCTTGTCGAGAAAGCCGTCCCCGTACTGTTCACGAATGGTGTTGCCCAACAGCTCACCCAACAGGTGAACATCCTCGCGCAAGCGTGCATCAATATCGGTCATCAGCAGTTCTCCAGCGAAAATCCGGGGTGCTTTGTCGTTAGAGAGTGCCGCTGTAAAGCGGTTCTTACAAGCGGACGACGACGGGAATGCTGTTCGCCTGAGAAAGTTTTGGGATTGGGGATTGGGGATTGGGGATTGGGGATTGGGGATTGGGGATTGGGGTTGGGATTGGTGGGGTACATATCCGTTTCTGCGGTGATGGCTGATTACGGTTTCGCTTTTACAGCGACTCACTTTTCCAAACGCCGAAAAGTAAGCAAAAGGCTTTGCCCCTCCATTCGGTGCCTCGCCTGGGCTCGGCATGCCCTCACTCCGGCATTGCTCCGGGGCCCGCCGCCATCGGCCATCCATGGCCGGGGGCGGCTACCGCGGCATCCTTGCCGCGGTGCCCCCTGCGCAACGCCTGCGTTCGGCCTCTGGGAAAGGGGCAGTAGATCAAAAGATCGCAGCCTCGTTTCACTCGACAGCTCCTACCGGGGGGAGGGGGTGTACGCACGCTCCTCACCACTCAACAGGTCGAGCGTTAGCTCGCCTGCAGCTTTTTATCTTGATGCACCGCCCCCTCGAGAGGCCGAGTGGAGGTTCTGCGCAGTGGGCAACCCGGCAAGGATGCCGGGTTAGCCGCCCCCGGCCATGGATGGCCGATGGCGGCGGGCCCACGGAGCAGGACCGGAGCGCGGGCATGCCGAGCCTAGGCGAGGCACCGAACGAAAGGGGCAAAAGCGTTTGGTTACTTTGCGCTTTTCAAAGTGACTCGCTGTAAAAGCGAAACCGATAGCCGCCATCACCGCAAAAACGGATATACACCCAATCCCCCCCAATGAACCCCCGCGCCATTAGACGACGAAGGGACTTTAAACCTTGGGCGTTAAAGCTAGTCTGAAGAGTAAGCCTTACAACGGCTGCCGCCGGCCTTTGCCGGACACTGACACTGCCTGCCACGAGCAGGTGCGCATTGAGGTCACTATGAAAATCCGCGAGCTTGCCCATCACTGGGAAGAAAACGCCAAGGGTCGCCTGACCGACACCGGATACTCGATTCATCTGGATGTAGAGGCCGCCGCACGGCTGGCGGCCATTATCGAAATGTACCCCAAACGGCAGCCCGAAGAACTGCTCGGCGAGCTGATCGGCGCCGCCCTGGAAGAGCTCGAAAAGAGCTTTCCATATGTAAAGGGCTCGACCGTCGTGGCCACCGACGAAGAAGGTGATCCGCTGTACGAAGACGTCGGTCCGACTCCGCGTTTTCTCGCATTGTCCCGTCGTCATTTGCACGATTTGTCGGCCGTTGACGCCAAACAGAAACACTGATTACCGCGCTTCTTTTCCCCTCCAAAATGCATATTCCCGGGCTCGTTCAGGGCCGGGAGTACTGCTGCGTATGAAGGTAAGTCCCGATTTAGAGCCTTGTCCGTTCGGTCAAAGTTTTTTCGGGCAATGGGCCATATTCTCTGAACTTTTGAAAAACGCCTCGGGTCACACCCATTAACCACGCCTGGGACGGCCGTTTCATAACACCCCCGGAAATTGAAGGTTGCGGCTCCTTGCCCAGGATGGATTTTTAAGTTTTTCAGGAGTTATTCCAATGGAGTTGAAGACCATGAAGACCCGAACTGCCAAATCCTCGTTCCCCCCTCTGCGTAGCCTGAAACTGGCTGCACTGGCAATCGGCAGCAGCTTCGTTCTGGCCGGTTGTGCCGGCAACCCGCCAAGCGAGCAATTCGCCGTGACGGAATCGGCGGTCAACAGCGCCGTCAGTGCCGGCGGTACCGAATTCGCGGCAGTGGAAATGAAGTCCGCGCAGGACAAGCTCAAACAAGCCGAAATCGCCATGCACGACAAAAAGTATGACGAAGCCAAAGTCCTGGCCGAACAGGCCGAGTGGGACGCTCGCGTGGCTGAGCGCAAAGCCCAGGCTATCAAAGCTGAACAGGCTGTGAAGGACTCTCAGAAAGGTGTTCAAGAACTGCGTCAGGAAAGCCAGCGCACCGTGCAATAAGCGGCGCGGCACGACGTACTTCTTACTCGACTAAAAGGACGAAACCACCATGCGTAAACAATTGATGATCCCTGCCCTGCTGGCCGCAAGCGTTGCACTGGCTGCCTGCTCCACGCCGCCGAACGCGAACCTGGAACAGGCCCGTAGCAACTACACCGGCCTGCAAACCAACCCGCAAGCCAGCAAAGTCGCGGCGCTGGAAACCAAGGAAGCCAGCGATTACCTGGACAAGACCGACAAGGCTTACCAGGACAAAGAGGACCAGGCCAAGGTCGACCAACTGGCTTACCTGACCAATCAACGTGTTGAAGTGGCGAAGCAGACCATCGCCCTGCGCAACGCCGAAGCCAATCTGAAAAATGCTTCTGCGCAGCGTGCCCAGGCTCGTCTGGATGCCCGCGACGCGCAGATCAAGCAATTGCAGGACAGCCTGAACGCCAAGCAGACCGATCGCGGCACCTTGGTGACGTTCGGTGATGTGTTGTTTGCCACTGACAGGGCTGATCTGAAGTCCAGCGGTCTGGTAAACATCAACAAACTGGCGCAGTTCCTCTCGGAAAACCCTGATCGCAAAGTGATCGTCGAGGGCTACACCGACAGCACGGGCACCGCGAACCACAACCAGTCGCTGTCCGAGCATCGTGCCGGTTCCGTGCGCACGGCGCTGGTGAAAATGGGCGTTGATCCAGCGCGTATCGTGGCGCAGGGTTACGGCAAGGAATACCCGGTGGCCGAGAACAGCAGCGTCTCGGGCCGTGCGATGAACCGTCGGGTGGAAGTGACCATTTCCAACGACAACCAGCCGGTGATCCCGCGTTCGGCGGTCAGCTCGAACTGAGTTGAACCTGCTGTAACGCAAAAGCCCCGCCTGATCTGATCAGGCGGGGCTTTTGTTTTTAAGATCAAAAGATCGCAGCCTCGTTTCACTCGACAGCTCCTACAGAAGCACGCGGACTATGTAGGAGCTGTCGAGTGAAACGAGGCTGCGATCTTTTCGGGAGCGTTACGGTTGCAGCTTCTGTGGGGTTTCCTCGCCCATGCAACGCACCGCTTTTTTCTTGTTGTTGACCAACACGCCGCTCAAGCCTTTCTGTTCGGTGTCGAACATCACCAGCACGCCATCGATGCATTGCGCGACTTGCGGGGCCGGCTCCAGCGAGACTTTGTAGTCTTCGCCCGGCACAGTCTTGAGCATGGTGAAGTCGCTGAGCAGCAGCGCATCTTCGGGTTTGGCGAAGTGCAGGTAGCCGTAGAACCACAGGGCTGCGACAGTGCCGAGGATGCTGCAGATACCGGTGATGATCAGCGGGATGGCGTTACGTTCTTCACTCATTGCGGACTCTCTGGTGGTTCATCTTCAGAATTTTTCGGCGCCGGGTAATTCGGGACTTCACCCAGGCGGCGCAGACCGTTGAAATGCTGCGGGTCATCGAGAAAACGCAGCATGACTTTGCGCCAGACCGGGTCGGCGAACGTCTGCACATGACCGCCACGGGTCAGTTGCAGCACCCGCGGCGGCGGCGCAGCTTGATACAGACGGATGCCGTTGGAAAGGGGCACGATCGGATCGTCGATGCTGTGGTAGATCAGTTTCGGCACGCCATTGAGCTGCGTCATGGAATGGATCGCGCTGTCGCCGTCCGGCACCAGCAAGGACAGTGGCACCTGAACCAGCCAGGTCAGCCAGGAATGGCTCAGGGCAAATTGACCGATACTGCGGTAACTGGCGGGCACGCCGTCGAGGACGAAGGCCTTGAGTTGTTTCTGGCGTTCGGGGTGCTGAACCAGATAATGCACGGCCATCGAACCGCCAAGGCTTTGGCCCAGGAGGATCAGCGGCTTGCCCTTGACCTCCGGCGCCTGATCGAGCCATTTGAACGCGGCGTCGATGTCCTGATAAATCTCCGGCAGCGTCGGTTCCCCCTCGGACAATCCATAACCGCGATAGTCCAGCAGCAGCACTTGATACCCTTCTTTCGGTAACCACCAGCTCCCCCCAAGATGCATGGGCAGGTTGCCGCCGTTACCGTGCAAATGCAGCACCGTGCCTTTGACCTCGACACCTTGTTTGGCCGGCAACCACCAGCCGTGCAGCTTGAGGCCGTCGGCGGTGGTCAGGGTGATGTTGCGGTATTCAAGTTTGGCTTTTTCCGGGGTAAACAGCTGGCCGGGCTCGGGGTAGAACAGCAGTGAGCTGCAGCCGCTCAAGGTCAGGAGAAGGCAGAAGAAGCCGAGGATTCTCATCCGTTGAAACCTCGCGAAAATAGGGGTTGGAACACAAAACACTGTGGGAGCGAGCTTGCTCGCGATGGCGGCTTAACATTCAACATTTTCATCGACTGTTACACCGCTATCGCGAGCAAGCTCGCTCCCACAGGGGATTTTACTGCTCACAGGATGTTGGAGTAATCCGCTTCGATCCGGTCCAGGCTCAGGTGATTGAGGAAGTTGGAGAAGCACATCCACGCCGACAACGCGTTCAGGTCACGGAACTGATCCGGCAGATACTTCGGTGGCACCACCAGCCCTTCATCCACCAACTGGCGCAAGGTCCGCATGTCTTCCAGCGTGGTCTTGCCGCAAAACAGCAGTGGTATCTGCTCAAGCTTGCCTTTACGCACGGCCAACTGAATGTAGTTGTAAACCATGATAAAGCCCTTGAGGTAGGACAAGTCTTTGGTAAATGGCAGACCTGTCGGCACCGAGCCACGGAAAACCCGGCTGGCGTTGCCGTAGCTTTCCGCCATTTCAAAACCTTGCTCGCGGAAGAACTCGAAGATCTGCAGGAAGTCCGCACCCTCTTCCACCATGTGAATGGCGCGGGTGCGGTTGGTCAGTTTGCGCAGGCGACTCGGGTAGGAGGCAAAGGTGATGATTTCCATCAGGATCGCCAGGCCTTCCTGAGTCACCGTCGACGACGGCGGACCTTTGGAGAGGAAGGTGCAGATCGGCTGGTTCAGACCATTGAGCGTGGTCCCCACATGCACCAGCCCTTCGTGCACTTCCAGAGCGCGCACGTCACGGTCGTTGAACATCGCGTCGGTGCGGATCTTGATGTAGTCGGCGCCAGCCGCCGCATCGGCGACGATCCCGTCGGACTCGAATACGCGAATGGTTTCCTCGGCCTCGCCGAATACCTTGTTCAAGCGGGTTTGCAGCAGGTGGACGGCTTCCTTGGCGGTGAGGATTTTCGGTTCGTCCTTCAGGTCGCCACGGCCATCGATATTGTTCAGGTAATCCGAGAGCATCAGGCCCAGGTCGGAAAGGGTCGGATCGCCGGCGTGGAACGCGTCGGAAGCGGCACCGTAAAGCTCCTGTGAAATCAGCCCGAAATCCTCAGTGCCGCGCGCTTCGAGCATGCGCACCACCATCCGGTATTCCTTGCACATGCGGCGCATGATCTGGCCGACCGGGTTGAACTGACCAAGCTGACGGGTGATGTCGCGTTCGATGTTCTGGAATTCCAGTTTCACCTTGCTGGAGTCGAACGCCAGCGGCCGGTTCAGGTAGTAATCGCGGTCCACCGCCGGCATTTCCTTGCCCTTGGCCTTGAGGAAACCCTTGCGGATGCTGTCGTCCCACTTGACTGCATCGAGGACGCGAATCGGCGTCTGCGCCAGCACAATGCGATCGGACAAAATGCGTATCGACTGCTGGTAATCGTCCACCCGAAACTCCTGTAGAAAAACCGTTTACGTGCTGGGTTTATTTGGCTTTGGCCAGGCGCTGATAGCGCACGGCCTCGACGAACACATCGGAATTGGCCGGGTCGTCAAGGTAGGCGAAGACCTGGTCCAGATTGTTGTTGATCAACACGCCGTCGCCGTCGTCGGTCTGGAAGCCTTCGCCGCTGAGGACTTTTTGCCTCAGGGCCTGGTTGATCTGCTCGAGGTCGAGGTTATAGACCACCAGCTCATGCTTATCGGTGAGCTCGAAACCGAAGAGAGTGGAATGCCCACCGAATTGCGCCGGCACCTTGGCCGACAGGTACCAGCGACTGCCATGGCGGGTCACCGTGAAGGGATAGGCTTCACGCTCCTTGGGTTTCGTCTTGAAGTAGCTGACCGCCTGATAGTGATTGTCGCCCAGGCGCGTCAGCTCCAGATTCAGCGGTTCGCCCCAGGCGTTGGTGCTGGTCCATTTGCCGAGCAACCCTTTAGGCGCGGGCTCGCTCGAGGGCAGCGGCTCCTTGAAGGTCACCAGACAGCCGCTGAGCAGCAGGAACGACAAGGCGATCACAACGACACGCCAGGCTTTCATTCAACACTCCCTTTGAACACACGCGGACCGTAGGAGCTGCCGATGGCTGCGATCTTTTGATCTTGATCCTCTCGACACTGCTGCAAAGCAAGATCAAAAGATCGCAGCCTGCGGCAGCTCCTACAGGGGGATCGGGTCACACCGACGCCAACACCAAATGCATGTAGCGAGTCAGGATGCCGAGCATTTCGGCTTCGGCGACAGGCTCGGCGTCGTTGAGCAGGCCCTGATATTCCATCCGTCCGATAATCGCCGTCAACACTTTGGCATCCTGTTGTGGCTCGCGGGAACCCAATACCTCGAAAAAATGGCAGGTGCCTTGCAGAAGAATTTGCTGATGCGAGCGCACCAACTCCGCCAGACGCGGGTTCAACAGGGCCTCCTGACGGAACGCCTGCTCGGCCATCAAGTGTTCCCGACGGTTGTGCAATTGGCGCTGCACATAATCGGCGGTCAGGCGTGCGATATCGTCGGCCAGCTGTGAACGGGACTCGGGACTGCCATCGCCATAGGCAACCATCTCACGCAGCAGGCCTTCGTTGCTGGCCCACAACTTGGCCATGAACGCCGCGCTGCGTTCCACGTATTGGGCAAAGGTATCGGTGAGCAGGTCATCGATATCCTTGAAATAGTAAGTGGTGGCCGACAGCGGCACACCAGCCTCGGCGGCCACCGCGCGGTGACGCACGGCCCGCACGCCATCGCGCACGACAATGCGCATCGCCGCATCGAGAATGTCCTGTCGACGCTGTTCACTGCCCTGTCGGCTGGCCTTGCGGCCCTGGTACTGAACACTTTCAGCGACCGCAGTGGCGACGTCCGCTGCACCCTCTTGAGCAATTGCACGGTTCACGACAGGTATTCCTCTCTTACTTCAAAAGTAACCAATTGATACGTTTGTACCAGACAGGCAATAAAAAGCCGCCTGTTTTAGGCGGCTTTTTTATTGAAACACTTACGCTTGTGGCCGCATGTGCGGGAACAGGATCACGTCGCGGATCGACGGGGAGTTGGTCAGCAGCATCACCAGACGGTCGATGCCGATACCTTCACCGGCGGTTGGCGGCATGCCGTACTCCAGCGCGCGAACGAAGTCGGCGTCGTAGTGCATGGCTTCATCGTCACCGGCGTCCTTGTCGGCCACCTGAGCCATGAAGCGCTCGGCCTGGTCTTCCGCGTCGTTCAACTCGGAATAGGCGTTGGCGATTTCGCGACCACCGATGAACAGTTCGAAACGGTCGGTGACGTTCGGGTTGTCGTCGTTACGACGGGCCAGCGGCGACACTTCGAACGGGTATTGAGTGATGAAGTGCGGCTGCTCCAGCTTATGCTCTACCAGCTCTTCGAAAATCATCACCTGCAATTTGCCCAGACCTTCGAAGCCCAGCACCTTGGCGCCGGCCTTCTTGGCGATGGCGCGGGCCTTGTCGATGTCGGTCAGGTCGTCAGCGGTCAGCTCAGGGTTGTACTTGAGGATCGAGTCGAACACCGACAGACGCACGAACGGTTCGCCGAAGTGGAACACCTTGTCACCATACGGCACGTCGGTGCTGCCCAGAACCAGCTGAGCCAGTTCGCGGAACAGTTCTTCGGTCAGGTCCATGTTGTCTTCGTAGTCGGCGTACGCCTGGTAGAACTCCAACATGGTGAATTCAGGGTTGTGACGAGTCGAAACGCCTTCGTTACGGAAGTTGCGGTTGATCTCGAACACCTTTTCAAAACCACCGACCACCAGACGCTTGAGGTACAGCTCCGGCGCGATGCGCAGGTACATGTCCATGTCCAGAGCGTTGTGGTGTGTTTCGAACGGCTTGGCCGCTGCACCACCTGGAATGGTTTGCAGCATCGGTGTTTCGACTTCCAGGAAGTCTCGTTTCATCAGGAAGCTGCGGATGTGCGCGATGACTTGCGAACGAACGCGGAAAGTCTGGCGCACGTCTTCGTTGACGATCAGGTCAACGTAACGCTGACGATAACGGGATTCGGTGTCGGTCAGGCCGTGGTGCTTGTCCGGCAGCGGGCGCAGGGATTTGGTCAGCAGGCGCACGCTGGTCATTTCGACGTACAGGTCGCCCTTGCCGGAACGCGCCAGGGTGCCTTCGGCGGCGATGATGTCGCCCAGGTCCCAGGTTTTCACCGCAGCCAGGGTTTCTTCGGACAGGGTTTTACGGTTGACGTAAACCTGGATGCGCCCGGACATGTCCTGGATCACCATGAACGAGCCACGGTTGAGCATGAGACGACCGGCAACCTTGACCGGGATTGCAGCTTCTGCCAGCTCTTCCTTGGTCTTGTCCGCGTACTGTTTCTGCAAGTCTTCGCAGTAGTTGTCGCGGCGGAAGTCGTTCGGGAAGGCATTGCCCTTGGCGCGCTCGGCAGCCAGCTTTTCCTTGCGCAGGGCGATCAGGGAGTTTTCTTCCTGTTGCAGGGCTTGCGGGTCGAGTTCTAGGTCGCTCATGTCTTTAAAAATTCCATCACAGGTTCGTTGCCCCCACCGATGGCGGGGGACTTGAGGTCTTGACTGGCGGTTTACAGGCCTTGCTTCAGGCTCGCCACCAGGTATTCGTCGATGTCGCCGTCGAGCACCTTGTCGCAGTCACTGCGTTCGACGTTAGTACGCAAATCCTTGATTCGCGACTGGTCGAGCACGTAAGAGCGAATCTGGTGACCCCAGCCGATGTCCGACTTGGTGTCTTCCAGGGCCTGGGAGGCGGCGTTGCGTTTCTGCACTTCCTGCTCGTACAAGCGCGCCCGCAACATTTTCATCGCGGTGTCTTTGTTGGCGTGCTGGGAGCGTTCGTTCTGGCAGCTGACCACGGTGTTGGTCGGTACGTGCGTAATACGGACGGCCGAGTCAGTGGTGTTTACGTGCTGACCACCGGCACCGGAGGAGCGGTAGGTATCGATGCGCAGGTCCGACGGGTTGATGTCGATTTCGATGTTGTCATCGATTTCCGGCGACACGAACACGGCCGAGAACGAGGTGTGGCGACGGTTACCGGAGTCGTACGGGCTCTTGCGCACCAGACGGTGCACGCCGATTTCGGTACGCAACCAGCCAAAGGCGTATTCGCCCTTGATGTGGATTGTGGCGCCCTTGATCCCGGCGACTTCACCGGCCGACAGCTCCATGATGGTCGCGTCGAAACCGCGTTTGTCAGCCCAGCGCAGGTACATGCGCAGCAGGATGTTGGCCCAGTCCTGGGCCTCGGTACCGCCGGAGCCGGCCTGGATGTCCAGGTAAGCGTTGTTGGCGTCCATCTCACCGCTGAACATGCGACGGAATTCGAGTTTTTCCAGGGACTCGCGCAGACGCTCGACTTCGGCAGCGACGTCATCGACGGCAGCCTGGTCTTCTTCTTCGGCGGACATCAGCAGCAGGTCTTTGGCGTCGGCCAGGCCGGTGTGCATTTCGTCGAGGGTTTCGACGATCTGAGCCAGCAGGGACCGCTCGCGGCCCAGCTCCTGAGCGTACGTCGGGTTGTTCCAGACATTCGGATCTTCAAGCTCGCGATTGACTTCAGTCAGACGCTCATGCTTTTGATCGTAGTCAAAGATACCCCCGAATAGTTTCGGAGCGCTCGGACAGGTCCTTGATACTGTTAAGGATCGGGTTGATTTCCATGGCGGGCAGCACTCGTTGGCGAACTTTTGAAAGCCGGCGAGTATAACGTAATCAGGCTGTCACGGCAGCCCGCCTGGCGGCTTTAGGGGCGAATGGTTTTGGCTGAAGGGCGGGGGGGATGAGGCTTGTGGCAGCTGCCGAGCCCGCGTTCCGAACTGTAGGAGCTGCCGAAGGCTGCGATCTTTTGATTTTCGCCTTTAAGGCAACATCAAAAGATCGCAGCCTTCGGCAGCTCCTACAGGGCATCGTGTTTCAGCGGGTTACTCAATGCCCACCTGATTACGCCCATTGTTCTTCGCCAGATACAGCCCCTTGTCCGCTGCCGAGATCAATTGCCGGCAATCGCCGCCCGGTTGCGGGGTCATGGTCGACAAACCGATGCTGATGGTCAAACTCGAACCTTCGGCCGGGAAAATGTGCGGAATTTTCAGCGCCGCAACGGTCTGGCGGAGCTTTTCCGCGACCAGTCGCGCGCCGCCCGGCGAAGTATTGGGTAGCACCAGAACGAATTCTTCGCCGCCGTAACGGGCCGGCAGGTCAGAAGGCCGCGCACCGGCATCACGAATCGCCGTGGCCACTTTGCGCAAGGCTTCATCGCCTTCAAGGTGGCCGAAGCTGTCGTTGAAGGACTTGAAGTAGTCGACATCGATCATCAGCAGCGACAGTTGGGTCTGGTCACGCAGCGAGCGGCGCCACTCAAGCGCCAGGTATTCGTCGAAGTGCCGGCGGTTCGACAGCCCGGTC
The DNA here is from genome assembly GCF_044760065.1 of Pseudomonas sp. NPDC098740. Classification (NCBI taxonomy): domain Bacteria; kingdom Pseudomonadati; phylum Pseudomonadota; class Gammaproteobacteria; order Pseudomonadales; family Pseudomonadaceae; genus Pseudomonas; species Pseudomonas sp. NPDC098740. The sequence goes on along the minus strand of NZ_JBIWAM010000024.1, from coordinate 36,195 downwards.
AGACCGTCTGAGTTCATCAAGCGTTGCAGCACCAGGTTGGTGTCGAGCAACTGCTGCTGGCTGACCCGCAACGCGCGATACGCTGCGTCACGCTGCAGCAACGTCATGTAGGAGCGCGAGTGATAGCGGATGCGCGCCACCAGTTCGATGTTGTCCGGCAACTTGACCAGGTAATCATTGGCCCCGGCCGCAAACGCCGCGCTCTTGATCAGCGGGTCTTCCTTGGTCGACAGAACAATGATCGGGATGTCCTTGGTCGCCGGATGATTGCGGTACTCGCGCACCAGGCTCAAGCCGTCAAGACCGGGCATCACCAGATCCTGGAGGATCACTGTCGGATTGATGCGAATCGCCTGGGCGATGGCCTGGTGCGGGTCAGAGCAGAAGTGGAAGTCGATGTTATCTTCGTTCGCCAACCCGCGGCGCACCGCCTCGCCGATCATTGCCTGATCGTCCACCAACAACACCATGGCGGCGTTTTCGTCGGTTTTGAAGCCGTCGAGCTGTAAATCATTCATGGGCAGTCACCTGAGTACTACTTGGGCCAGATTGCTGTGAAAAGCCTTCATTTTGGGAAAATCTCCAGCAATCGTGGCGCTATCTTTTCCAGTGGGCGAATCTCCACAGCGGCGTCGATGGCCGCTGCCGCCTTCGGCATTCCGTACACCGCACTGCTGTTCTGATCCTGAGCGATGGTCAGGTAGCCCTGTTGGCGCATGAGTTTAAGCCCCTGCGCGCCATCGCGTCCCATGCCGGTGAGCAAAACACCCACGGCATCGCCGTTCCAGTAATTGGCCACGCTCTCGAAAAACACATCGATCGAGGGCCGGTAGATCTCGTTGACCGGATCGGCGGTGTAGGCCAGCGAACCGTTTTTCAACAAGCGTATATGGTGGTTAGTACCCGCCAGCAGCACCGTGCCGCTTTGCGGCGGCTCGCCTTCCTGGGCCAGGCGCACGTTCAGGCCGCTGGCGCTGCTGAGCCATTCGGCCATACCAGCGGCGAATACCTGGTCAACATGCTGCACCAGCACGATGGCCGCCGAAAATTCTCGCGGCAGCCCCTTGAGCAAGACTTCCAACGCGGCCGGCCCACCTGCCGATGAGCCGATCGCTACCAGACACTGGCGCGAGACCGAACTGCGTAGCGGGCTCGGAGCCGATCGCTCCCGATTGCCCTTGTCTCCGATCAGCCACCCGATGTTCACGATCTTGCGCAGTAACGGGGCCGCCGCCTCTTGGGCATTGCCGGCACCGAGGGCCGGCGTATCGACCACATCCAGCGCTCCGTGGCCCATGGCCTCGAACACCCGATGCACGTTTTGCTCGCGATCGACCGTAACGATGACGATCGCGCACGGCGTATCAGCCATGATCCGCCGGGTCGCCTCCACGCCATCCATTACCGGCATGATCAGGTCCATCAGGATCAGGTCTGGCGTGTTTTCGGCACAACGTTGCACCGCTTCGGCCCCATTGCTGGCAACCCAAACCACCACGTGCGCCGGCTCGAACGCCAGGGCGCGGCGCAGGGCCTCCACCGCCATGGGCATGTCGTTGACGATTGCGATTTTCATGCCCGCGCTCCTCCAATGAGCTCAACCACCGCGTCAAGCAGGGCGTCGTCATGAAAACTGGCTTTGGCTAGATAATAGTCCGCTCCAGCGTCCAGTCCACGACGACGGTCCTCTTCACGATCTTTGTAAGACACCACCATAACCGGAAGGGATTGGAGGCGATTGTCCCGGCGCAATAAAGACACCAGTTCGATGCCATCCATGCGAGGCATATCAATGTCGGTGATCAGCAGATCGAAATCCTCGGAACGCAAGGCGTTCCAGCCATCCATACCGTCCACCGCCACCGCCACGTCGTAGCCGCGATTGAGTAACAACTTGCGTTGCAGCTCGCGCACGGTCAGCGAATCGTCGACCACCAAAATCCGCTTGCGAGCGGCTTCAACCGCCTGGCTGCCCTGACGGGCAATGCGCTCAAGACGCCCGGTATTGAGCAGTTTGTCCACCGAACGCAGCATGTCTTCGACGTCGACGATCAGCACCACCGAACCGTCGTCGAGCAAGGCCCCGGCGGAAATGTCCTGCACCTTGCCCAGACGCTCGTCCAGCGGTAGTACGACCAACGTCCGCTCGCCGATAAAACGCTCGACCGCCACGCCGTAAATCGCCTCGCGCTCGCGAATCACCACCACTTTGAGAGTTTGCTGACTGTTCTGGCTCGTCGGGCGCTGCAATAGCTGACTGGCCGCGACCAGTCCGACATGCCGGCCTTCGTGCCAGAAATGCTGACGGCCTTCGACCTGGACAATGTCCGCCGGCTCCAGATCGCACATCCGTTCGATGTGCGCCAGCGGAAAGGCATACGCCTCGTCACCGACTTCCACCACCAGACTGCGCACTACCGACAGGGTCAGCGGCACTTCGAGATGGAAGCGACTGCCCTCGCCCGCCGCCTGCTCCAACACGACCGCGCCGCGCACCTGGCGGACCATGTGCTGGACCGCATCCAGTCCGACGCCGCGCCCGGAGACTTCGGTGACCGTGTCGCGCAGGCTGAAACCCGGTAGAAACAGGAACGTCAGCAGCTCTTCTTCACTCAATTGCGCGGCGGTTTCGGCCGGGGACAATTGGCGCTCGATGATACTGCGGCGGACCTTTTCCAGATCGACGCCATTGCCGTCATCGCTCAACTCCAGCACCAACAGGCCAGCCTGATGGGACGCGCGCAAACGGATCAGGCCTTCAGCGGGCTTGCCCGCCAATAGCCGCAGCTCCGGGGATTCGATGCCGTGATCCACGGCATTGCGCAGCAGGTGGGTCAGCGGCGCTTCAAGCTTCTCCAACACGTCGCGATCGACCTGGGTTTTCTCGCCTTCGATCTCCAGTCGCACCTGTTTGCCGAGGCTGCGACTGAGGTCGCGGACCATGCGCTCTTGCCCCGCCAACACATCGGCAAACGGCCGCATGCGGCAGGCCAGCGCGGTGTCGTACAACACTTGCGCCCGTTGACTGGCCTGCCAGGCGAACTCATCCAGTTCGGCGTTCTTTTCCACCAGCAATTGCTGAGACTCAGCCAGTAGCCGACGAGCGTCTTCGAGGGCTTCTTGTGCTTCCAGACTCAAGGCATGTCCCTTGAGGTGGACGTTGAGGTTTTCCAGGGCCCGCAGGCCGTTGTTCTGCATACGCTTGAGGCGCTGCATGGTGGCCAGGTGCGGTTTGAGCCGCAGGGTTTCCACCAGGGATTTGCTCGACAGATCGAGCAGGCTGTTCAGGCGCTCGGCCGTGACCCGCAACACCCGCTCGCCGTTTTCGGTGCCGCGTTTGGCCTTGCGCGGTGGCTCTGCGGGTTGCAGTTCGGCGATCGGGATTGGCACCTCGACCTTGGGCGTCGGTGGTTCGAGCTGAAGTTCCGCCATCACTGGGGCGACAGACGCAGTGACCGGCGCGGGCGCCGCCATCGGATCAAGCAACCGCGCCATCAAGACCACATAGGCCTCGATTTCCGCAGGTTCAGGGTTGTTGTCCGGCGTTGCAATGCGCATCAGCAAATCGGTGCCTTGCAACAACGCATCGATGTGCTCGGGCCGCAGGTACAGGCGCCCTTCCTGGGCACTGACCAGGCAATCTTCCATCACATGCGCGACGCTGACCCCGGCATCGACACCGACGATCCGCGCCGCGCCCTTCAGCGAGTGCGCCGCGCGCATGCACGATTCGAGGTGATCGGCCTGGGTCGGGTCGCGCTCCAGCGCCAAAAGACCTGCGCTCAGCACCAGCGTCTGGGCCTCGGCTTCCAGACTGAACAGTTCCAGCAAAGAGGCGTCGCGCATTTGCTCGGGGGTCATGTAAGGCTCCGGGTCACGGCGTACAACAGCTGTTCTTCATCCAGCCACCGCAGGCTGCGACCTTTGAATTGCAACACGCCACGGGTGTATTTGGCGCTGGCCTGAGTGCCAGAACGGGACGCCGCCTCGAGGACACGTGCGTCGATGGCGTGAATCCCGTCCACTTCATCCACCGGTACCACCACCGGTCCGCCGTGGGCGGCGATGATCAGCATTCGCGGCATGACCCGCGCGCCGGACGCCACGCTGCTGGCGCCGTCGAGCCCGAGCAGTTCCACCAGCGACAGGCACGCCACCAACGCGCCGCGCACATTCGCCACGCCGAGCAAGGCCCGGGAGCGTTGGTGCGGCAACGAGTGAATCGCTTGCAGCGGCGCCACTTCCACCAGACTGCGGGTGGCCAGGGCCAGCCATTCCTCGCCCAGGCGGAACATCAACAGCGAACGGGTTTTCACCTCGCTCTCGACCGCCGTGGTGACTTGCCCGCGGTCTTCCTGCTGCAGCGCATAGCGGTCGAGCAAGCGTGTCGCCGCGGCCGAATACACCGCGCAATTGCGGCAGTGAATGTGATCGCTCAGCAGCGGGCAGGACTTGTCGCCGTGGATACCGATGCGGTTCCAGCAGTCGTCGATGGCCTGGGCATCTACATGGGTGAGGCTAAAGGTGTCGGCGGCGTTCATCGTTTACGCTCACTGTCAGCGGCGCGCTCACTGCGGGCGGCGCGGTCCTGCAATCGTCTGGCTCCCGCCGTGTCGCCCAAGGATTGCAGCAACGCCGCCAGGTGCATCAACGCTTCGGGATGTTGCGGGTCGAGGTACAACGCCTTGCGATAAAAACCCTGAGCCTCAAGGACTCTGCCGGCGACATCGCTGAGCAAGCCCAGCCAGTAGAAGACCTGGGCCACTGGTTCATGACTGCGCAAATAGCTATCGCACGCGGCGCGGGCCTCGGCACTTTTGCCTTCGTTGGCCAGCGCGGCGATGTTCGCCAGCAGCGCGGCGGTGTCCGGGTTGGCGACTTTCGTCACGACAGGTAGCGGCGCTACCGTTGCGAAGGGCCGACTGAGAACGGGCGGCGGTGTCACGCTGCCCACCGGTTGGCGCACGGGCAGAGGCGTCGGCACGAACGTCGCAAAATGCTCCGGCTCAGGAGCGCTTTGACGACTGAACGCAAAGGACTGCGGGATGCCGATCGAACGCATGCCGAAACGGCCGAGCAAACTGCCCTCGGACGGGCCGATAAACAGCACGCCATCCACATGGGTCAAACGCTTGAGCACTTCGAACACTTGCTGCTGGGTCGGCTGATCGAAATAGATCAGCAGGTTGCGGCAAAACACAAAGTCATAAGGCGGCTCGTTGGCCAGCAACGTCGGATCCAGCAGATTGCCGACCTGCAAACGCACTTGTTCGAGCACTCGCCCGCTGAGGCGATAGCCCTCGCCTTCGGCGGTGAAATGTCGATCGCGAAACGCGATGTCCTGACCACGAAACGAATTCTTGCCGTACAGCGCGTGCCGGGCTTTTTCCACCGACAACAGGCTGACGTCCATGCCTTCGACCTTGAACTGGTGCGGCTGGAACCCGGCATCAAGCAACGCCATGGCGATGGAATACGGTTCTTCACCGGTGGAACACGGCAGGCTGAGAATCCGCAGCGCGCGCATGTTGTTGATGTCGCTCAGACGTTTGGCAGCCAGTTTCGCCAGGGTGGCGAAGGATTCCGGGTAACGGAAAAACCAGGTCTCGGGGACGATCACCGCTTCGATCAGCGCCTGCTGCTCGTCCCGCGAACCCTGCAAGGTGTACCAATACTCATCGGCCGTCAGCGCGTTGGACGCCGTGCTGCGCTGACGCACCGCACGCTCGATGATCGCCGGCCCCACCGAGGTCACGTCGAGACCGATGCGCTCTTTGAGGAAATCGAAAAACCGCTGATCGCTGCTCATGGCCGCTCCTCAAGCAGCGCCAAGTCCAGTGGCGTCGACGGAAACAGCAGCGCGCGAACCTGCTCATCGAGCAAGTCGGCGACCCGCACCCATTGCAGCAAACCTTGGGCATCTTCGCGCACCGGCCCGAGGTACGGCGCCTGGCGATTGTCCAAGCCATAAGGCTGAAAATCCGCCGGGTTGCAGCGCAAGGTATCGGTGGCCTGCTCCAGAATCAGCCCGAGCAATTGCGCCTCAGTGGTTTCATCCGGGCGGTAATTGACCAGCACCAAGCGCGTGCTGGTGCGGGCCTGGGCCGGTTGGCCGAAGGTCAGCGCACTGAGGTCGATCACCGGCACCACCGCGCCGCGATAAGCGAACACCCCGGCGACCCAGTCCGGCGCGCGGGGAATCGGCTTCAACGGCAGGCGCGGCAGCACTTCCGCCACCTCAATGGCCTGCAAGGCAAAGCGCTCGTTGCCGATGCGGAACACCAGAAACAATGATTGCAGCGCCGGCTTCACGGCGATGCGTTTGGCCGTGAGTTCGCTCATCAGACTTTGAATCGCGAAACGCCGCTACGTAGCCCTACAGCTACCTGGCTCAGTTCATCGATAGCGAAACTGGCCTGGCGCAGGGACTCGACGGTCTGGCTGCTGGCATCGCCCAACTGCACCAACGCATGGTTGATCTGTTCAGCGCCCGTGGCCTGGGCCTGCACGCCTTCGTTGACCATCAACACCCGTGGCGCCAGCGCCTGAACCTGATGAATGATCTGCGACAACTGCTCGCCGACCTGCTGCACCTCAGACATGCCGCGGCGCACCTCTTCGGAGAACTTGTCCATGCCCATGACCCCGGCCGACACCGCCGACTGGATCTCGCGCACCATCTGCTCGATGTCGTACGTGGCGACGGCGGTCTGGTCCGCCAGACGCCGCACTTCGGTGGCGACCACGGCAAAACCGCGGCCGTATTCACCGGCTTTTTCGGCCTCGATGGCAGCGTTGAGCGACAGGAGATTGGTCTGGTCGGCGACCTTGACGATGGTCACCACCACTTGATTGATGTTGCCGGCCTTCTCATTGAGGATCGCCAGTTTGGCGTTGACCAGATCAGCCGCGCCCATCACCGAGTGCATGGTCTCTTCCATCCGCGCCAGGCCTTGCTGCCCGGAGCCGGCGAGCACCGAGGCCTGATCGGCGGCGGTGGAGACTTCGGTCATGGTGCGCACCAGATCACGGGAAGTGGCGGCAATCTCACGGGACGTTGCGCCGATTTCGGTGGTGGTGGCGGCGGTTTCGGTGGCGGTCGCCTGCTGTTGCTTGGAGGTGGCGGCGATCTCGGTCACCGACGTGGTGACCTGCACCGAGGAGCGTTGGGCCTGGGACACCAGCGAGGTGAGCTCGGCCATCATGTCGTTGAAGCCGGTTTCCACCGCGCCAAATTCGTCCTTGCGCGCAAGGTTCAAGCGGCCGCTCAAATCACCCGTGCGCATGATTTCGAGGATCTGCACGATACGGTTCATGGGCGCCATGATCGCGCGCATCAGCAACAGGCCGCAGAGACCAGCGGCCAAAACCGCCACCAGCAGGGAAATGCCCATGATGACTTCAGCGGTGAGCACGGCGTCATGGATGTCCGCCATGGCCTGATCTGCCCTGGCTTTGTTGTACTCAAGAATGTCATTTAGTTTCAGACGCCCCGCGGTCCACGTCGGGGTCAGCTGTTCGTTGAACAACTTGATGGCGTCGGCTCGCTGGTTGCGCTGATGCAAGTCGAACACCGCGGCCAGCATCTTGCCGTAATCCTGATGGATTTTTTGGAAAACCGCGAACTCAGCTCTGTCTTCTTCGGTAGTCACAGTGCCGCGATAGTTGTTGATCGCTTCCTGCACTTGCGCTTCATAGTTCTTGAGGTCGGCGAGATCTTCGGCACTGATACCCTGCCCTTCCTTCAGACCCAGCATCTCCTCAATGTGGAGGAAGCTGTCGACCCAAGCGCCACGAATCATCGAACTGTAATAGACCCCGGGAAGCGCGTCTTCACGGACGCTGTCTTCGCTGACCTCGATCTTCAACAGCCGCGAATACGAGACGACGACCATTAGCAACATGATGGCGATAATCACCGCAAAGCTCGCCAAAATGCGTTGGCGCAACGTCCAGTTCTTCACAGTCAGTCCTCGGGGTGCAGTTGAAATGTTGCGGAGTATAGCTGAGGGCGGTGTTTCATTTGTAAGACGGGTGCGCACCACGTCTCATCTCGGTGCAAATCGCTGAAAAACCTGTGTGGCGAGGGGCTTGTGTCGTTTCGGAACGCGCTGTTGTGATGCAAAAAAAATCGCAGGCTCCGCCAGTGCCTACGGTCGATGTAGGCATTGGCGAAACCTGCGATTTTTTTAGGACAACGCTTAGATAGAAGCCTGACGCACCTGCTTCTCCAACTCAGCCTTCAACCCCGGCTCAAGCTTCAGTTGCCGCGCCAGTTCATCGAGGTAGGACTTCTCCATGAAGCTCTCCTCATCCACCAGCATCACGCTGGCGATGTACATCTCAGCGGCCATTTCCGGCGTACTGGCAGCGCGGGCAACGTCGGCCGGGTCCAGCGGCTTGTTGAGTTCGGCGTGCAGCCAGTGCTGCAACTCCTGATCGTTATCGAGCTTGGTGAATTCGCCCTCGATCAGCGCACGCTCACGCTCATCGACATGGCCATCAGCTTTAGCCGCAGCCACTAACGCTTGGAGAATCGCCTGGCTATGCTGTTCAACTTGCGCCGCCGGTAAGCGGTCGATGGTTTGCGGTTCAGTCTTCGGCGCGGTGCCCTGCTGGGCCTGCCAGTTGCCATACGCCTTGTAGGCAATCACGCCCAACGCAGCCAGGCCGCCGTAAGTCAGGACCTTGCCGCCGACACTGCGCCCTTTCTTGCTGCCCAGCAGCAAGCCCATGGCACCCGCCGCCAACGCCCCGCCGCCTGCGCCCGAAAGCAAACTGCCGAGGCCGCCCGAACCGCCGCTGCCGCCAAGCAATCCGCCCAAACCACCGCCGGAGGTCTTGTTTTGTGAGCCGCCGGCCTTGTTCTGCAACATGTCCTGACCGGACTTGAGTAGCTGATCGAGCAATCCACGGGTGTTCATTTGCTGCCTCCACGCATTCGGGTTAACCAGATCTTTAAGGCCACCAGCCTAGATCGAAAGTGCCCGGTGTCCGGAAGCGAGAGTGCTTCGAGATGTTGCGCAGCGCTCTTTAGCTGACCGCTGCCATTCAGAAAAAAAGATATACACTCAGAAAAATCGATAAAACCGCCCACCGGGTACTTCCCCATGATGACCCTGCGTCAGATCCGCCATTTCATCGCCGTGGCTGAGACCGGTTCAATCTCCGCCGCCGCGCAAACCGCATTCATTTCCCAGTCCACCCTGACCCTGGCGATCCAGCAACTGGAGCAGGAAATCGGCGTCGGCCTGTTCAATCGTCACGCCAAGGGCATGACGCTGACTCACCAGGGCCACCAATTCCTACGTCAGGCGCACCTGATTCTGGCGACGGTGGACAACGCCAAACGCAGCCTGCAACAGAGCACCGATCAGGTCGCCGGGCAGTTGATCATCGGCGTGACCAGCCTGGTGGCCGGTTACTACCTTGCGGATCTACTCACCCGTTTCCAGCGCGCCTACCCCAACGTCGAGATCCGGGTGATGGAGGATGAGCGGCCATACATCGAGCATTTGCTGGTCAGTGGCGAGATCGATGTCGGCGTGCTGATCCTCTCCAACCTCGAAGACCGCCACGCCTTGCAGACGGAAGTGCTGACCCACTCACCCCATCGGTTATGGCTGCCGGCCCAGCATCCGCTGCTGGAACACGACAGCATCAACCTCGCCGACGTGGCCCGCGAACCGCTGATTCAACTGAACGTCGATGAAATGGACCGCAATGCGCAACGCATGTGGGCGGCGGCTTCGCTACAACCGCGCATCACCTTAAGAACGGCGTCGACCGAAGCGGTCCGAAGCCTGGTGGCAGCGGGTTTGGGCGTGTCGATCCAGCCCGACATGACTTACCGCCCGTGGTCACTGGAGGGCGACATCATCGAAGCGCGACCGATTGCCGACCTGAGCCAGACCCTCGACGTCGGCCTGGCCTGGCGTCGTGGCACCGCGCGCCCAGCGCTGGTGGACCCATTCCTGACCGTCGCCCGCGAGCAGCCCCACGGCGGGCGCAAGCCATCTATTTAATCGAACGCCACCTTCAGTATTTAGAATTTGTCGACCTCGGGCCTGAGCACTAGTCTTGCTACATCTATAAGACGGCCGGGCCCCAGTCACAGGGAGCAGCATGGCCACACAAGAAAAGAGAACCCGAAAAATGGCTGGCGCGCAGACCCCGTTGTTCACCGCGTTGTTGATCGATGGCGAACTAGTCGCGGGCCAAGGCTTTGTCGAACCGATCCTCAACCCGGCCACCGGGGAAGTACTGACGCACATCGCCGAAGCCAGTACCGAGCAAGTCGAAGCCGCCATTCTCGCCGCCCACCGCGCCTTTGCCGGCTGGTCGCGGACTACACCGCAACAACGCTCGAACCTGCTGCTGGACATCGCCAACGCCATCGAAAAACAAGCCGACCTCCTCGCCCGCCTCGAATCCCTTAACTGTGGCAAGCCCTTGCACCTGGCCCGTCAGGATGACTTGAGCGCCACGGTCGATGTGTTCCGTTTTTTCGCCGGCGCCGTGCGCTGTCAGACGGGTCAGCTCAGCGGCGAATACCTGCCGGGCTACACCAGCATGGTCCGTCGCGATCCGATTGGCGTGGTCGCCTCGATTGCGCCGTGGAACTACCCGATCATGATGGCCGCGTGGAAAATCGCCCCGGCCCTGGCCGCTGGCAACACGCTGGTATTCAAGCCCTCCGAACACACGCCACTGTCGATTCTGGCCCTGGCGCCCGCGCTGGCCGAGATCCTGCCGCGCGGTGTGATCAACATCATTTGCGGTGGCGGTGAAGGCGTCGGCAGCCACTTGGTCAGTCATCCTAAAGTGCGCATGGTGTCACTGACCGGCGATATCGTCACGGGGCAAAAAATCCTCCAAGCCGCGGCGAAAACCCTGAAGCGCACTCACCTCGAACTCGGCGGCAAGGCCCCGGTGATCGTCTGCAACGATGCGGACATTCAAGCCGTGGTCGAAGGCGTGCGCACTTATGGCTATTACAACGCCGGCCAGGACTGCACCGCAGCGTGCCGAATTTATGCACAGGCCGGGATTCATGACCGCTTGGTGGCCGAACTTGGCGCGGCGGTCAGCAGCCTGCGCTTCGCCGGCAAGCGCGACGCCGACAACGAGATCGGCCCGCTGATCAGCACCCGCCAACGCGACCGCGTGGCCAGTTTCGTCGAGCGCGCCCTCGGCCAGCCGCACATCGAACGAGTGACTGGCGCGGCGGTGCATTCCGGTGCCGGCTTCTATTACCAGCCGACCCTGCTGGCCGGTTGCAAGCAGAGCGATGAAATCGTCCAGCGCGAAGTCTTCGGGCCGGTGGTCACCGTGACCCGTTTCGATCAGCTCGAACAAGCCGTGGACTGGGCCAACGACTCGGAATACGGCCTCGCCTCCTCGGTCTGGACCCAGAACCTGGACAAGGCAATGCAGGTCGCGGCGCGCTTGCAGTACGGCTGCACCTGGATCAACAGCCATTTCATGCTGGTCAGCGAAATGCCCCACGGCGGCCTCAAGCGTTCGGGCTACGGCAAAGACTTATCCAGCGATTCGCTTCAGGACTACAGCGTGGTGCGGCACATCATGGCCCGTCACGGACAGCATTTGTAAAAGCGCACTACGCTAACAATTAGCCGTAAAGGCATCGGCTTCACCACGTTCAAAACTGCCCCGACCATAATTAAAGAAGAGGGAAACCCCATGTTCGTGCACAAGACCGCACTGATCAGTGCAATCACCACCGCGCTGCTGGCCAGTGCCAGTATCCAGGCCGCCGAACCGCTGAAAGCCGTCGGTGCCGGCGAAGGTCAGCTGGATATTGTGGCCTGGCCTGGCTACATCGAACGTGGCGAAAGCGACAAGGCCTACGACTGGGTCACCGGTTTCGAAAAGGAAACCGGCTGCAAGGTCAACGTCAAGACAGCCGCCACTTCCGATGAGATGGTCAGCCTGATGGCCAAGGGTGGTTACGACCTGGTGACTGCATCCGGCGACGCCTCCCTGCGGTTGATCGCCGGCCAGCGTGTGCAGCCGATCAACACGGCGTTGATCCCGAACTGGAAGAACATTGACCCTCGCCTCAAGGACGGCCCTTGGTATGTCGTCAATCAGCAAACCTACGGCACCCCGTACCAATGGGGCCCGAACGTGATGATGTACAACACCAATATCTTCAAAACGGCACCAGACAGCTGGAGTGTGGTGTTCGAAGAGCAAACCCTGCCGGACGGCAAGTCCAACAAGGGTCGGGTCCAGGCCTACGACGGCCCGATCTATATCGCCGATGCGGCGCTTTATCTCAAATCGAAACAGCCGGAGCTGGGCATCAAGGACCCGTACCAGCTCAACGAAGCGCAATACAAAGCGGCGCTGGACCTGCTTCGCAAGCAACAGCCCTTGATCCACCGCTACTGGCATGACGCAACGGTCCAGATGAGTGACGTCAAAAACGAAGGCGTGGCGGCGTCCAGCAGTTGGGGCTACATGGTCAACGGCCTGGTGGCGGACAAGCAGCCGGTTGCCTCGGTCATTCCAAAAGAAGGTGCAACGGGTTGGGCCGACACCACCATGTTGCACGCCGAAGCCAAGCACCCGAACTGCGCCTACAAGTGGATGGACTGGTCGCTGCAACCGAAAGTCCAGGGTGACCTGGCGGCATGGTTCGGTTCGTTGCCGGCGGTTCCGGCGGGATGCAAGGAGAGCGAGTTGCTAGGCGCCGAGGGCTGCAAAACCAACGGCTTCGACCAGTTCGAGAAAATCGCCTTCTGGAAAACCCCGCAGGCTGAAGGCGGCAAGTTCGTGCCGTACAGCCGCTGGACCCAGGACTACATCGCGATCATGGGCGGTCGCTAACACCCCTGTAGCAGCTGCCGAGGAACGAGGCTGCGTTGCGTGTCCGCAGGACCGCCCTCGGCAGCTGCTACAGATCGCTCCCACAAGAGCACCGCAAAACCTGTGGGAGCGAGCTTGCTCGCGATGCTTTTAAAGATTCAGATTTTTGGAGTTGCGCACCATGACGCTTGCAGTCCAGTTCACCAACGTTTCCCGTCAGTTCGGCGAAGTGAAGGCCGTTGACCGGGTTTCCATCGACATCCAGGACGGCGAGTTCTTTTCCATGCTGGGCCCTTCCGGCTCGGGCAAAACTACCTGCCTGCGCCTGATCGCCGGTTTCGAACAACCGAGTGCAGGCTCTATCCGTATTCACGGCGAAGAAGCCGCCGGGCTGCCGCCGTATCAGCGTGACGTGAACACCGTGTTCCAGGATTACGCGCTGTTCCCGCACATGAACGTACTCGACAACGTCGCCTACGGTTTGAAAGTCAAAGGCGTCGGCAAGTCCGAACGCCAGAAACGCGCCGAAGAAGCCCTCGACATGGTCGCCCTCGGCGGCTACGGCGAGCGTAAACCGGTGCAGCTTTCCGGCGGTCAGCGCCAGCGTGTCGCCCTGGCCCGCGCCCTGGTCAATCGCCCGCGCGTGCTGCTGCTCGATGAACCGTTGGGCGCCCTCGATTTGAAGCTGCGCGAGCAAATGCAGGGTGAACTGAAGAAGCTGCAACGCCAGCTCGGCATAACCTTCATCTTCGTCACCCACGACCAGACCGAAGCGCTGTCGATGTCGGATCGTGTGGCTGTGTTCAACAAGGGGCGCATCGAGCAGGTCGACACCCCGCGCAATCTGTACATGAAACCGGCTACAACCTTTGTCGCCGAATTCGTCGGCACCTCCAACGTGATTCGCGGCGATCTGGCGAAACAATTGAGCGGCAATCCACAGCCGTTTTCGATTCGCCCGGAACACGTGCGTTTCGCCGAAGGTCCGCTGGCCAGCCATGAAATCGAAGTCAGCGGTTTGCTCCATGACATTCAGTACCAGGGCAGCGCCACGCGCTATGAATTGAAACTGGAAAACGGCCAGACCCTGAACATCAGCCAGGCCAACGTCCAGTGGCTGGACGTCAGCGCGCAACATCAGACCGGACAACGCATCAGCGCACGCTGGGCACGGGAAGCGATGATCCCTCTGCACGACAACGTTGTCGGCGGGGTGTGAGATGAACAGCGTGGCTATCCCTCAAACCCCGACCGGCGGCTCGCCGTTGCGCAGGTTTTCCAACCTGCTGTATCGCCGGCCGAATTTTTACCTGTCGCTGCTGCTGGTGCCGCCGCTGCTGTGGTTTGGCGCGATCTACCTCGGCTCGCTGCTGGTCCTGCTGTGGCAAGGTTTCTACACCTTCGATGACTTCACCATGGCGGTCACGCCTGACCTGACTCTGGCGAACTTCGCTGCCCTGTTCCAGCCGTCGAACTTCGACATCATCCTGCGCACCCTGAGCATGGCCGTCGTCGTGTCGATCGCCAGCGCCGTGGTCGCGTTCCCGATTGCCTACTACATGGCGCGCTACACCACCGGCAAAACCAAGGCGTTTTTCTACATCGCCGTGATGATGCCGATGTGGGCCAGCTACATCGTCAAGGCGTATGCCTGGACGTTGCTGCTAGCCAAGGGCGGCGTGGCGCAATGGTTCGTTCAACACCTGGGGCTTGAGCCGGTTTTGCAGTTCGTTTTGGGCATTCCGGGGGTGGGCGGCAGCACCTTGTCGACCTCGCACCTGGGGCGCTTCATGGTGTTCGTCTACATCTGGCTGCCGTTCATGATCCTGCCGATCCAGGCCTCGCTGGAGCGTCTGCCGCCGTCCTTGCTGCAAGCCTCGGCCGACCTCGGTGCCAAGCCACGCCAGACCTTTATGCAAGTGACGCTGCCGCTTTCGATTCCGGGCATCGCGGCCGGTTCGATCTTCACCTTTTCGCTGACCCTGGGCGACTTCATCGTGCCGCAACTGGTAGGCCCGCCGGGCTACTTCGTCGGCAGCATGGTGTACGCCCAGCAAGGCGCGATCGGCAACATGCCGATGGCCGCGGCCTTCACGTTGGTGCCGATTGTGTTGATCGCCATTTACCTGACTATCGTGAAACGACTGGGGGCCTTCGATGCGCTCTGATGCAAAAAAACAAAGGCCAGAAACGCACGGGGAGAAAGCTTCGCTCGGCCTGCGCATCGCAGCCTGGGGCGGGTTGGTGTTTTTGCACTTCCCGATCCTGATCATCTTCCTGTACGCCTTCAACACCGAAGACGCGGCGTTCAGCTTTCCGCCCAAGGGCTTCACCCTGAAGTGGATCGGCGTGGCGTTCTCGCGTCCCGACGTGCTGGAAGCGATCAAGCTGTCGCTGCAAATCGCCTCCGTCGCAACGTTGATTGCGCTGGTCCTCGGCACGCTGGCATCGGCGGCGTTGTACCGCCGGGATTTCTTCGGCAAGCAAGGCATTTCGCTGATGCTGATCCTGCCGATTGCCTTGCCGGGGATCATCACCGGCATCGCGTTGCTGGCGACATTCAAGACGCTGGGGATCGAACCGGGGATGTTCACCATCATCGTCGGCCACGCGACCTTCTGTGTGGTGATCGTCTACAACAACGTCATCGCCCGCTTGCGTCGCACTTCTCACAGTTTGATCGAGGCTTCGATGGACCTCGGCGCCGACGGCTGGCAGACCTTCCGCTACATCGTCCTGCCGAACCTCGGCTCGGCGTTGCTGGCCGGCGGCATGTTGGCGTTTGCCCTGTCGTTCGACGAAATCATCGTCACCACCTTCACCGCCGGCCATGAACGCACCCTGCCGCTGTGGCTGCTCAACCAGCTCAGCCGCCCACGGGACGTGCCGGTGACAAACGTCGTCGCGATGCTGGTGATGATGGTGACCATGCTGCCGATCCTCGGCGCTTATTACCTGACCCGGGGCGGAGAAAGCGTTGCGGGCAGTGGCGGGAAATAACTGACAACTCATATCCCAATGTGAACCGGATCCTGTGGGAGCGGGCTTGCCCGCGATAGCGGTGTGTCATCCAACATCAATGTCGGATTTGATGGCCTCATCGCGGGCAAGCCCGCTCCCACAGGGGACGGTTTCCACAGAAGAACAACAATAGTTTTGAAGAGGACAAAGCCATGCAAACCAAACTCTTGATCAATGGCCAACTGATCGACGGCGAAGGCCCCGCCCAACCGGTGTTCAACCCGGCCCTCGGTCGTGTGTTGGTCGAAATCAACGAAGCCAGTGAAGCCCAGGTCGATGCCGCCGTGCGTGCTGCCGACAGCGCCTTTGAAGGCTGGTCGCAAACCACGCCGAAAGAACGTTCGCTGCTGCTGCTCAAACTCGCCGACGCCATCGAAGCGCACGGTGAAGAGCTGGCCAAACTGGAGTCGGACAACTGCGGCAAGCCTTACAACGCCGCGCTGAACGACGAGATCCCGGCGATTGCCGACGTGTTCCGTTTCTTCGCCGGCGCCAGCCGTTGCATGAGCGGTTCGGCGGGCGGTGAATACCTGCACGGCCACACCTCGATGATCCGCCGCGATCCGGTGGGGGTGATTGCCTCCATCGCACCGTGGAACTACCCGCTGATGATGGTCGCCTGGAAAATCGCTCCGGCCCTGGCCGCCGGTAATACCGTGGTGCTCAAGCCGTCGGAGCAAACCCCGCTGACCGCGCTGCGTCTGGCGGAACTGGCGTCGGAGATTTTCCCGGCCGGCGTGCTTAACCTGGTGTTCGGTCGTGGTTCTACAGTTGGCAGTCCACTGGTCACACACCCAAAAGTGCGCATGGTCTCGTTGACCGGTTCGATCGCCACCGGCTCGAACATCATTTCCAGCACCGCCGACAGCGTCAAACGCATGCACATGGAACTGGGCGGCAAGGCCCCGGTGATCATCTTCGACGACGCCGACATCGACGCCGCTGTGGAAGGCATCCGCACCTTCGGTTTCTATAACGCCGGTCAGGACTGCACCGCTGCCTGCCGCATCTACGCGCAGGAAGGCATCTACGACCAGTTCGTCGAGAAGCTCGGCGAAGCGGTCAGCAGCATCAAGTACGGTGTGCAGGATGATCCGTCGACCGAACTGGGCCCGTTGATCACTGCGCAACATCGCGACCGCGTGGCCGGGTTTGTCGAGCGTGCTGTGGCGCAACCGCATATCCGATTGATCACTGGCGGCAAAGCGGTTGAAGGCAATGGCTTCTTCTTCGAACCAACGGTATTGGCCGACGCGCAACAGGACGACGAAATCGTCCGTCGTGAAGTGTTCGGGCCGGTGGTGTCGGTGACCAAGTTCACCGATGAAACACAGGTGCTGGGCTGGGCCAACGATTCGAACTACGGCCTGGCGTCGTCGGTCTGGACCTCGGACGTCGGTCGTGCGCATCGATTGTCCGCACGCTTGCAGTACGGCTGCACCTGGGTGAATACACACTTCATGCTGGTCAGCGAAATGCCGCACGGCGGTCAGAAACTGTCTGGTTATGGCAAGGACATGTCCATGTACGGGCTGGAGGACTACACCGTCGTTCGGCATGTGATGTTTAAGCACTAAAAGCTTCGCGAGCAGGCTCGCTCTCACATGGATTGCACTGAACCTGTGGGAGCGAGCTTGCTCGCGATGGCCTCACCGCAATACAAAACAATAACTACCGATCCGGGCAGCGCCGTCATGGCCCTGTCACGGTTTCGGACATCCGAAATCTGGCGATTTTCCGGAGCTAACACACCATGAGTGCATCACCCGAACTCTCTGCAGCCGTTGCCGACAGCGATGCCGAGCAACTGCGCAAGCTGGGTTACACCTCGAACTTCAATCGCAGCATGAGCCTGTGGGAAAACTTCGCCCTGGGCTTCACTTATCTCTCTCCGGTCGTAGGGGTTTATACCCTGTTCGGCCTGTGCCTCGCAGCCGGTGGCCCACCGATGTTCTGGGCTTATTTACTGGTCGGATGCGGCCAGTTGCTGGTGTGCCTGATCTTCGGTGAAGTGGTCTCGCAGTTCCCGATTTCCGGTGGCGTGTACCCGTGGGCTCGCCGCTTGGTGGGCAAGCGCTGGGCGTGGATGGTCGGCTGGATCTACTCCATCGCCTTGTGCGTCACCATCGCCGCCGTTGCGGTGGGTGCCGGTCCGTACCTGGCCGCCATGATGGGCTTTGAACCAAGCAACAACACCAACATCGTCATCGCACTGTTCCTGACGTTGTTCGCTACCCTGGTCAACCTCAGCGGCACCAAAGTGCTGGCGCGGATCGCCATGTTCGGCTTCCTCTGTGAACTGGTCGGTGCGGTGATCGTCGGCCTATACCTGCTGATCTTTGAGCGTCATCAATCGATCAGTGTGTTGTTCAACACCTTCGATATCAGCGTTGATGGCTCCTACCTGCCAGCGTTCCTCACCGCCTCGCTGGCGGGGATGTTCCTGTACTACGGTTTCGAGGCCTGCGGCGACGTGGCCGAAGAAACCCCGAACCCGAGCAAGCAGATCCCGGTGGCCATGCGCATGACCATCTACATCGGCGGCATCGCAGCGATGTTCGCCTGCCTGGCGCTGATCCTCGCCGTGCCAGACATGCAAGCGGTGATCAACGGCACCGACAAGGACCCGGTCACCACCATCCTCAACAACGCCTTCGGCCCGGTCGGCTCGAAAGTGGTGATGGGCGTGGTGATGATTTCCTTCATCTCCTGCGTCATCAGCCTGCAAGCCGCGGCGAGCCGTCTGCTGTATTCCTACGCTCGGGATCAAATGGTCATCGGCAGCTCACTGCTGAAGAAGATTTCCCCAACGACTCAGGTTCCGGTTGCGGCGCTGTTCGTGTCCGGTGTCCTGCCGGCGCTGATCATTGTGCTGGGCTTCTTCCTGCAGGATGCCGTGGCAACCATCGTCAGCTTCGCGGCCATCGGTATCTACCTGGCATTCCAGATGATCGTGCTCGCCGCGTTGTATGCGCGCATGAAGGGCTGGAAACCGAGCGGCAAATTCACCCTCGGTGCCTGGGGTTGGGCAGTGAACATTGGCGCGCTGGTGTATGGCGTCGGCGCCATCATCAACATGGCCTGGCCACGCACGCCGGACGCGGCGTGGTACATCAACTACGCGATGGTGTTGAGTACTGCGATCGTGATTGGGTTGGGGCTGATTTACATGTGGCTTGCCAAGCCGTATGACCATGGGACGGCGCCTGCGGGGGATGCTTGGAAGGTTGGTCGATAAGGCTGATTGCCCCGGGATCCAGTGAGTTCCCGGGGCAAGTCCTGCCCGTCAAACAGCACCTGTCGTCCTCCCTCAGCTCAGCCATCAATTCATCCGTACGCCCTTTGATATCAGCTTTCCCACGTACCGCTTCGAAGCGATCTTGGACATAAGCCTCAGGTTTCGCGTTGCTACCGTCAGTCATAGATCTGTTCCTTGTGCGCAGACTAAATGGACGTGGCACAGCGACCATGACCAAATCCAATCCTCGTCAAACCGTGAAGCCTATGCCGCTGATTCCATGGATTTGAATAAATAAAGGAAAAACTGCGTCTCCGGTGCCGGTTTCCTGCATGCGGTGCAAAAACAGGAAAATCCTACAGACCATGCCTTCTAGCAAAGACTTCCATTCCTACGACAAGCGTCGCCAGAGCAGACTTGGCGCCGCGAGTGCCTGAACGATAGGCTTTACCTCGTCGCTGCCAAATCAGCGACCCGGGGTCGAATCCGGAACACAATCAATATGGCGCAACCGCGCTCCTCTGAGTGGCGGCTCCCTTTTCAACTTGGAGTCGAAAAATGCTTGAGCACACGCTAAATCCGTCTGAAACCCATCCTCATTTCACCCCAACCGTCTTCACCCGCCACAACCGTTTCCTCCACGCTTTCATGCAGGACAATCAAGCCTGGTTCTGCGCCCAGGATCTCGGTCGCTTGATGGGCCGCCCGATGGACCAACGCCTCACCCTGAAACTCGATCCGGACCAGCGTCGATACGTCTGGCTGCTCAAGAACGGCAAAACGGTCGAATCGCTGATGGTCAGCGAATCAGGGATGTACGCCCTATTGATTCACCATTTTGTCCCGGAAAACCGAAACCTGCGCCAATGGCTGAGCAACGAAGTCATACCTTCGCTGCGTGAGTCGAAAGCGACATCTGTGGATAACATTCAAAGCCTGAGTTCATTGCAGTGGGCAGGCATCTCGGTGCCGCTGTTGCATTGGCAGCATCAAGCGTGGATCAAGTGGCGGGACATGCCTGATCTGATGCAGGCACAACGTCCGTTCACGATAGTGGGCACTTGCAGTTGAAGGTAGAGTGAAAAAATGAAAAAGGGGCAGACTTCACAGTCCGCCCCTTTGGTTTGAATACGCCTGTTCAATCTCTCGCAAGAGCAATCCGCAGCCATGAGCAAGCCGCGCATCACCAGCCAAAGCGTCACTGAAGTGATTCCAAGTGATATCGCCTTTTCAGAAAAGTATCTGCAACAAACCATCGAGCTAAAAAATATCGCGGCTCGCCGCCAAGCAATCCACGAAGGCATCATCGACGCCGATGCTGGCAAGCTGACCTGCCTGGCCACCGTAAAAGCCAAATGGCTTTCACGGTAACCATCCTCGGTCAAAACCGCGAAACACTCCTCATCGCCTCCACCAGATACCGCATCGCAATCTGGTCGCTTTCCGACAGCTCCCGATAGCGCTCCAACAACTTCATCTCATCCGAACTGACCCGACGCCTTCGGCGCACTGTGGTCAGGCAAGGAAAGATTCCCAGCAACTGGGTGATGCCTTGTACTTTCGTCATGGACGATGTCCTTCTATAAGCCCGAGAAAACTTCAAAAACCGCATCGCCCTCTCCTTTTTGTAGTCGCCGGCCTGAAGGGCAGAGGTCGGTCATGAACACAGAATAGGAACTATCGTGGCGGTGAAAAGCGATTTTTAGAGTAATTAGTCAAAAAAAGCAGAAATGCCCTATAAATCAGAAAGTACTGTCAGAAAACTTAACCGACATTTCTTGTTTCATTGCCACGAAGCCAAAGTGCTACCAATCATTTTTTCTACACAACCGAACGGTTTAAGCTATTTGTTATCTGTTTAATGTCCGTTGCGTTTGGCCGAAGGCATGTCCGAACCTTTATTTTTGATCCAGCACGTGCCAGGAACGGCGCGGGATTGTTCACGACAGGTTGAACTTATGCACCGCAGGAATTTGCTCAAAGCATCCATGGCCATCGCTGCCTATACCGGATTATCAGCCACCGGCCTGCTGGCTGCCCGGGCCTGGGCCGGTACCAGCGCAGCAGATGGCGAGGCTCAGGCGTTCGACTTCGAAGCACTGAAGATCCAGGCCAAGCAGCTCGCTGGCAATCGCTATCAGGACACCAAGCAGGTGCTGCCGCCGACCCTGGCGACCATGACGCCGCAAAACTTCAATGCGATCCGCTACGACGGCAACCATTCGCTGTGGAATGACTTGAACGGTCAGCTGGATGTGCAGTTTTTCCACGTCGGCATGGGTTTCAAACAACCGGTGCGCATGTACAGCGTCGATCCCAAGACGCGTCAGGCGCGAGAGGTGCATTTCCGCCCGTCCCTGTTCAACTATGAAAAAACCACGGTCGACACCAAACAGCTCACGGGCGACCTGGGGTTTTCCGGGTTCAAGCTGTTCAAGGCGCCGGAGCTGGACCAGCACGACGTGCTGTCCTTCCTCGGCGCCAGCTATTTCCGTGCGGTAGATGCCTCAGGCCAGTACGGTCTGTCGGCTCGCGGTCTGGCGATTGATACGTATGCCAAGAAGCGTGAAGAGTTCCCGGACTTCACCAAGTTCTGGTTCGAGACTCCGGACAAGGACAGCACCCGCTTCGTGGTCTACGCCCTGCTGGACTCGCCGAGCGCTACCGGCGCTTACCGTTTCGACATCGACTGTCAGGCCAGCCAGGTCGTCATGGGCATCGATGCCCACATCAACGCGCGCACCGCCATCGAACAACTGGGCATTGCGCCAATGACCAGCATGTTCAGCTGCGGCACCCATGAACGGCGCATGTGCGACACGATTCACCCGCAAATCCACGACTCTGATCGCCTGGCCATGTGGCGCGGCAACGGCGAGTGGATCTGCCGCCCGCTGAACAACCCGGCCACCCTGCAATTCAATGCCTTCGCCGACACCGACCCGAAAGGTTTCGGCCTGGTGCAGACCGATCATGAGTTCGACAGCTATCAAGACACCGTCGACTGGTACAGCAAGCGTCCGAGCCTGTGGGTAGAACCTACGACCGCGTGGGGCGAAGGCTCTATCGATCTGTTGGAAATTCCTACGACTGGCGAAACCCTGGATAACATCGTCGCATTCTGGACACCGAAAAAACCGGTCGCGGCCGGCGACTCCCTGAACTACGGCTACAAGCTGTACTGGAGCGCACTGCCACCGGTCAGCACGCCGTTGGCGCGGGTCAACGCCACTCGTTCGGGCATGGGCGGCTTCATCGAAGGCTGGGCGCCTGGCGAACATTATCCGGAAGTCTGGGCTCGACGGTTTGCCGTGGACTTCACGGGCGGCGGTCTGGACCGCTTGCCTGAAGGCGCGGGGATCGAGCCGGTGGTCACGTGCTCGAATGGGCAGGTCAAGGATTTCAACGTGCTGGTGCTGGATGACATTAAGGGTTACCGCATTACCTTTGACTGGTACCCAACCAATGACAGTGTGGCGCCGGTTGAACTGCGGTTGTTCATTCGCACCCATGACCGCACGTTGAGTGAAACCTGGTTGTACCAGTACTTCCCGCCTGCGCCTGAGAAGCGCAAGTACACCTGAAGACAAGATCAAAAGATCGCAGGCTGCGCCAGCTCCTACATGGGATTGCATTCCTTTGTAGGAGCTGCCAAAGGCTGCGATCGTTTGATGTTAAAAAGCCCCGATCTATTGATCGGGGCTTTTTGGTTTTACAGCATCAATCAGTCGCGCAAATCCGACTCATGAATCGGCTGTTCACGATGGGTGGCCCGCTGATACTGCGCCGGCCAGATGGCCTTGCGTCCCCCCAGGTCATCATCGGCATGCAGCGGCCAGTACGGATCACGCAACAGCTCACGGGCAAGGAAGATGATGTCAGCCTGGCAGGTGCGCAGAATGTGCTCGGCCTGTGCCGGTTCGGTGATCATTCCTACCGTGCCGGTGGCAATACCTGACTCTTTGCGCACACGTTCAGCAAAGCGGGTCTGATAACCGGGACCTGTAGGAATCTCGGCATTCGCCGCCGTACCGCCGGACGAGACGTCAATCAGGTCTACGCCCAACGCGTGGAGGCGTCGCGCCAGCTCCACGGTTTCATCCGGGTTCCAGCCGTCTTCCACCCAATCGGTGGCCGACACCCGCACGAACAGCGGTAGCTCTTCAGGCCACACCGCACGCACTGCTTCGGTGACTTGCAGCACCAGCCGGATGCGATTCTCGAACGAACCACCATATTGATCGCGCCGCTGATTGCTCAGGGGCGAAAGAAACTGATGCAACAGGTAACCGTGGGCGGCGTGTATTTCCACCACTTTGAAACCGGCGGTCAGTGCTCGCTTGGCCGAAGCGACAAAGGCCTGAATGACTTCAGCGATCTCGCCATCATCGAGCTGCTTGGGGTGTGTGTGCTGCGGGTCGAAAGCAATCGGCGATGGGCCCACCGGGATCCAGCCTCCGTCTTCGGGTTTGACGCTGCCATGTTTACCGATCCACG
Source organism: Pseudomonas sp. NPDC098740 (assembly GCF_044760065.1). Lineage (NCBI taxonomy): Bacteria > Pseudomonadati > Pseudomonadota > Gammaproteobacteria > Pseudomonadales > Pseudomonadaceae > Pseudomonas > Pseudomonas sp. NPDC098740. The sequence continues at coordinate 12,605 of NZ_JBIWAM010000024.1, read as the reverse complement.
GCCGATGGGTGCTGGCCTTACGCCCGGCGTGAGCTAACTGAATGCCGGCCACAGCGCCTTGAGCCGCAATGAAGCGCGTGATGCGTTGCAACGGTTCGATCTGTTCATCGTTCCACAGGCCGAGGTCCTCGGCGGTGATGCGTCCGTCGGCGGTCACCGCCGTGGCTTCGGTAAACACCAGGCCGGCCCCACCGACAGCGCGGCTGCCGAGGTGGACCAGGTGCCAGTCATTGGCCATTCCATCAACGCTGGAGTACTGGCACATCGGCGACACCGCAATGCGGTTGAGCAGGGTCAATTGGCGAAGGGTATAGGGTTCAAGCAGCAGACTCATGGGGCACCTCTCGAATCAGTGGGCAGGCTCCAGGGTTCTGTTTGAAAAGTCGACGAGTGACAGGAAAAAGGTGCAGCACCCGCCCCCGCGGGCAAAAAAATCGACAAGACGTCACAAGGATAATCAAGCAGTGCTTAGAGCCTAGTCGACAACGGGGGAAGGTGGAGGGTTCCGGGGAGATTTGGCGCCTGGGAGATCGCGAGCAAGCTCGCTCCCACAGTGGATCTGCGTTGTTCACAAAACCAATGTGGGAGCGAGCTTGCTCGCGATGGGGTCAACGCGGTTCGATGTGGGCAATCATCAACTGCACCGTCTCGTTGCCACGAAACTCGTTGAGGTCGAGTTTGTAGGCCAATTCCACCCACTTGATGGTCGGATTCGGCCAGATGTCGCGGTCGATTCCGAAGGCAATGCCATCCAGCTTCACCGAGCCGCATTCGCTTTTCAGCACCACTTTGAGGTGCCGCTCGCCGACCACTCGCTGCTCGACCAACTGGAACACGCCGTGGAACAACGGCTCCGGGAAATGTTGCCCCCAAGGACCGGCATGGCGCAGGGCGCGGGCCAGTTCCAGGTGGAATTCCTCGACCGCCAGCGTGCCGTCCGACAGCAATCGTCCGGTCAGGTCTTCTTCGCGCAATTGCCTACGCACTTCAGCGTCAAAGGCTTCGGCGAATAACGGAAAATTCGCTTCCGGCAGCGTCAGGCCGGCGGCCATCGCATGGCCGCCGTATTTGCTGATCAGGTTCGGATGCTGCGCCGCCACCACGCTCAACGCGTCGCGAATATGAAAACCCTGAACCGAACGCCCCGAGCCCTTGAGCAGGCCATCTCCAGCATCGGCAAAGGCAATGGTCGGACGGAAATAGCGTTCTTTCATACGCGATGCGAGGATTCCGATGACACCCTGGTGCCACTCGGGATCGAACAGGCACAAGCCGAACGGCATCGACTCGACCGGCAAATCCTTCAGTTGAGCCAGCGCTTCACGCTGCATGCCCTGTTCAATGGATTTACGGTCCTGGTTCATGCCGTCGAGTTGAGCGGCCATTTCACGCGCCAGACCAGCGTCTTCGGTGAGCAGGCATTCGATGCCCAGGCTCATGTCATCCAGACGCCCCGCCGCGTTCAGACGCGGGCCAACAATGAAACCCAGGTCGGTAGAGGTAATGCGCGTGTGGTCACGCTTGGCGACTTCGAGGATCGCCTTGATGCCCGGCCGAGCACGCCCGGCGCGAATCCGTTCCAGGCCTTGGTGCACCAGAATCCGGTTGTTGGCATCCAGCGGTACCACGTCGGCGACGCTGCCCAGGGCCACAAGGTCCAGCAACTCGCCGATGTTCGGCTGCGGCTTGCTCTCGTACCAACCGAGGCTGCGCAAACGCGCACGCAGGGCCATCAGCACATAGAAAATCACCCCGACGCCGGCCAGCGCCTTGCTCGGAAACTCGCAACCCGGCTGGTTCGGATTGACGATGGCATCGGCCAACGGCAACTCGTCACCGGGCAAGTGGTGGTCGGTGACCAGCACCTGGAGCCCGGCCTTTTTCGCCGCTGCCACGCCTTCAACGCTGGAGATACCGTTGTCCACAGTGATCAGCAACTGTGGTGTACGGGTCAGCGCCACTTCGACGATTTCCGGCGTCAGGCCATAGCCATACTCGAATCGGTTCGGCACCAAATAGTCGACGTGCGCAGCGCCCAGCAGGCGCAAGCCCAACATGCCCACGGTACTTGCCGTCGCGCCATCGGCGTCGAAGTCACCGACGATCAGAATCCGCTGACGCTGCTCGAGCGCCGTCACCAGCAAGTCCACCGCCGCATCGATGCCTTTGAGTTGCTGGAACGGGATCAACCGCGCCAGGCTCTTGTCCAGTTCAGCCTCGGACAGCACGCCCCGCGCCGCGTACAGACGGGTCAGCAGCGGCGGCAGATCACCGAGGAATGGCAGGGTGTCGGGCAACAGGCGAGGTTCGATGCGCATGGGGTGACAGGTGCTTCTCTTGGATACGTAGGATAAAACCGGATGACGCGGATCAGCTGCGAATAATCAGCCGCGTTCGCCGCTCAGCCACTGCAACTGAACTTCATGTTGACCACGGTCGTCGGTGACGAAAATCGTCCCTTCGCTGATCATCACGTCCCACTTGATAACCCGGGGCATGTCTTTGGCCAGGGTTTCCAGCACTTCCTGCGGAACAGCAGCGATGTGCACGTTTTTCAGGTTCTTGATCGCCGGGATCACTTTGGTCTCCCAGACGCGCAGGCTGCCGTAAGCCAGCAGGCTGGTGCGCTCGGTGCGACGCGAGCACCAGGTCAGGCGATCGGCGTCTGGCTGGCCGACTTCGATCCAGTGCAGAACGCGGTCGTCCAGGCTCTTTTCCCACAGGGCAGGTTCGTCCACGTCTGACAGACCGCGACCGAACGACAACTGCTCGTTGTACCAAAAGGCGTAGGCCAGCAGCCGCACGGTCATGCGCTCTTCGGTTTCCGAAGGGTGACGGGCGATGGTCTGCTTCACGCTCTCGTACACGCTGCGATCGAGGTCGGTAAGGTTCAGTTCAAACTTGTAGGTCGTGGACGGCTGGGCCATGAACGGGCTTCTTGATACGGGGAAAGGCGGCAAGTCTAACCGATGCGGTAGGCAATCCACGAATTGAAGGCGATCAACCTTGGTCGTCTGACGTTCGGCTATGTTAAAACCCTGTATTCGCTCAACCTTTGTCCTACAGGATCCAGCATGCCGCTCACCGGAAAACCGCTCTCAGGTCTGAAAGTCATTGAATTGGGTACGCTGATCGCCGGGCCGTTTGCCTCGCGCATTTGCGGCGAGTTCGGTGCCGAGGTGATCAAAATCGAGTCCCCCGATGGCGGCGATCCGTTGCGCAAATGGCGAAAACTGTATGAAGGCACCTCGCTGTGGTGGTTCGTCCAGGCGCGCAACAAGAAATCCCTGACCCTGAACCTCAAACACCCCGACGGCCTGGCGATCCTGAAAAAACTGCTCAGTGAGGCGGACATCCTGATCGAGAACTTTCGCCCTGGCGTGCTGGAAAAGCTCGGCCTGAGCTGGGAAGTCTTGCACGCACTGAACCCGAAACTGGTGATGGTGCGTCTCTCGGGTTTCGGTCAGACCGGGCCGATGAAGGATCAGCCAGGCTTTGGCGCCGTCGGTGAGTCCATGGGCGGCTTGCGCTACATCACCGGGTTCGAAGACCGTCCACCGGTGCGCACCGGGATTTCCATCGGCGACTCTATTGCCGCGCTCTGGGGCGTGATCGGCGCATTGATGGCCCTGCGTCATCGCGAGGTCAACGGTGGCCTTGGCCAAGTGGTGGATGTGGCGCTGTATGAAGCGATCTTCGCCATGATGGAAAGCATGGTCCCGGAGTTCGACGTGTTCGGCTTCATCCGCGAGCGCACCGGCAACATCATGCCGGGCATCACGCCCTCCTCGATCCACACCAGTGCCGACGGCAAACATGTGCAGATCGGCGCCAATGGCGATGCGATCTTCAAACGCTTCATGCTGATCATTGGTCGCGAGGACCTGGCCAATGACCCTGCGCTGGCGAGCAACGACGGACGCGATAGCCGTCGCGACGAGATTTATGGGGTGATTGATCGCTGGGTCAACTCGCTGCCGCTGGACACCATCATCGAGCAGTTGAATCAGGCCGATGTACCGGCCAGCCGGATCTTCAGTGCGGCAGATATGTTCAGTGATCCACAGTACCTGGCCCGGGAAATGTTCCTGAAAGCCAAGTTGCCGGACGGCAAAGATTTCAAGATGCCGGGAATCGTGCCGAAACTCTCTGAGACACCCGGCACTTCGGAATGGGTCGGGCCGCAGTTGGGCGAACACAATGCGCAGGTACTCAACGATCTTGGTTACGACAAGGAACAGATCGCAAAGCTGCGTGAAGACGGGGCCATCTAAGCTGAGGCGCCTGCTTGCGCGGCCCATCAACCACTGCCTGACGCGAGGCGGTCGAGCATTGTGCGCGTTCGCGTTTTTCCTGTTGCTCGCCGGCCAGGCTCAGTCAACGTTGGCGCAACCGAAGGAAACCCTGGTCTGGCTGTTGCGCGACCTTCCACCGCTGATGATTTTCGAAGGATCAAAAAAGGGCCAGGGAGTCATCGATCAACTGTTGCCACTGCTGATCGCCCGCATGCCGCAATACGAACACACCCTGATGCGAGTCAATCGCGCCCGCGGCTTGCAAATGCTTCACGAACCATTCCTCACGTGCGATGCAGCGCTGAACTGGAGCAAGGAGCGCGATGGCTGGATCGCGTTTTCCATTCCGGTCTTTCGGGCCATGAGTAATGGCCTGGCAGTGCGCCGCGTTGATCGGGAGGTGCTGGCGCCCTTTATCAAGGACGGCGAAGTGGACCTGGCGGCCCTGCTGGCCAGTGGCCGCGAGAAACTGGGCATTATTGCCGAGCGCAACTACGGCGAATATCTCGACGCGCTGCTCAAACAAGCGCCAGCCAACTCACTGACCCTCCACTACGGTAACGATGCCTTGGGCAGCCTGTTGCAAATGCAACGCCTGGGGCGCTTGCGGATGCTGTTGGGGTACCGCTCGGAGATCCGCTACCAGGCCCAGCAGCAAGGGATAGCGGAAGATGAATTGCAGTTCTACCCGATTCGCAGCACGGGCAAATACCTGTCCGGTTACATCGGCTGTACCGACACCCCCCAGGGCCGGCAGGCGATCATCGAGATCAACCAACTGCTGCGCACCCTGCCCCACGATCACTTGAGCGAGGCATACGCCGCCTGGCTGGACCCCGAAAGTCGCAGTGACTACCTGGAAGCCAGCCGGGCATTTTTCATACAGCAGGCCGAGCAATGACAAATCGCAGGCAAAAAGAAACCCCGAGAAGTGGGGAGACGACTCGGGGTTAAACGTGGTCTACATAAAGACCAGTAACAGCAGGCTACAAGCACCGGAGCACAATGCTTGATCCTGCTGTTACAAGGTCTGACTGACCTAAGCGCAGGAAGGTTCCCACAAAAAACAATTCAATTTCGGTTGGCCAGGATCTTGTCCTGAGCAGCATTACGCAACGCCGCGATAACGCAGGGCTCCAGCCGACCTTCGGCGATCAGCACGTCGCGATGCAAACCGTCGACGACATCCGTCAACAGACGTTTGCTGGTCAACTGGGCCTGATTGAACGCCCGCTCGACCACGATCGCACCGGTCGCATTCTTAAGTGTCACCAGGCATTCGCCATGGGTCCCCGACGGGGTCAACGTTACCTGATACGGGCTCAGAGCTTCACCGAGCAATAGACTGATACTTTCCATCTCGATCACCACTCAATAGTCCGAAAACAAAGTGCCTGGGGCGTGCCTACAGTAAATGACCACTGGCTCGAGAAGAAAGTTCTGGATACCGACTGCTGGTGAAACTGCGCCGCGGGTCAATAGAGCATGCACGGCCAAGATGACAGAGAAAAAACAGCCGCCTCACGCCTGCTGCTTACGCTTGCCAATATCGGTCCATCCTCCCAGCAGGCCCCGCAATTGTCCGTCGGCACCGTAAAAAGGCACCGTCCACTGATAGACATGCCTGATGCCGTTGTTGAACATCAATTGACGCTCACTGAAGCGCGTCTTGCGCGTACCGAGCTGGGCCATGAACTCTGCATGCAGCAGTTCGGCAGTCTCTTTGGGCAACACGTCCAGTTCAATCAGCTGTCGTCCCTGAACCTGGTCAAAACGGGTCGACAAGCCCTCCTCATAACTTTTGTTGCACATGATCAAACGCCCTTCCAGATCACGAACAAACATCGGATCGGGCATGGCGTCCATCAACGCATGCTGGAAGGCAAGCTGATCACTCAGACTCTTCTCGGCATCCAGGCGCTGCTGGATCAATACCGTGAGCCGTCGGTTCCAGAGCAGGGACATCAGGCCGAACAGACTGACGATAAACATTCCCCAGCAGCCCCACTCGGCGAGTCGGTGCCAGGCGCCGGGCACCTTAATGGGGGCAATCCCATTGAGCCATTTCAGGCGAATGGCGCGCAATTCGGCAGGATCAAGCGCCTCAAGCGCCTTGTTGAGGATGCTCGACAGCTGAGGCTGACCCTTGCGTACGGCCAAGTGGTCCGCCTCCCATTTGCCCTCCACCGTATACCCGACCTTGAGCTGCCCGGACGGATAGAGTTGTGCTCCGGTTTCGTTCTCGATGGTGGCGTAGGCCTCACCGCTCTCGACCAGCGCCCGGGCCTCCGCGTAGGTTTTAACCGAGCGCAGCTCGATGTCCGGATAGTCGCGGTGAATCGTGGCCTCCAGCGCATGCCGGGTCGGCAACACCAGAACCCTTCCCGACAGTTGCTCCAGGGATTGCACCTCTGGCGCCCCGGCCCGCCCGACGAACACCCAGCCAGCGCCACCGAACGCATGACTGAAATCCAGAAACGTCTTGCGTTCGTCATTCATCGCCAGCGTCGTGCTCATGTCCGCTGCGCCACTTTCCAGTCGCCCGAGCAACTGATCGGTGGAAAACGATTCTTCGTGAACAAACTGCAATCCCGTCATCGCGCTGATGCGGTTGAGCAGATCATTGTTCAAGCCGCTCCATTGGCCGTGCTCATCCTTGAACAGGTACAACGGATATTGCACCGAGGCGACGATGACTTTTGAATGCTCGGCAATCCATTTCAACTCCTGAGCATCCAGCTCGATCATTAGGCCAGCAACCGATCCTTTGGAATCGGGCGCAGCCAATTGCGACGCGCTCCCCCATTGAGCAAAGCCCAGGGTGCCGACTAAAAAAAACATCCAGCACGCAGCTGGTTTTAACCCTCTGAAAAACAGCATTGCCACTTCCTTGGTAATCGTCTCGCCCGCCCTTCATGGGCGGCTCTTCATTTACGAAACCCGACAAGTGTGGCATGCAGAAATGAGAAAGCCCGTCAGGAGACGGGCTTCAAAATGTGACAGTTTTAATTGGTTACAGAGGCTTGCCGCGGTTGCCATGCTTGCTGACAAAGGCCTGGACGGCTTTCAGGTCATTTGGCAGCACGGTGCAGCGCTCATCTCTTTCAAACAAATCAGAAAGATGTGCAGGCAGTTCGAGCGCTTTTCCTACGCCTGCTTTTTCCACGGCGTCCGGGAATTTGACCGGATGCGCCGTACCGAGGATCACCATCGGGATATCCAGGCTGCGACGGCACTCGCGCGCAGCCTTCACGCCGATGGCGGTGTGCGGATCAAGCAGCTCGCCGGTTTGCTCGAAGACTTCGGCGATGGTTTCGCAGGTTTGAGCGTCATCCACGGCCAGCGAATCGAACAGTTTGCGGGCTTCGGTCCAGCGCTCCTCTTCGACGCTGAAACCGCCACCCTGCTTGAAGGTGTCCATCAGACCGGCAATCGCTGCGCCGTTGCGACCGTGCAGGTCGAACAGCAGGCGTTCGAAGTTCGACGACACCATGATGTCCATCGACGGCGACAGCGTGGCGTGCAGGGTGTCCTTGACGTACTGATTGCCGCTCATGAAGCGGTGCAGGATGTCGTTGCGGTTGGTGGCGACGATCAACTGGTTGATCGGCAGGCCCATGTTGCGCGCCAGGTAACCGGCGAAAATGTCGCCAAAGTTGCCGGTCGGCACCGAGAACGATACCGAACGTGCCGGGCCGCCCAACTGCAGGGCTGCATGGAAGTAGTAAACGATCTGGGCCATGATTCGCGCCCAGTTGATCGAGTTCACGGCGACCAGACGCGTGCCTTTGAGGAAGCTCTGGTCGGCGAAGCTGGCCTTGACCATTTCCTGGCAGTCATCGAAGTTGCCTTCGATGGCGATGTTGTGAATGTTCTCGCCGAAAATGGTGGTCATCTGCCGACGCTGCACTTCGGACACGCGGTTGTGCGGGTGCAGGATGAAGATGTCGACGTTTTCGCAGTGCTTGCAGCCTTCGATGGCGGCCGAACCGGTGTCGCCGGAGGTGGCGCCGACAATCACTACGCGCTCACCACGTTTTTCCAGCACGTAGTCGAGCAGACGACCAAGCAGCTGCAAGGCGAAGTCTTTGAACGCGAGGGTCGGGCCGTGGAACAGCTCCAGCACCCATTCGTTACCGTTCAGCTGACGCAGTGGTGCCACGGCGTTGTGCGAGAACACGCCATACGTTTCTTCAAGAATCTTTTTGAAATCGGCATCGGGAATGCTGCCAGTGACGAACGGGCGCATCACCCGGAAGGCCAACTCGTGATACGGCAGGCCGGCCCAGGAAGCGATTTCTTCCTGGGTGAAACGTGGCAGGTTTTCCGGGACGTACAGACCACCGTCCGTGGCCAGACCGGCCAGCAGGACGTCTTCGAAATTCAGGGCCGGTGCCTGGCCGCGGGTACTGATATAACGCATGACTGGCTCCAATAGACAGTGTTCGCAAACCCGGGCTCGCAGGCGAGCCCGGTGAACGATAACGGCTTAGTTCAGGTGCTCGACGCGGATCCGTACGACCGGACCGACGACGCCCGCCAAGGCTTCCAGGGCGGCGATCGCGTCGTTCATGTGCTGTTCCAGCACGCGGTGAGTCAGCAGGATCATCGGCACCAGGCCGTCGTGTTCTTCGACTTCCTTCTGCATGATCGATTCGATGTTGATGCCACGCTCCGACAGGATGCTCGCCACCTGCGCCAACACGCCCGGATGGTCCTTGGCCTGGATGCGCAGGTAGTAGGAGCTTTCGCAGGCCTCGATCGGCAGGATCGGGTGGGCCGACAGCGAATCCGGCTGGAACGCCAGGTGCGGTACGCGGTTTTCCGGGTCGGAAGTCATGGCGCGAACCACGTCCACCAGGTCGGCGATCACCGACGAAGCGGTCGGCTCCATGCCGGCACCAGCGCCGTAGAACAGGGTCGAACCGGCGGCATCACCGTTGACCATCACCGCGTTCATCACGCCGTTGACGTTGGCGATCAGGCGATCGGCCGGGATCAGCGTCGGGTGCACGCGCAGTTCGATGCCGGCCGCGGTGCTGCGCGCCACGCCCAGGTGCTTGATGCGATAGCCCAGCGCTTCGGCGTAGTTCACGTCAGCGGTGGTCAGCTTGGTGATGCCTTCGGTGTAGGCCTTGTCGAACTGCAGCGGAATACCGAACGCGATGGACGCCAGGATCGTCAGCTTGTGGGCCGCGTCGATGCCTTCAACGTCGAAGGTCGGATCGGCTTCGGCGTAACCCAGGGCTTGCGCCTCGGCGAGTACGTCTTCGAAGGTGCGGCCCTTCTCACGCATTTCGGTGAGGATGAAGTTGCCGGTGCCGTTGATGATGCCGGCGACCCAGTTGATGCGATTGGCCGACAAGCCTTCACGGATCGCCTTGATCACCGGAATGCCACCGGCCACGGCGGCTTCGAACGCCACAATCACGCCCTTCTCCCGGGCCTTGGCGAAAATTTCATTACCGTGAACGGCAATCAGTGCCTTGTTCGCGGTGACCACATGCTTGCCATTCTCGATGGCCTTGAGTACCAGCTCTCGGGCAACGGTGTAGCCGCCCACCAGCTCTATTACGATGTCAATCTCAGGGTTCGTGGCCACTTCGAAGACATCGTCGGTAATCGCAATACCGGTCGTTTGGAACTGAGGCTTTGGCGTGCGTGTGGCAATTTGTGCCACTTCGATTCCACGCCCGGCACGACGAGCAATTTCCTCGGCGTTACGCTGAAGTACGTTGAAGGTACCGCCACCGACGGTCCCTAACCCACAGATGCCTACTTTGACCGGTTTCACTGTGAACTCCCCATAAAACGGCCGACTCAAGGCCGGCCGTGAAAACAACCGCATACTCGCGGTTCTCTATTAATGGCTCGGCGAACGCTGCCGCCGAACCATGATCGTCAATGGCTGACCGTGACGATGTGAATTTATTTCGCGTCCAGCGCCAGTTTGGCGACTTGTGGCGCAGGCTGGTAGCCCGGAATGACCTGGCCGTCGGCCAAAACGATGGCCGGTGTACCGTTCACGCCGATCGACTGACCGAGGGCGAACTGCTTGGAAACCGGGTTATCGCACTTGGCGGCCTTGATTTCCTTGCCGTCGACCATTTTGTCCATGGCGGCTTTCTTGTCTTTCGAGCACCAGACCGCTTGCAGCTGTTCATCACCCGGCGAGCCCAGGCCCTGGCGCGGGAAGGCGACGTAACGCACTTCGATGCCGCGCTTGTTCAGCTCAGGCACTTCGGCGTGCAGTTTGTGGCAGTACGGGCAGGTGGTGTCGGTGAACACGGTGATGTGCGATTTGGTTTCGCCGATCGCCGGGTAAACCACAGTTTCCGCGACCGGGATTGCGTTGACCAGTTTGGAAACGCCCAGGCGTTCGGTCTTCTCGGTCAGGTTGACCGGTTTGCCGTCCTTGAGCTGGAACATGTAACCCTGAACGACGTACTGGCCGTCGGCGCTGGCGTAGAGTACGCGGCTGCCCTTGAGTTTGACTTCGTACAGACCTGGCAGCGGGCTGGCGGTGATGCTTTCTACCGGCACCTCGAGCTGGAGGTTTTCCAGGCTTTTACGAATGGCTTTGTCGGCCGCGTCATCGGCGACGGCAAAGGTGCTGACCAACGCAATGGCTGCGGCGGCGAAAATCTGGGTCAGACGCATGAGAACTCCTGAAGGCGGACAAATGGGACGATCAGAACGCCCGTGCCGAAACACCGGGTCATAAACGCCCATCGTGCAAACCGGCAAAGCCTACCACATAAGGCCCCTGTGGCCGAATGCGGGTGACGCAGGACCAGACGCCACAGAACCTGTGTAGCAGCTGGCGAAGCCTGCGTTCGGCTGCGCAGCAGTCGTAAATTCTGAGCTCGCGGTTTAACTGAAACACCGCAGTGCCTGATCTCACGACTGCTGCGCAGCCGAACGCAGGCTTCGCCAGCTGCTACAAGGTTGTGTTCAGCCGCGTGGATGGTGTTTGGCATGCAGGTCCTGCAAACGTGCGCGGGCGACATGGGTGTAGATCTGCGTGGTCGACAGATCGCTGTGGCCGAGCAGCATTTGCACTACCCGCAGGTCGGCGCCGTGGTTGAGCAAGTGGGTGGCAAAGGCATGACGCAGGGTATGCGGCGACAGCGACTTGCCGATCCCGGCAACCTTGGCCTGGTGCTTGATGCGATGCCAGAAGGTCTGCCGAGTCATCTGCTCGCCGCGCTGGCTGGGGAACATGACATCACTGGGACGCCCGCCAAGCAGCTCCTGGCGGCCATCGCGCATGTAACGCTCGACCCAGACAATCGCCTCCTCGCCCATCGGCACCAGCCGCTCCTTGCTGCCCTTGCCCATCACTCGCAGCACGCCTTGGCGCAGATTGACCTGCTCCAGCGTCAGGCTGATCAGTTCCGTCACACGCAAGCCGCAGGCATAAAGCACTTCGAGCATGGCGCGGTCACGTTGGCCGATGGCTTCGCTCAGGTCAGGTGCTTTTAACAAGGCCTCCACATCCGCTTCCGACAAGGATTTAGGCAGTGGTCGACCCAGCTGCGGCATATCGACACGCAAGGTCGGATCGACTGCAATCAGCTTTTCCCGCAGCAAATAGCGATAGAAGCCACGCACGCCGGAGAGAAATCGCGCCGTCGAGCGGGGTTTGTAGTTTTGCTCCAGACGCCAGGCCAAGTGATCGAGGATCAATTCGCGGCCGGCGTTGATCAAATCCAGCCCCTTCTCCTGCAGCCAGCCGTTGAACAGGGCCAGGTCGCTGCGATAGGCATCGCGGGTGTTATCGGAAAGACCTTTCTCCAGCCACAGAGCGTCGAGAAACTGGTCTATCAAAGGATGATCGATGGCGGGCATAAAGGCTCAGGCAAGACCGACAGTACGGTCAGGGAAGATAAATCGCAGGCAACAAAAAAGCAGCCCGTAGGCTGCTTTTTTCTGCATCGGAAGCTGGACTTAAGCCAGTTTTTCCTTGATGCGAGCTGCTTTACCGGACAGGTCACGCAGGTAGTACAGCTTGGCTTTACGTACGTCACCGCGACGTTTAACGGCCATGCTGTCGATTTGCGGGCTGTAGGTCTGGAAAGTACGCTCTACGCCAACACCGTTGGAGATTTTACGAACGGTGAAAGCACTGTTTACGCCGCGGTTACGCTTGGCGATAACAACACCTTCGAACGCTTGCAGACGCGAACGGTCGCCTTCCTTCACTTTCACCTGAACGACAATGGTGTCGCCCGGGGCAAAGGTAGGGATCTCTTTGGTCATCTGCTCTGCTTCGAGTGCTATGATGATTTTGTTATTCAGTCTGTTCTC